>CALFRH010000664.1 GCA_937919225.1 uncultured Parvularcula sp.
CGAGGGTGATAACGGTCCCACCGGCCCCAACATTTATGATGGGGCGTTGCTCAGCCTCCTGGGCCTCCATCCCGCTGGGGGCGATGACAATCTCGTCGCCCGCGTCCCAATTTACGGGCTCGGCCAAGTCGATGAGGGTGGCCCCTTTCCCTGCGTAGCTGCCAAGCTGCGTCCAGCTGACCTTGTCGCGCGAGTTGCCATGGAGGTTAAGGCTGGCTCCACGCATCACCATAAAGAAGCGGTCGTGGACCCCATTGATGAGGGCGTCGTCGCCCGTGTCGCCCGTCAGGGTGATGGTAAGGGAGCCGTCAAAGGGGGTGTCCTCACTGCCGACCTCGAAAGAGGCGCTTGAGCCCATCACCATGATGTTGTCGGCGGCAATTGAAATCTCATCGCACATTTGGCCGAGGGCATTGTCCACCACAAACCGCCCCATAATGTGGAGGCTCGAGACGTGAAGATCGCAGTCCGACAGGCGATAGGTGTCTCCCATATTCACCATCAGAGCTTGGGTCCCGTGATCATGGTCATGATCGTGACCGCCCATCATCTGGGCGTGAGCCGGCGCATAAATGAATAAAGAACAAAGAGATGCGGTGGCCGCTGCGCCCATAGCCGACATCTTCGGCGTGGGGCTGGCCTTGAACTGACAGCGCAAAGTTTGAATTCCTCTTCCTCGACGCCACCCTGCCCAAGCGTATTCGTAGGGTAGAAATGTGAATCAATTCAGGCAGCATGCTGTCAAATTTTAGTCGATCTCTCTTTTTTTGTGGGTGTATCCCTTGCGGGCGGAGGGGCCTCGCTCCTATCTTCGTCGACCATTCTTGTTCCGTTCGTGAAAGATCGCCGCCATGGCTGCGCCAAAGAAAAACAAAAAAGAGGCTCCCGGACGAAAAACCGTCGCGGAGAACCGGCGTGCGCGCTTCGAATACTCCCTTGATGATGTGATCGAGGCGGGAATTGTGTTGACGGGCACTGAGGTGAAGGCGCTGCGCGAGGGGAAGGCGAACATTGCTGAAAGTTATTGTTCGCCTGAGGCGGGCCCTAACGGGACCGAGATTTGGCTCATCAATGCCAATATCCCTGAATATTCGGGCGGTAATCGAGAGAATCATGCGCCCAAACGGGCCCGGAAGCTCTTGTTAAGTAAACGGCAAATCGCGACCTTCACCGGCGCGGTGGAGCGTAAGGGCTACACCATTGTGCCGCTTAAGCTTGTCTTTAACGACCGAGGGCTAGCAAAGCTCGATATTGCCTTAGCTCAAGGCAAGAAGCTTCACGACAAGAGAGAAACCCAAAAAGATCGCGATTGGGGACGACAGAAGCAGCGTTTGCTCCGCGATCGGGGGTAGAGGCAACCAGCCCTCGCTTGTGCATCGCAAATTGCCCGCCCTAGGCGAAAAAGTCTTTACTCCCTCTCTCATTCCCCCGCATAATAGGGCACGATAGAGATTTGGTACCGGACGATCGACGGAAACGTCACCTTCGACCCGAACTGAAGTTTCTACCCCTTCGATCCCGGTGGTGGTCACCGGCGATGGGGGGCAACCGGGTTAAGGAGACACGCCAATGGCAACCGGTACGGTAAAGTGGTTCAATTCCGAAAAAGGCTTCGGGTTTATTCAACCTGATGAAGGTGGGAACGATGTGTTCGTTCACATCTCTGCTGTTCAGCAGGCGGGCCTGCAGGGCCTAAAAGATGGTCAGAAAATCTCCTACGAACTGATCGAGGATCGCCGTGGACGGTCGTCGGCAGGTGATCTTCAGGTTTCTGACTAACCTATTTGAACAAATGGGGGATCCCGAACCATTGTTGAGATGGTTGCTGCGGCGTGAGAGTGTTTGAAAGACTGCCATCGTGATGATGGCGGTCTTTTTTTACGTCTTCGCTCCTTATGGTGGCCATCATCTGCGTGCTTTCATTTCTATGAAAGTGCCATGTCTGTAAAAGTACAGGGATCGTCTGGCATCCAATAAATAGAATTCTATTCTATTTTTGTGCGCCGGATGATCGACTTGGATCCTAAAAAAGCAGGCTCAAGCGTTAAAAACAAAGAGTCTATATTGTCCGGCAAGTGTAAGATTTCGAGGGTTTAAGCCTGGTAGTGGTTGTGCAGGTGGCGTGATCGTCTAAGCCCTGAGAAATGACCTTGTGGGAACGAATAATTGCCCTTCTGGAGGAAGCCCGGGAGAGGACCTTAGGAAGCTTGATGGAGGCGATGGCCGCCCGTCAGCGTCGCCGGGATGCGGCTATCTTTTCGATTGCGCTGATTGCCCTATCCGCAAAAATGGCGAAGGCTGATGGCGTTGTGACCGATGATGAGGTGGCTGTCTTCCGCTCCTTTTTCTCCTACCCCCCGGAGGAGGAGGAAAAGGTTCGAACGGTATTCCTCCTTGCAACCGAGGATATTGCGGGCTTTGATTCTTACGCGCGGCAGGTGGGACGCCTGTTTCGGGATGACTGCGCCATTCTAGAGGATGTGCTCGATTGCCTTTTCTATATTGCTCTTGCTGATGGTGTAATGCACCCGGATGAAATGGGTCTGTTGCGGGTAGCGGCGGACGGTTTTGGACTGGGTAAGAATACTTGGCGACGGGTGAAGGCAGCTCATCTGGGGGCGGACAAAGAGGATCCCTATGTCATTCTGGGGGTTGAGCCGAGTGTCAGTGACGCGGACTTAAAGACCGAGTATCTTAAATTGGTGAAAGACAACCATCCTGATGCGCTGGTTGCTCGAGGGGTTCCCGAGGATCTTGTGCGCATTTCTGAGCACCGGATGGCGGTGATCAACACAGCCTATGAGCGGGCGCTGGCAGAGCGGGCCGCGGCTTAGGCTTTGCCAATTATCTGCCTCAAAGACTGAAGAAGTCCCTTCGCCGACCCCGGTTGAACCAACGCGATTCCGACCAGAATAGTGCAAAGACCGATGGCATATCGCCAGGCGAGGGTCTCACCGAATAAAACGACGCCATAAATAATTGCCATAATGGGGATGAGATAATTGCACAGGGCCATAAACCCTGCGCCCACGCGACGCACCACCAGGATAATCATGATCGAGGTCATCCCAGTGGGAACGACGCCCAAATAAATGATGCCAAGCCAAGAGGTGATGCTCACTTCCCCTAACTGACGGAGATCCATTAGGGCGAGGGGCGTGGCGGCGAGGCCTGCTGTCAACATCATCATAGTGGCGAAGGACCGGGCAGGGGCCTCCGGCGCCCGTCGGGTAATGACGCTGCCGACAGCGTACCCGGTTGCCCCCAGAATGAGCAGCAGTTGTGCAAAGACACTTTGTGTAAAGATGCCTTGTAGCCCCATAGGTCCTATGAGGAATATCACCCCCAAGGTGCCAATGATGGCGCCGGCGAGCTTCTGCCGGGTGAGGGGCTCGTCAGCGAAGAGCGCCGCCAACACGACCGTCGCGATTGGCATGAACGCCATGTATATGCCAGCCAAAAGGGAAGACACCGACAATTGTGCGACCGGAATAACAAACATCGGAAATGTGTAGCTTGCGACACCGACCGCTGCGGCGAACCCCCAGAGTGGTGACCAGCCGCCTCCTTGTTCTTTAAGCGGAGGAAGTTTACGGCCAGTTGCCTTCATGTAGAGGTAAAGGAGAGCTGCCCCCACCCAAATACGCCCGGCAGCCACAATAGATGGAGGGGCGGTTTCAACCGACACCTTAATGCCAGCAAAACCAGATGCGCCCAACACTGTAATGAGCCCCAATAGCATCCAGTCTTGCGCTGTTGGCACCGCTGGGGGGACCTTTTCAGATGGTCCGGGGGATGGTGATGGAACGGAGGAGGACATTATCGCGCCATGGGCCATTCACCCTCGCTGATGCAAGGGGGAAACGCTCTTCTGCAAATAGCGGCTTGCGCGCTACAGCATCAAACCGTCTGATTGAATAAGACAGATGCTGTAGAGTCTTCGTTTGTCGCGCGTGAGCCGACTATCTTCGATTCAATATGATTGTCCGGTGCACTAAAGAGCGTTGATTTTCTCTTGCACCGCAGCATAAGAGAGCGTTTATCGCGCCCTTTGGGGCCATCCCTGACAACAGCCAGCTTGAGAACTATGGAAAAACCAAGCCAAAAACCTGCTCGCGCTCATTTTTCATCCGGCCCCTGTGCCAAACGTCCTGGCTGGTCGGCGGCAGGGCTCAGCACAGAGACATTAGGACGATCTCACCGGTCGAGTGTCGGAAAAGCACGCCTGAAAGAGGCGATCGATAAAACGCGCGCCATTTTAGGCGTGCCTACTGATTATCGTATCGGTATCGTTCCGGCCTCTGACACGGGCGCCTATGAAATGGCCATGTGGACAATGCTAGGCGCGCGACCTGTCACCGCTTTGGCCTGGGAGAGCTTTGGAGAGGGCTGGGTCACCGATGCAGTGAAACAGCTGAAGATTGAACCGACCGTGGTAAAAGCGGCTTACGGAGAATTACCGGACTTAGCGGCTGTCGATATGGCCCACGATATTCTCTTCACCTGGAATGGCACTACCTCTGGGGTGCGGGTGCCCAATGGTGACTGGATCGCTGAGGACCGTGAGGGCCTTACCCTGTGCGATGCAACCTCGGCGGCATTCGCCCAAGACTTGCCGTGGGCTAAGCTCGATGTGGTGACCTATTCTTGGCAAAAGGTGCTCGGCGGTGAAGCGCAGCATGGCATTCTCACTCTAAGCCCTCGCGCCGTGGAGCGGCTTGAAAGCTACACGCCCCCTTGGCCACTGCCAAAAATCTTTAGGCTGACAAAGGGTGGTAAGCTCATTGAGGGGATTTTTGAGGGCGCGACCATCAACACCCCCTCAATGTTGTGCGTTGAGGATTATGTGGATGCTCTCGATTGGGCTACAAGCGTAGGCGGGTTATCGGCGTTGATGGGGCGTGCCAATCGTAACCTCGGCGTTTTGGAAGCCTGGGTGGCGAAGACAGGCTGGGTCGATTTCCTTGCCATTGGTGAAGAGATACGCTCCAACACCTCCGTCTGCCTCTCAATCGTTGACGGGCGATTTGCTGCTCTTGAGGCGGCTGATCAACGTGCCTTTGTGAAGCGAATGGAAAAAGCCCTCGGGGCGGAAGACGTCGCCCTCGACTTTGGCGGCTATCGCGATGCGCCCCCAGGCTTGCGCATTTGGTGCGGGGCCACGGTGGAGGCGGCGGACCTTGAGGCCCTGACCCCCTGGCTTGATTGGGCTTTTGAAACTGAAATTGCAGCGCTTTAGCGCTTTTATCTTCTCAAAAAAATAGAGGTGGCTATGCCCCGTGTTCTGATTTCCGACAAACTCAGCGAAGACGCCGTCAAGATTTTTGAATCCCGCGGCATCGATGTCACCTTTGAGCCTGGCCTTGGTAAAGACCCCGAGAAGCTGGCGTCGATGATTGGTGACTATGACGGCCTTGCGATCCGGTCCGCGACGAAGGCGACAGCAGAAATTATTAGTAAGGGGACGAATCTTAAGGTCATTGGCCGGGCCGGGATCGGCGTTGACAATATCGATATTCCTACGGCGACGGCGGCGGGCATCGCGGTGATGAACACGCCGTTTGGCAACATGATCACCACAGCGGAACATGCTATTGCCATGATGATGTCGCTGGTGCGGCAGATCCCCGAGGCCAACCGGTCGACCCAGGATGGTAAGTGGGAGAAGTCTCGCTTTATGGGCCAAGAGCTTCACGGCAAAACTCTCGGTCTTATCGGCTGCGGCAATATTGGGTCCATCGTTGCGGATCGCGCCCAAGGCCTGAAAATGAAGGTGGTGGCGTTCGACCCATTCCTGACACCCGAACGCGCTGTGGATCTTGGGGTTGAGGCAGTGGACCTCGACACCCTCCTAGCGCGGGCTGACATCATCACACTTCACTCGCCATTGACCGATAGTACACGGAATATTATTTCCGCCGAAGCGATTGCAAAGACGAAGCCTGGTATTCGCATCATAAACTGTGCCCGCGGCGGCCTGGTTGACGAAGCGGCTTTGCTCGACGCCCTGGACCGTGGCCATGTGGCGGGTGCGGCGCTTGACGTATTTGAAGAAGAGCCTGCAACCAACAACCCCCTCTTTGGTCGTGATGATGTGGTCTGTACCCCGCATTTGGGTGCGGCCACGAAAGAAGCGCAGGAGAATGTGGCGATCCAAATCGCTGAGCAAATTTCCGACTATCTTCTCCTTGGCGCGGTGACGAATGCCCTCAACATGGCATCAGTGTCCGCGGAGGAGGCGCCACGTCTCAAACCCTATATTGCGCTGGCTGAAAAGCTTGGCAGCATGGCAGGCCAAATCGTTTCTGAGGGGATCACGGGCATCGACATTACCTATGCGGGCTCTGTCAGTGAGCTGAACCCTGAGCCGATGAATGCCGCAGCGCTTGCCGGTGTGCTCCGCGCAAACTTAGCGGATGTGAACCTCGTCAATGCACCCAGCATTGCGAAGGATCGTGGGATTAAAGTGAAGGAGACCAAAGCCAATATGTCTCGCCACTATGACGCCACGATCGCTGTCGCTATTACCACGGCGGATGGCACCCATGAGTTTGTTGGGGCGCTCTTTGGCGGCGAACCTCGGATGGTCCGCCTCGGCGATATTCGCCTTGAGGCCAGTTTCTCCCCCAATATGCTCTTTATCCGCAACGAAGACACGCCTGGGTTTATCGGCGCTCTTGGGGGGATTTTAAGTGAGGCGGGTATCAACATTGCCACCTTCCACCTTGGCCGAACGGAAGCGACGCAAGAGGCCATCGCTCTTGTTGCCGCTGATGGTGAGGTACCCGGACCAGTCCTCGAGCAAATTCAAGGCCTCTCCCAAGTGAAGGCCGCCCTCGGGTTAAGGTTTTAAAGCGCCGCCTTCAGCATCTCAGTCGCCGCGGCCCCAAGGCCTTCCGTCGCGGCGATGATCACATCGCCTCGAAAATGATCGGCGCGCAGCGGCTCACCTTTCCAATCGATAGCAACGCCGCCGGCGCCCTCCACCACGGGGATCACGGCGGCGATGTCGTACCAAGAGAGGGATGCCTCAACGACCAAGTCCATCTGGCCGGAGGCAACAAGACCGAACCCGTAAGAATCAAGGCCCTGCCGTAAGACCCGGGCAGCATTGGCGACCTTACCCACAGCGGCGGCTTGAGGTTCAGTGAAATAAGCGTCGGGACGGATGTCGGTCACCATCATTTTGGCATCGGCTATTGCTTCACACCCTGAGGTGTGCACGCGTTTCGTTCCTGTTTTATCGGTAAACTGAGTGGCATCACCCCCGATGCCGATCCAGCGTTCGCCAAGTACCGGCTGATCGATAAGGCCCGCCAAGGGGAGGCCGTCTTCTTCAAGGCCCACAAGAGTGGTCCAAACTGGGACACCGCAGATAAAGGCGCGCGTGCCGTCCACTGGATCGATAACCCAGCGATAGGGGGAGGGGCCACCGCTTTCTCCGTCCTCCTCGCCAAGGATACGGTGATCTGGATAAGTCTTTGCGATCAGGGCACGAATGGCCTGCTCGGCGCCCCTGTCAGCATCCGTCACCGGATCAAAGCCGCCATCCTCTTTGTTCTCGACCGCGTGGGCACCCCGAAAGCGCGAGGTGGTTTCCTTTGCCGCAGCAGCGGCTAGGGAGCTAAAGAAGCTGCGGTCTATCGGTAAACGTGAAGAAGCCATGGCCGGCGCGGTACCGCGCCTGGCACATGGCTTCAAGGGGGGCCCCTCCCATGGGGTCCATATGTGGTCCGTATTGCCTAAGCGGCGCCCGCTAGGGTCTTCGCAAGATCCAACAGGCGGCGACGAGGACCTTCTTTTAAGTTGTAGTAGGCCCGCACGAGATCGATGGTTTCTTTGCTGGAGAAGACTTCGGGAGCGATATACGGCCGATCTTCTTCATCATCGTGGTGGGTATGCACTAGGGCTTCTTGGTCCTGCCGGGACAGGCCTTCAAAGAAATGGCTCACTGGCACTTCAAGTGCCTCGGCCAGGGCCCAAAGGCGAGAGGCTGAAACGCGGTTTGCGCCAGACTCATACTTTTGGATCTGTTGGAACTTAATGCCGACGGCTTCGGCTAGCTTTTGCTGGGTCATGCCCAACAGGCACCGGCGCTGCCGCAACCGCTGTCCCACATGTAAATCAATTGGATGCACCATCCTGCCAACTCCTTCACGGGTTCGTGTCTGGGTGGCAAAGTTCAAGATGCGTGCCGTCGGAGCGTGTTCGCGTCAAAAAAACGAAAAAGGCGAGGCAACAACCTCTGTTAGAGGGTTTTCAGTGAAGGTGTATGCGGTTTGGCGGCTCTAAACGAGCGAAACGAATCTAAAAGCCGATCAAGTCGAAGTTGAGGGTCAAACTACGGTTAAGGTCGAACTCATTGTCGTTACCGCGTTGATTGTCGAAGCGCCAGTTCAGCGAAATGAGGGTGCAATCGTCCCGATATCGGAGGATAAGACTCTGGGCGATTGTATCGCTCTGATCGAGGTCCTCCCGCCATGTCCCCCCAACGGTCCATCGGTCTGTCAATTTAAAGGTCGCTGTCGTGGTGAGGAATTCGTCCCTTTTATTGGGATTGGCGAGTGTCGGGTCTTTATCCGTGATATAGGAGAGGTTCGTCGTGAAGCGGCCGAGCCTCGCTCTCACAGTACTTTCTCCCCGTTGCAGGCTTCCGCTATCATCGTCGATGAGGAACCGGTTGTTCATCGACAAATTGCTTCCATAGTTGATCCTCAGATCCCCCACATAGTTCGATGTGGTATCACCGATGCCAGCTTCATTCCCGAACGCAGCTGAAATATCTGCCCGGAACTGTTGGCCAATTGTGCCCGACAGGGTGAGTTTGTCGCCAAAGATGGCGGTGCCCGATACGCCAACATTTAAACGTTGTCCGTCCTCCCACTGATCAAGGCCAGGGGACTTGTTGACGTCAAAAAGGGTGATGCTGTCGAACTGGAAAAAGCCGCTATCCTCATTAAAGATGTCATCGCTAAAGTCCTCATTGGGACTCACAATGGCCTGAACCCTTGGTTCAATGATGAAGGTGGCGTTGTCGGTAAGTTTTGCCAGTGGATAGGACCACTCAACCCCCGCAGTGGGCAAAAAGCGTGAGGTGGAGAATTCCTCCTCCAGACCCTGGCGCGGTAGCACCTCACGGCAATTGTCAAACGTGTCAAAGATACCGTCTTGATTGGCGTCTAGCAGTTCGCGCCCAGCGTTACAGGCCTGGGTACCCCGATTAGCATCCGTATAGCGATAATAATCGCCCCGTAGCTCAGCGAAACCGCGTAGTCGATGACCGTTCTGGGTCGTGTACGCCTTATCATAGCCCGCATTGAG
>CALFRH010000665.1 GCA_937919225.1 uncultured Parvularcula sp.
CGCGCTTTATGTTTATCCGGGTGATGCCAGCCATTGCGACCTCTGCATGATAGCCGACGTGGATGTCGTGCTTGCTTTGTCTAACTCCGGCGAAACGCCAGAACTTAGAGACATTATCGGGTATTGCGGGCGGTATAACATCCCTTTGATTGGCATGACGTCAGGCGCGAAATCGACATTAGCCAAGGACTCGAATATCTGTCTGCTGATTCCCAAATCCCCTGAAGCTTGCGAAATCACGAAGGCACCGACGACCTCGACAACCCAAATGCTCGCACTTGGAGATGCCTTATCTGTCGCGCTGCTGCGTCAGAAAGGATTTAGCGAACGGGATTTCCATACTTTCCATCCGGGCGGAAAACTCGGCGCAGCTCTAAAGTGCGTCACAGAGCTCATTCATCATGAAGAGATGCCGTTGTGTATCAAAACAACCCCGTTTTCGGAGGCTATTGAAACCATCAATCAGGGAGGCGTTGGATGCTGCGGCGTTGTCGAAGATGAAATACTCTGCGGCATTATCACTGATGGTGATATTCGTCGGGCTTTTAATGACCGTCTCGAAGTAAAAACGGCTGCGGATATCATGACCGAAAATCCGAGAACGATCCGCGATGATGGTTTGGCAGCAGAAGCCTTGTCCCTGATAAGTGAGCACAAGATTACGGCGCTTTACATTGTCGATAGTGCAATCCGCCCTATAGGTCTGATTCATGTCCATGACTGCCTTGAGATTGGCGTCGTTTAGGTTACAGGATCGGAAGGTATAAACTTTGCATTTTCGGGGGATGTAGAGCACTGGGTGTTCCATTTCGTTGTACCTTGGGGTGTCGTAGATGACTCAAACTGTCCATCCTGTTATTCTGTGTGGTGGCTCGGGCACCCGGCTTTGGCCTTTGTCTACACCTGAGCAGCCAAAACAGTTTCTCGCGCTGACATCCTCAAAAAGCATGATTAAGGAAACGGCGGAGCGGTTCAATACACCCCATGAGGTTACTCTGAGCTTTTCGCCTCCTTTGATTGTGGGATCGAAACAGCATGAAGGCTTGCTGGATGAGACTTTACCCGGCTCCCGGAAGATTTTGGAACCCTTCGGTCGTAATTCGGCCCCTGCCATCGCGGCGGCCTGTTTGCTCTATGATGCTGAAGATCTGATTCTGATTCTGCCCGCAGATCACAGCATTAAGGATGTCCCAGCTTTTCACCGTGCAATCGCTGCCGCCACAGCGCCAGCTCGGAACGGAGCAATTGTAACCTTCGGCATTATACCAAACCACCCCGCGACCGGCTATGGTTATATCAAGGCTGCCAAGGATGGCGCATTGGATAATCCGGTTGCGGTTGAGGAGTTTGTCGAGAAGCCAAAACTTGACGTCGCCAAGATGTACCTTGCGGCAGGCTCTTACTATTGGAATGCGGGTATTTTCCTGTTCAAGGCCGGAGCCATGCTGGAAGCTCTCGAAGCGAATGCGCCGCATGTTCTTGCGGGTGTAAGAACAGCACTCACCAGCACATCGGAACAGACCCTAAATCTCGATCCAATATCATGTGCAGAAACGCCAAGCATCTCTATTGACTATGCCGTGATGGAGAAAGCCCGAAATGTACAGACTGTTCCGGTCAAAATGGGCTGGAACGATGTTGGGGGGTATCCTGCACTGCACGAATTATTGACCGGCAATGCGACTGAGAACTATGTCAGTGGTCCTGTTCTGGTACAGGATTCTGAGGGCCTGTATGTGCGGTCTGAAGGGCCTTATGTCTCGGTCAGCGGACTTAAGGATCTGGTGATTGTCGCAACGGGTGATGAGGTCATGGTCACGCCCATGAGCGATGCGGCCGCTGTGAAGTCTCTCGGCTCAATGGTCCAGAAAAAGCGCTATGCGCTCGGCTTCTCTGAAGACTTAATCGATGAGACACGCGCCTGGCTTTTCAATGCCTTTGATGTCTGGGCCGAAAAAGCCTGGGATCACGAGCATGGCGGCTTTGTAGAGCAGCTCAGTATGGATGGCGTGGCTGATACACAGTCTAACCGCCGTGTTCGCGTACAGGCCCGACAAGTGTTCAGCTTCTCAAAAGCGATCACATTGGGGTGGCCGAATGTCGACGCCGCACTCAGGATAGTCGAGCAAGGCGTCACATATATGGATACGCGCCTGCGGCACCCGGACCGCGGCTGGGTGCATATCGTCAAACCAGATGGAACGCCCTTGGACGAGCGGCGCGATCTTTATGATCATGCATTCATCATTCTTGCTGGTAGTGCGGTCTATCAAGCGACGGGTAACGAAAGCGCTATTAAGCTGGCAGATGATGCCATTGCCTGTATTGACGCTGAGATGAAGGATCCCGCGCATGGCGGTTGGTATGAGGCCGTTCCAGCCGCCCTGCCTCGTCGGGCAAACCCGCATATGCATCTCCTGGAAGCCATGCTGGCTTATCACGCCGCCACAGCTTGCAAGAAGGCGCTTGAGCGAGCTAGTGAGATCGTGCGCCTGTTTGAAACGCGTTTCTTCAATCCTGCCACTGATATCCTGACTGAGTTTTTCACCGAAGACTGGAGGCTCGTTACATGTGAGCAAAAGACTGTATTCGAGCCTGGTCACCATTATGAGTGGGCAACGCTTTTGCTCAAATATGAACGCCTAACGGGCCATGATACCTTGAGTTGGCGACGGCGCCTGATCCGTAAAGCGGATCACTCCGGACGTGATGTAATAACCGGCTTTGCGGTAAATGCTTTGCTGGCAGATGGT
>CALFRH010000666.1 GCA_937919225.1 uncultured Parvularcula sp.
ACGGACCTGGCTTCGGTGTCGTCGACCGGGTTCGCGCTGAGTTGATCGAAAATACCGGACTGGTTGATCAAGCGGCAATCGATGCAGCGCCTGCTCTGCAGGGCGACTTGCCTCGTACGACCTGCTTGGCACAAGGCGACTGTGTTTATCGATTCTCTAGCATCTCAAGCTTTGACGACTCGACCCGCGCAGACTTCAACGACTCTGTCTACGAGATCCGCGTCGGGCTTCGCTTTGAGTTCTAAGTCCGCTTAGATCTTAAATCTTAAAAGGGCGGTGCAGAAGGCGTCGCCCTTTTTCTTTGTGGTTTTCAAATCCTTGTGGCAAAGGCGCGTCCATGACGCACACGCCCCTCTTCATTCCGCCCGAATGGGCGCCGCAGGCCGCCGTCTGGGTGGGTTGGCCGCATCTGCGGAGCGAATGGGGCGAGGCGTTCGAGGGCGCCCGAGAGGAGATTGCTGGTTTTGTCCGCGCGCTTTGTAAGGTCACGCCTGTCCAGATCGCCTGCGGCTCCCGAGAGGCTTATGGCAGCGCCTGGTTTGCGCTCGAAGCGGACGGCCAGGCGGGCCGCGTGCGCCTGCATACACTCCCATCCGGCGATATTTGGCTGCGCGATACCGGGCCGATCGTCGCCCTCCAAAATGGTTCTGCCATTGCCCTATCATTCGAATTCAATGGCTGGGGCGGCAAATACATCATGACCGGTGACACGATGACGGCGAGCGGCATCGCCTCCGTCGATCGTCTCCACCTGCACAAGCATGACTTCGTCTTAGAAGGTGGCGCGATCGAACTTGATGGCGCAGGGCGGTTGATGACGACCCGCCAATGCGTCTTAAACCCGAACCGAAATCCTGGCTGGACCGAGTCTATCGCAGAAGCGGCTCTCAAGCGCGCCTTTGGCGTTGACCAAGTCATCTGGTTGAGTGACGGCCTCCTGAACGATCATACGGACGGCCATATCGATAATATTGCGCGTTTCATTGGGCCCGGCCGCGTGCTCTGCCAGACCCCATCCGGAGCCGATGATCCAAACGCCAAGACGCTGCGCGCGATTGAGCAAGACTTGCGCGTGCACGGCTTGGACGTTGCGACCTTGCCCTCGCCGGGCCTCATCGTGGATGCTGAAGGCGTTCCGGTGCCCGCGGGCCATTTAAATTTCTTGATCAGTAATGGGCATGTTTTTCTTCCCATCTATGAAGACGTACACGCACCTGCCGCCATTACAGCGATTGAAGACCTGCTACCCGACCATAAAATTGTCCCCCTGCCCGCGCGCCATATCCTTGCCGGCGGCGGCGCCTTTCATTGCATGACCCAGCAAGTCCCCACCTTTGAGGAGCTGACCCCATGATCCGAACCATCCGCGTGGCCGCGCTTCAGTTCGCGATGGCCAAAGGTGATCTGTACGAGAATATTGCGCAAGCGAGCGCGCTGATCGAGCAAGCGGCCGACGTCGGCGCAGAGATCATCCTGCCGCCAGAATTGTTCAGCGATCACTATTTCTGCAAAACCCAGGAAGAGACACACTTTGCCACCGCCCATCGATGGGCAGAGCATCCAGCCGTGGTCGATATGCAAAAGATCGCCAAAGCGCGCGCGGTGGTGATCCCGGTCTCCATTTTCGAGAAAGACGGGCCAGAATATTTCAACTCTGTGGTGATGATTGATGCAGATGGCCGCGCGCTTGGCGTCTATCGCAAAAGCCACATCCCCGACGGCCCGGGGTATCAAGAGAAATTCTATTTCCGCCCCGGCAATACGGGCTTCAAAGTTTGGGACACGCAAAAAGGCAAGATTGGCGTCGGCATCTGTTGGGACCAATGGTTCCCCGAAGCGGCGCGCGCCATGGCGCTCATGGGGGCGGATCTATTGCTCTATCCAACCGCGATCGGGGCTGAGCCACAGGATGAGAGCTTAGACACAGCTGCCCGTTGGCGCCGCGCCATGCAAGGCCATGCAGTGAGCAATGTTATTCCTGTTATCGCCGCGAACCGCGTCGGTGACGAAGATGGGCAGGTCTTTTATGGCACCAGTTTCATTGCCGATCATAAGGGCGACATCATCGCGGACCTTGATCGCACCGAGACAGGGATCGTCCGTGCCAGCTTTGACTTGGATGCGATAGACCAAGATCGCGCCGCGTGGGGCTTTTTCCGCGATCGACGCACCGACCTCTATGATGTGTTGACCTGAGCGGCAAAACCAGGTGCATCCTCAATCGCAATAGGCTAGGGCGAAAGAATGGACCAGTTTCTGCTCATTCCAGTGACATCACTGTTGATCGTCGGAAACGTGATTGCGAGCTTGATCGCGCTCTCCAATCCGAAATTCCTTGATCGAAATCTCTTCCATGTTGGCCCGATTTTGGAGCGTAGGGAATGGCATCGCATGGTCACAAGCGGCTTTCTACATGGCGGCATGCTGCATCTCTTCGTGAACATGTATGTCCTGTTTATGTTTGGCGGTTTTGTTGAACGGGTGATGGGCCCTGTTGCCTACCTGATTGTCTATTGCGCAGCTTTGCTCGGCGGAAACGCTTGGGCGCTCTTAGAGAATAAGAGCAAGCCTAATTATCGCGCGCTCGGCGCATCTGGCGCGACCTCAGGGATTGTCATGGCGTTCATTCTGTTCCGGCCGTTTGAGCCGCTCATGATCTTTCCGATCCCCTTCTTTATGCCAGCTGTCGTCCTTGGCCTGGTTTTCGTCATTGGCAGCGCCCTCTTGGCCCAGCGCGAAAACAAAGCGATCGGCCATGAGGCGCACCTTGGCGGCGCCCTTGCTGGCATCCTAGCCACCATCTTGGTTCAACCCGGAGCGCTCTCAAACTTTTCGACTGAGATCGCACGCGCGCTCGGGGGCAGCTGATTGGGTCAGGTCAGCAACATCCTTTCGCAGAGAATTGAGGCGGGACAGCTGAGCCGCGATCCTGCACAAGTGCAGGCGGCTGAGAAATTGGATGACCTGCTCGCGCGCCTGGAAAAGGGTGGTAAAGGCGGATGGTTCTCCAAGCCCAAAGCCGTGCAAGGCCTTTATCTCTGGGGCGGCGTAGGGCGTGGAAAATCCATGCTCATGGACCTCTTCTTTGCCGAAGCCCCCGTAAAAGCAATGCGCGTTCACTTCCATGAATTCATGGGGCGTGTGCAAGATCGGTTGAATGCCGCGCGTAAAAGGCGAGACGTCTCTAACCCCATCTTTCCAGTCGCGAAGCAGTTCGCCGCTGAAGCGAAACTGATCTGCTTTGATGAGTTTCAAGTCACACAAATCGCCGACGCGATGATCCTGGCGGGCTTATTTGAGGATCTATTCAAACGAGGCGTTACCGTGGTTGCGACGTCCAATCGCCATCCGGATGAGCTTTATAAGAATGGGCTGAACCGCCACCTCTTCCTGCCTTTCATTGATCTCCTCAAAGACCAAAACGAAGTGTTTGAACTGGCTTCGGAGCGCGACTACCGGCTCGAACGCCTCACCGAAGCCCCGGTCTGGTATGCCGATGGCACTGGGGCGGCAGCGCTCGACAAAGCCTATGCGCGCGATGCCGCTGGCGTCGCGCGCTTCACGTTTGAGGAGCTTTGCGCAAGGCCGCTTTGGGCCGAAGACTATCGCGCCATTGCGAGCATGTTTCACACCGTCCTGCTCGAGGATATTCCGGTGCTCAGTCCGGCCAAACGCAACGAGGCAGCGCGCTTTGTGGCGCTGATCGATACGCTTTATGAAGCCAAGGTTAAACTCGTGGCAAGCGCTGCAGCCGAACCTGAGAAACTCTATCCCGAAGGCGATGGCAGCTTCGAATTTCAACGCACAGTGAGCCGCCTGCACGAAATGCGTTCGGGTGAGTATATGGCCGAAGCCCACATTGTTCCGGAAGATAAAACGTCGGCCGCGTGACCTAGCTAAACTGGGAGGGAGGAAACGTTAGGCCCAGCCCCGCGGCGAGAGCGTGCACTCTCTAATATTATTTACGTCGCCTCCCCGAGATTGGATCAAATAAATTCTATCGCCTTCAATGGATTAGGCCCATTCATGATCGCAATCGCGATGATTGGGCAAAATGAGACTGATTTTCAGTTACGTTGCAAATGCCTCGCACTATCATACTTAATTGTTTTTATTGTATTTTTTCTTGATTTATAGCGATTCTCCACTATCTCAGCGTCCATAGGTAGTTTTACGGAGTAAGCCTCATGAAAGGCGACGCAAAAGTCATTGAGTTTCTGAACCTGGCGCTCAAGAATGAGCTCACAGCGATCAATCAGTATTTTTTACACTCCCGCATGCTGAAAGATTGGGGTGTCAGCAAGTTGGGCGAGTACGAGTACAAAGAGTCCATCGAAGAGATGAACCATGCCGACTGGCTAATCGAACGTATTCTGTTTTTGGGCGGACTGCCAAATCTACAGGATCTCGGAAAACTGCGGATTGGTGAAAGTGTCACGGAGATTTTGAAGTGCGACCTCGCTCTTGAAGAAGACGCAATCCCGCTCCTGCGTGATGCCATGGAACACAGTGAAAAGGTTCGCGACTATGTCAGTCGCGACCTGTTCGGCAAGATCCTCCACAATGAGGAAGAGCATGTCGATTATATCGAAACCCAGTTTGAACTGATCGATCGCATCGGCATCGAAAGCTATACCCAGCTGCAATCAGAGGCGAACGCCCACTAAACGAGCATCTGCACAAAAGGCGACGATCCATGAGCAAGACGACGATTTTTGAGTATAAAGGCACGTCAGAAACCGTCACTTGGGATCGCCGATTGTGCATCCATGTGGGTGAGTGTGGCCGAGCAAAAGGCGACTTATTCGTAACTGGACGCGATCCCTGGTGCGACCCAAACCTCGCCGATCGCGCCAAAACGGCAGAGATTGTCGCCAGATGCCCAACGGGCGCTTTGGCCATGCATGGCGAAGACGGGCAATTGGTAGAAGCCACGCCTACATACAATGAAGTTGCGATCTCGAATGACGGCCCGCTCTATGTCTCAGGTGAGCTCAGTGTCGATGGGGCGGCCGACGATATGCAGAGCGTCCGTCGCCGCGTGGCACGATGACGGTGCGGGGCGTCAAGGCAAGAGGCG
>CALFRH010000667.1 GCA_937919225.1 uncultured Parvularcula sp.
CTCCTATGACCGTTTTGGATGAAACCTACCGTCCTACCGACGATGAGCCCTTTATGAATGAGCGCCAGCAGGCCTATTTCAAAAAGAAGCTCATGGATTGGAAGGATGAAATTCTCTCTGAAAGTCGCTCAACAATTGAGCAGATGCAGTCCGAGAGTTTGCACTTGCCCGACCCCGCTGACAGAGCGTCGAGTGAGACAGATCACTCCCTCGAGCTCAGGACTCGGGATCGCCAGCGGAAGCTGATCTCGAAAATCGACTCCGCCCTGCGGCGGATTGAGATGGGCGAATATGGCTATTGCGAGGAGACGGGGGACCCGATCTCCCTCGGCCGGCTTGAGGCACGTCCGACGGCCACCATGTCCCTAGAGGCGCAAGAGCGTCACGAACGCCGGGAAAAAGTGCACCGAGACGACTGAGGGCAGGGTAAGGACCTCGCCTCTCAGCCTTCCCGGGGTCGCGATAGTGGTTGGGGTCTTTTGAGAAATTTGGGCATCCCGAGCCTATGGATCCCGGGTCTCCGCTGGAACCGGTCCGGTGTTCGTCCTGGATGACACCCGCTCTTCACTCAACATAGCCCTCACTCCATCAAGTCCTATCGGCCGTACACCCTCTTTTTGTGCCCAGCGCCACCAGGTAATAAGGCGGTCGAGGATAGAATGCGTCTCCATATCAGTCTTCGCATAGGGCGTGGCGCCGGGGACAAGCGAACTCAAATGAAGGGACGGGGTGAGGAGCGCGTCAGGCCCCCTCAGAAGATGCTGCGTTATGGCCTTCATGGTACTGAGGGAATTCCCCTCCGGGGTGAGGCGAACGGCTGCCATATGGTTGCGTAAGACGCTATTCTGTCCACCGACAAAAATGTCTGTACGTTTAATAGCGCTTGCTCCAGAGACCGGGAAGATCCAGCCAGATCCGTTCGGGCCTGTCCGATGATGGGGTAGGGCTGAAACGCGCGAGAAATCTGGACCTCCCTCGTGCGAGAAATCAAACCCGGCAGAGGGGCTGAAATCGTATGGGACGCCCGCCTCAACTAACTGGTCTAGAACCCAAGGGGCGATGCCATAGCGTCCCGCCCTATGGGCGATGGGTTTGGCCCCAAGGCGCTTGTGAAATAATTGAATGAGGGCGGACAGTTTCTCTCGGTGTAGGTCGGGAGCGAGCTGGCATTGGAAAGAGTGGGCGCCGGTTTGACGAGAGCCCAAGGGCGGCGTTGACCAGCTATGAAGGTGCAGCCCCGCATGGGCCTGACCGTCTGCGATCCATGTCTTAAGGCGCGCTGCGATATCCTCATCCTCAAGCAGGGGGTAGGTCACAAAGTAGAGGGGGGTGAACCCCATCTGCTTGGCACTATTCTGTACTCGGTCGAGAATATCGAGGGGCGGAACGGACCAGCCTGAAAAATCCCCCTTCCAATCAAAGCACTCTTCTGCATCCACGGTGAGGAGCGCGCGGGGAGCTTTCTTGAAGGGCGGGATCGGCGTGGGGGTGCCCCAGCCGCCGGCATGGGCTGTGGTCACTGCCTTTCCCCATATCTCTTCGACGCCCTTCGCCACCGGATCCCAGCCAAACTGTTCCGCATAGGTTCGTGTGTCTGCGGGCAAGGGCGGCGCGCGAAGCACGGCTTGTGCAGCGCCAACAAGGGCGGGGACAGTTCTGTCCTCAGCCACGCGTCCGGCGGCGGGGGCGGTGATGATTTCGGCGCACCCCCAAATGGGCGCGGCGACGCAGGGCGTGCCGCAGGCCATGGCCTCTAGCAAGACATTGGGCCATCCCTCGCGCGACGAGGCGAGCACCAACAGGTCCGCTGAGCCGTATACGTCTCTCAGTTGGGTGTGGGGGACCTCGCCTAAAAACTGAACGCGATGCCTGACCCCCTCTGCCTCGGCCAAGCGGTCAAGGGCCGCCTGTTCGGGCCCATCCCCGACGATGACGAGGTGCGCGTCGGGTAAGTGGGGCAGCATACGGATGACGAGGTCATGACCCTTTCGGTCAATAAGATGACCCACCGATAGGAGGAGGGGCCCCTTGCCCCTAAGGCGTTGGCGCAGGGCTATGCGGTTGCCGGGGGAAAAGGTGGTAAGGTCCACTCCGTTCCGTAGGGTGATGATTTTCTCCCCATCTGCACCGAGGCGGATCATCTCCTCCCGCAGGGCATCGGCCACGGTAATGCTGGCCGCGGCTTTGCTTGCAGTCTCAAGAATCATTTGCCGCTGCTTGGGGAATTGGGGGATGAGGTTGATGTCCGTTCCCCGGGCGGTGATGACGCAAGGCAGGCCAAAAGCGTCGGCCGCTCGCACCGCGGCGACCCCATCGGGGTAATAATAGTGCGCGTCGATCAGGTCTGGCGCGAAACCGTCTTTCAGAGCCTTGGCGATGGCACGCCGGAAACAGTGGGTGAGGGCAGGCACCGCCGCATTCATCCCCAGCTTTGGCGGCAGAAGATAACGCGGGTGGGTAATCGGCATACCGAACCGCTCGTCCGCCTTTGGAGCGGCGGCGAACTGTCCATACTCACCAAATATCTGCCCCTTGAAAGGGATGTATGGCACGGGCGCCTCCACGCTTTCGTCGTGACCCCTGGCTTTTAGGGCGCGCAGGCGGTTTTCCACAAAGATCCCGTGCCGCGGGCGGGCCGGGTCGGGGTAGAGGGTGGAAAGGGTTAAAATGCGCATGGGCCCCTTCTTTGATGCCGCGGCTTAAGGAAGTTACCTTTAAAACTGATCAAACGCCCCGCCGGAGAGCCTTTGGCCCGCGAGGCAAAAGACGGCGTGCCTGCCGTCCCCCATGGTTGCAAGAGCCGCGCCGGGGCGCCACAAACGGGTTCGGGGCGCTCCTTCTCCGTGGGAGGTGAGGGTATGGCACATTGGTTGCACCAGCTTGAGACAAAATGGTTCTCTGATGAGGCCGCGGCGTCTCCGTTTGCCTCCGAACAGGTGGGCGCGACCCGCGGTATAGGCTGGGAGAGTGCAATGGGATGGTTTGAGGCCTTTGGGCTTGCCCTCGCGCTGATAGTCTTGATTGGTCTTTTGTCCTGTTGGGCGTCGAGCACGCCCCGACGGCGCGCGGCCATTTTTGCGTTGCCTCAGCGGCGGACGATTATCTCATCCCGTTTTGTGGCCACCAACAAGGCGGCGGACGTGGTTTGCCGGTGGATTTGGCATCCGGGCGCGCCCGAGACTTACCAAACCGGCCGGATTGAAGCCGAAGAGCCAGCAGGACCCAACCTTGCCGATAGCCCGCTCATCGCTGGCGGGTTTTTGGTGCGCGCCATTAAGCGGACGGCCGATATTGTACTGAGTACGGCGCTTTTACTGTTCGCAGCGCCTTTTCTTCTCCTGGTCGCGTTGGCGATTAAGGTAGAGGGCGGCGGACCGGTACTTTACCGCCAGACCCGACTGGGCCGGGCCGGGGTACCCTTCACTCTGTTGAAGTTTCGTACGATGCGGGTGGATGCGGAAAAGGACGGTGCCCGCTGGGCGCAGCAGAACGATGGTCGGGTGACCCGGATAGGTCGTTTCTTACGGGTGACACGGATTGACGAAATCCCCCAGGCGTTGAGTGTTCTTTCGGGTAAGATGTCCTTCGTCGGACCACGGCCCGAGCGGCCTGAATTCTTAAGCGATCTCACCAGCGCAATCCCTCACTATAAGGATCGGCTCCAGGTAAAGCCCGGCATCACCGGCTGGGCCCAGGTGAATTACCCCTACGGTGCGTCCATCGAGGATGCCCGGCAAAAATTGGCCTACGATCTTTATTACATTCAGCATTATAGCTTGGCTCTCGATCTTATCATTGTCTTGAAAACCCTACGGGTGGCGCTGTTCGCCATCGGGAGCCGGTAGGCTCTAGGTATGGCTATCGCTCAGAGATCGCTGATTTCTCGTTCCCTATGGCTTGTCTGTGGCTTGTCCGTGGGGTCCATGATGCTCAGCAATGATCGCTTGAAATGGTGGATGCCACGGACGAGCCGTGGCAAACGAAAGAGTTTATCTTCATTTAATGGGCTATGCTGATGGTTTATTCAAAATGTTCATTGGTTCGCCGATCTGTCCTGTCCCTGGTTGGGGTTTCTGCGCTCGCCCTTGAAGCTGCGGCAGCCAGCCCGCTGGAAGAGGGGTACCTCAAGCTCGATGAGGGGGAGCCCCGGGCCGCGATGATCCGCTTTGAGCAGGCTTTAAGGGCAAACCCTGACGATATGGCAGCGCGCCTTGGCCTCAGCCAAGCCCTCGTCCGTATGGGCGCTTTTGAACGGGCGGAGAAAATGGCACGGGTGGTCCAGCGCCGGGCGCCATCGGAGGAAGTGTCTTTAGTCCTAGCCGAGGCGCTGTTCGGTCAGTCAAAGTTTGACGAGGCCAAGCGGGCCATCGGTTCTGTTGCCGACGGTGCTGACGCGCAGGCGCTTCGCGCCCTTATGACGGCGGAGGAGGCGTTGCTCCAAGCCCAACCGGCGGTGGCGCTTCAAGGCCTTGGTCCTGCGTTGGATCATGATCGCCTCGGCCGGTTGGCACAACTCAGTGCGGCGCGCGCACAATATATGCGCGGCGACTTAGTCCGGGCCCGGCGTTTAGTCGAGACACTCACGGTCGACGGAGACCGCGCGATCCCCGCGCTCACCTTGCGGGCACGCCTGGCGCTACGCTCAGGAGATCCCGCCCGAGCAAAGGCATTGGCTGACGATCTGTTGGCTGTGGACCCCAGCAATGTGGCCGCAGGAGCCATTGGCGTTGAAGCAGCTTTGCGCGCCGGTGATAAGGATAGCGCGCGAGCGGTCTTAGCGACCCTTGAGCCCCAACAGCCAAACGATCCGCGCCCCGCCTATTTAGAGGCGCTTATCCTGCTGGAGGAGGGGAAGGTCTCGGAAGCGGCCACGGTGGTTGGCCCCATTGAGCCTTGGCTAACAGGCTATGCGGGTGGTGCGACCCTCTTGGCGGAGATCAAGCAAGCAACGGGGCGCACGGCGCAGGCGGAGACCATCCTCCGGGAGCGCTTGGCGCGCGCCCCAGGCGATAGCGGCGCCCGGCAGGGACTGGTAACACTCTATCGTGATACGGATAAAGTCACGCAGGCGAGTGAGGTGCTGGAAGAGGGGTTGGCTCTCACGCCCGCTGATCCAGGTCTTTTGCAACTGAAAGCCCAGCTGGCCCTCGCCAATGGTCAGTATGAGGCCGCCGAGGCGGCATTGGCAAAAGCGTCGGGGACGGACATCGCCCTGGCGCAGTTCCTCGGGTCAGGCACGAATGATGTGCCCCTGCTGGAGGCGCTCGCAGCCTTGCAAGGAAGGGATACCGATCTCGCCCTCGCAAAAGCGCAAAGGGCCGTTGTCGCCTCACCCGGTGATCCACTGGCGCTCAATTTGCTGGCCGCGGCTCAGGCGCGTGCGGGCGACACCTCTTCAGCGAAAGCGACCCTTGATGGGCTTATTGCGGCGCATCCTGATTTCTTGGCGGCGATCCTCAACCGGGCATCCTTAAATGAAGGGGATGACCCCCTTCGGCCTGTCCTGGAGGCCGCGCGGGAAGCCGGAGCGAAAAGCGAGGCGGTGCTCACTCGTCTGGCCGAAGAGCATTATGTAGCTGGGGACACGCCCAAGAGCCTCGCGCTGATTCGGGGTATCGTTGCGGGCGATCCTGCCGACGGTAACCGTCTATGGGCCGGGCGGCTGTTCTTTGTGCAGAACCACAAGAGCAAGGCTGTCACGTTTTTGAGTGGCATCACCAACCCGACCATGGCATCCGATGCGGCGCGGCTGCTCCTCGCCCTTGGGGAGGCGGAAGAGGCGGCGCGGCTGGCCTCATTGTCGGATGATGCCGCCCTGCGGGCCGAAGCCCTCCGCGCGATGGGTCAACAGGACGATGCGAACCTCCTTTTGGAAGAGGCTTTCCGGGCCCAGCCGACCGACGCGGCCTTGGCCATCGCCTGGCTTGAGGGATTGGCCGGCGCGAACATTGATGCAGCCCTACAGCAGCTGAACAGCGATAAAGCTCTCGCCCCCTATCGCGGTCCGGTGATGGAGGCGCGGCTGTTGAGCCTTGCTGGGAAGGACAAAGCGGCCTGGGCGGCGCTCGACCGGGCGCCAAAAACCATGCCCTCTTTCGCGGTGGCAGCCACCTTGCCCCGCATGGAGGGACAGACGCAGGCCCTCATCAAGGACCTTGTCACCTATACGGACGCATACCCGACCGACCTCAGCGCGCTTCTTCTTTTATCGGGTATCGCGGTTGATGTCGGGGATAAAAAGCGGGCTGAGGCCGCCTTGGCCGCCGCGTTGACAGTTTCCCCCGGTAACCCTTTTGCGCTCAACAATCTGGCGTTGGCGCGGCGGGCAAGCGATCCTGAGGGCGCCCTCGCCCTTGCTGAGAGAGCGTTCAGACTGGCGCCTCAAAATCCATCCATAACAGAGACTTATGCTGACTTTCTCAAGCAAAATGGGAATGTGGAAAAAGCCCGCCGACTGGTGCGGCGCGCCCGGCTGTCGGCCCCCCTCGATGAAGGGCTTGCGACCTGGGCCCAGGGGCCTCGTTAACCAAATGTCTCCTTGGTGTTTAACGCGCACTCCCTTACAAGACCGGCATACGGGATGGGGAGCGACAGCCCGGAATGCAACAAAGACGGTCTTTGTCACCGATTCTTGCAACAGAAGAGCGAGCGAGTCCTTTTGGATATAAAAGGGGCGCCGCCTGAGGAGTATAACGAACATGATGCGCTTGGTTTCCACCTCGAAAATGGCGGCTCTCGCCGCTGGTGGCCTTTTGGCCCTGGGGCTTACGGCTTGTGAGACCGCAATGGGTCCGCAAGCCCCGGATGTGCCGTCGGCGATCCAAGGGGCTGCGGCCGTTGACCAGGGGCCGGATGATGCCACCCCTGAATATCTTATTGGGCCCTATGACCAGCTTCAGATTTTCGTCTGGCGCGCAGAAGAACTGTCTACAAATGTGACAGTGCGCCCTGACGGCCGGATATCAACGCCTCTCGTCGAGGATATGCAGGCGGCGGGGAAAACCCCGACGGAGCTATCCGCCGACCTTGAAGAATCCCTCAGCACCTATGTGAAGACCCCTGAGGTGACGGTGATTGTCGACCGCTTCTCCTCAACTTTTGATCAGCAGGTGCGAGTCTTGGGCGAGGCCACGGCACCCGCCGCGCTTCCCTATCAGGCGGGCATGACCGTCCTTGATGTGATGCTGGGTGTTGGCGGGCTGACGGAATTTGCAGCGGGCAACCGTGCAAAGCTCATCCGCGGTCGTGACCAGGATCAGAAGACCTACCGCGTGCGGCTCAACGATTTGATGCGTCGCGGTGATGTGTCGGCCAACGTGCCGGTTCGTCCCGGTGATGTGATTTTGATCCCAGAGACCCGTTTCTAACCCTCTGTTGGCTGATTGAAAGGCGCGTTAAGCCATGGTGTCACTCTTGCCTAGTCTTCCCAGTCCTGTCGTCCGTGGCCTTGTGGGCCTGTGGCGCCGGCGGTGGTTGGTGGCAGGGGTCGCCTGGATCGTCGCTGTGGCGGGGTGGCTGGCCAGCCTCGCCATCCCCGATATGTATGAGAGCCGGGCGCAGGTCTATATCAACACCGATACGGCTCTTGACAGCACGATTTCTCAGGTCAGTGCCCGGCCGAACTTAGAGAAATGGGTGCGGATCGTACGCACCCAGATCCTCTCTCGCGACAATATTGAAGAAGTGATCTACGAGGTGGGTCTCGATGCCGAGCTAGAAGGCCCAGTGGCGCTTTCACGGCGTATCGATGGCCTGTCCCGGGCGATCACCGTGTCCAGTGAGGAAGAGCAATATTTCGTCATCCGCTATGCTGACCGCGACCCGGTGGTGGCCCGGCGGGTGGTGGCGGCCGTCCTCGACCTCTTTATCGAGCAAAACCGCAGCACCGCCATCGCTGATGTGGATAAGGCGTTGGCGAAGTTGGGGGACGAAATTGTCGAGCGGAAGCGAGATCTTGACGATATCGATGCCGAGATTGCGGCCTTTCGCCGGGCGAATGCGGATGAATTGGCGGGGGCCAACCGCATGGCGCGTCGCCTTGATGCGAAGGAAGAAGAGCTAGGGCGCCTCCAGGATGACCTGTCCGCTCTCTCGGTGCGTCGGGCGCGGGTGATGGCGACGTTGACAGATATTCCCCGCTACACCTCGGGGGATCAGCTTGACCTGTTAAAACTACAGTTGGTCACACTGCAAAGTCAGTTTAATGACGACTACCCCGATATTGTTCGGCTGAAGGCCCAGATCGCGGAGCTTGAATCCGGTTCCTCAGGCCTGCCGACGAACCCCGCCTATGTGGAGCAGCGTTTAGCGCTTAAGGGATTGGACGATGAGCTAGCGGCCACCCGCGCACGGGAAGAACGGGTGCAGGCGGAGCTTGATGCCCTGACCATTGAGGCGTCGGACATGCCGGCGGCTGAATCAACATTGCT
This sequence comes from uncultured Parvularcula sp., assembly GCA_937919225.1. Lineage (GTDB taxonomy): Bacteria > Pseudomonadota > Alphaproteobacteria > Caulobacterales > Parvularculaceae > Parvularcula. Next base: position 8,430 of record CALFRH010000667.1, read on the forward strand.
TGGCCTCATGCGGGACCGTGAGCAAATTGAGCGGACCTATAAACAGCTCCTAGAAGAGCAGGCGGAGATGGACGTCTTTGCCAATCTCAACGAGGCGGGCGGCGCGGTCCAATATCGCCAGTTCGAAGCGCCCAAAGTGGCCGCTGAACCCAGCTGGCCGCCCCGGGGGCTGATGGCGTTGGCCATCCTGGTGATGGCGTTGGGTGCCGGAGCGGGCCTTGCCTTTATCCTCACTCAGCTGGACAAAACTTATACTCAGAGTGCCGATATGGAAGAAGCGCTCGGCCTCCCGGTGCTGGGGTCTGTGTCGCCGGTGCCCACCGCTGATGGGATTGCGCGAACTGTCCGTGATCGGTTGGCCCTTGGGGTGGCGTTATCGGCACTCGTCCTCAGCACAGCCGCACTTTATTGGTGGTATGATATTCACGTGGCTGATGAAGGGCCGCGGGCGGTGGCGGCGATCGAGACCATCGGGAAGGGGGCTATCCGATGAAACAGATGTCTCCCATTGTTCATCGCGCAAGCGCACCTGATGACACCGCGGGTGGTGGGGCGGACACGCCTATCGCAGAGGCGGCGGCGTCGTTTGATTTAAACAAAGAGCTTTTGGCCTCCCAAGGGTTTTTCACCCCTCAAGGCCCTTCAAGCCGTCTGGCGCTTGAGCTGCGGGCCATTAAGCGCCGGCTTTTGCGTCGCCTCGATTATAAAAAACGGGGACAGCGTCGACGTCCCGCCTCAGGCGCATCGCGAAAACGGCCCCGAAACCTCATCATGGTGACATCCACGCGCCCGGCGGAGGGGAAGACGTTTACCTCCATCAACCTGGCTTTGTCCCTCGCGATTGAGGATAATATCGGTACCGTCCTTGTCGATGCGGATGCCCCGCGACCTAAGGTGATGAAGCATTTCGGCCTTGATGCTGGGGGGATGGGGTTCACTGACCTTCTTGCCCGCCCGAGCGATGTGCATGTGCGCGAAGCCTTGCGCCGCGAACACACCCACAAGCTGGCCTTAATCGGTGAAGGAACAGAACGGGCGCGGTCCACGGAGCTTTATTCGCGGGATGAGGCCGGGGTATTTTTGAAGGATCTCTCGGCGCGGTTCCCTGACAGGCTTATCATCCTAGATGCACCGCCGGTCCTCGCTACGCCGGAGGCGGCGCTCCTTGCCCCCCATGTGGATGAGATCATCTTTGTGGTCGAGGCCAATGAGACGCCGGAGCCTGCGGTGGCAACCGCCATCGACGAACTACTTGATGCGAATGACCGGATCAGTCTTGTACTAAACCGTGCCTTGGTGGCAGAGAACGTTATCCATTATGGGTCCTATGATGAGTATTATGATAAAGCAGACCGTGACTAAGCGAGAAGCCCTTTTGAGCGGCGCGGCCCTATGGCTGGCAATGGGGGGCGCGGTCGCGATGGCGCAGCCCGCAGCGCAGCAAAGAGTGGCTGCACCCGCCCCGTCCGTGATTCAGTCTTGGTCGCTTGATACGCGGGTAACGTATACCGATAATTTCCGGCGATTGCCAGATACGGCAACCAGGGCCTCTTTCTATGACGGGGTAAGCGTACCCCTTGTTGAGGCCGATGTGCCCATTGACCCCCTCGACAACACCATTGTTTCAACCACCTTGTCCGGCGCAAGCCTTCTTCAGCGGCCCGCCCTCACGGTTTTTGTCTCCGGCAGTTTGCGAGTGGGCGGCTATCTCGACGACGCCTCCGTCAGTGAACGCCTTACAGAGGAAGCGGCGCCACCCCCTGATATGTTCGGCGGTGGGGAGTTGCTTGGCTCAACCTTCCTCGTCGGTGATACGGACGACACCCTGTTCATCGATCCAAACATCGCCGCGTCCGCTTCCCTCCGCCTCGTGGACAATCTCTTCTATGTTGACGGCTCGGTCCTCGCCCAGGAGCAGGCGCTCGGTCGAGCTTCTGGAATTGGTGGGGCAGGCATTGGGCGGTCTACCGACGAAGTGATTTATGGCGGTGTTTCGGTGAGCCCCTATCTGCTTCGCGAATTTGCCCATGGGGGCAGTGCTGAAGCCCGGATCCGGGGCACCTATGTTGGGGTGCTGGGCGAGCAATTTGATAGTCGCACAGCGAACGATATTGATTTCGAAGATATAGGCAATGACGATCAAATCTCCAACGATTCCCAAAGTGCGGAAGCCCTCTTGCGCTATGACAGCGGGTCTTTATTCGACAAGCTGACCTTCGCTGTCGGCGCCTTTGCCCGCACGGTGAAAGAGGATGGCGGGCTTCAACCCGATATCTCTTTTGACCAGCTGAGCGCATCGGTCGATGGCGAATATGAAGTGGGTCGTGGGCTGAGTGTCATTGGGTCCGTTGGGATTGATGAGCTGACGGTGGAAGAGGACGAAAATGTCTTCGGCGCGGCGGGCGAAGATCTGGATGATGAGCGTGCTGATAATTTAAGCGGCGTTTTCTGGAATGTGGGTCTCCGTTACTCCCCCAATCGGCGCGTAGACCTGAGCGCCAAGGTGGGAGAGCGGTATGATGGTACCTCGGTGAACGCCAATGCCCGCTATCGTGTCTCAGAGCGGATCGTGTTTACCGCCGATGCTGTGCGACAGCTTGATACAGGCACACAGAATTTTGTCTCTGGCTCTCTTGGCCGACAAGGCCAGGCAGCTGAGATCCTCACGCGGCTCGCGGACAGCCAGTCCAATGCTGCAGAGCAATTGGTGGAACGCGCACTCGCTTTTGAGGGGGCAGGGTTCCTCAATGGGCGTCAGGGTGGTTTTGGGGTCAATGTCTTTGACCGCTATAGCGCCACTGTCTCGGCCAATTTCCTGCGAACGAATTTCTCTGCCGGCGTGAATTACTCCGAATCTGCCTTGGCTAATGGCGATCAAGAGGATTTGGGCTATTTCTTCCGGGCCTCACGCGCCCTGTCACGGCGGATGACGGCCTCTGCAACGGCACGCTTTACCAACTCAGAAGGGGCGGGGCAGGCCGCTCTGGTGGATGGGGAACGCGTTCCGTTCGAGCGGGACGAGGCGTTCTACAGCGCGGATATAGCTTATCGCGTGGGCAAACGACTGTCGGTCACTGGTCAAGTTTACCACGCCACTAGTGACTCTTCTGGGTCTTCGGGCGTAACTGGCACGCAATTTGATTATGAAGAGAATGCCGTGAGCCTTGGCCTGCGGTGGTCTTTTTGATGAGTAACCGCGTGGTGGTCCCATGGCTGAGAGTAAGGGTGCAAGCGCGCCTTTTGGCCTAACCAAAGCTCCTTTTTCGCCCCAAACGGATGGCGAGTTGTTCGTGGCGGGTAATGCCCAAAAGCGTGCCCTTGCCCATTTGCGCTATGGCCAGCGCCAGGGGGAGGGCATCGTCCTGATCACCGGTGATGAGGGCGTTGGAAAGTCAGCGGTTCTCAGCCATTTTATCAAAGCCTTCGAAACCGCGCCTGCGCGAATTGTGTTGTTGAGTGCAAAGGATTTGGGCGCAAGGGGGGTCGAGCCGACCTTGCTAGCGGCCCTTCGGCCTGACCTTGATCCTGGTGATGATGACGCCCCAACCATTGATGATGTGCTGCGGGATTTAGGCGAGATGGGTAAGGCGGTCACGCTCATCCTTGACGACGCAGAAACGCTAGACGAGGCAGGGCTTGAGGCTGTTCGAGAGCTAACGACCCTGTTCCACGAGGGTGAGGCCCTGTTACAGATTTCTTTGGTGGGCGGAACACCCCTTCGGCGCATTCTGTATAGCGCGGATATGGAGAAAATTCGTCAGCGGATCGTAGCCTCTTATCACATGCCGCCCATGACACCTGATGAGGCTAAGATTTACATTCGCCGGCGAGTGAGTGCCGTTGACGGTGACGCCGACGTTCTTTTTGGTCCCGGCGCCCTTGATGAGGTAACCGCGATATCCGAAGGGGTTCCTGGCCGCATCCACGCAATCGCCAATGCCGCCATTCGGCGGGCATATAGCGCTGGGCATGATGCCGTCCTGCGGGAGGATGTAAGGGATGATGTATCAGTCGAGATCGGCGAAGAGCGAACAGCCACTGACGATCACCTTGCGGATGATACCGACTCTCCTGTTCAGCCTGCTAATGAGCTTGATTTGCCATCCCTTGAGGATGTGCCTGTAAAAGCCGCCACCGGCGCTGGTAAGGCGCCAGCACCCAAGCCTTATCCTATCAGTGTCAACCAGTTAAACGCCGCGATCGAACAGCTGCAACCAGCCAATCTTTCAGACGCGCCGAAAGCGGATACCCAAAAGCCGGCTGCGCCCAAACCGGCACTGAAGTCGTCACCAAAGCCGGCACTTGTGAAACGGCCCGCAAAATCTCCCCACGAATTGATTATGGGCAAGGCTCCGCTCAAGCGGGTGGACCCGTCGTCACCAGCCCCTGTGGTTGCTGCAGCGGAGAACAAAGCTGACACCACAGATGAAATCAAAGAGATCCCGGCTGATATTTGGGATCCTGTCAGTCTTATGGATGAGGCTGAGGCAGAGCGTCTGGATGCGGTGAGTTTTCCGCAGAATGATGACATTGGCGCGTTGTTAAAGGCCACACCTGCAAAGGCGGAGGTAGCGATGTTCCTCACTGACACGTTGGGAACGCTCAATACCCTGCGTGAGACCCTAAAGGCGCTGCGGGAAGAAACAGAAAAGATGCAGGTCCGCCGGGAGGAAACCCGCGAAAAGCTTAGTGTCAGGATTGATACCCTGCGCGAAAAACTTGAGCTAGCGCGGCACGAAGCTTAGGCTAACGCCATCAGAAAAGGACAGGCCCATGCATGGCCTTTCAGTGGACGTTGAAGACTGGTTCCAGGTCTGGGCCTATCGTCACCAAATCCCTCGCGGCAATTGGGATGACTACCCCTTGCGGGTAGAGGATAGTACACAACGCCTTCTCGATTTGTTTGCAGAGAAAAGGGTCACTGCCACCTTTTTCACCCTCGGTTGGATCGCCGAACGCTGCCCGGGCCTTGTGAAGTCTATCGCTGCGGCGGGCCATGAGGTGGCGAGCCACGGCTATGACCACACCAAGGTCTTTGATCAGGATGAGGCGACGTTTCGTCAGGATGTTTTAAAAACCAAAGCGATCTTGGAAGACCTGTCAGGCATGCCGGTGACCGGGTATCGGGCCGCGGGGTTTTCCATTGATCACCGGACGCCTTTCGCTCACGGAGTTTTGGCGGAGACGGGTCACCATTATTCATCGTCTACCCATCCCATCGCCCATGACCATTATGGTGACCCTGAAGGGCTTCTTGATCCGTATGAGGCTGTACCTGGGCTGACGGAAGTGCCCGTTGGTGTTGTGCAGGCCTTTGGTCGCCGTATCAGCTGCGCTGGCGGCGGATGGTTCCGCGCCATGCCCTATGGCCTATCCCGGACCCTGTGGCGGCGTCTGGAAAAGGAGGGGCGTCGGGGTATCTTCTATCTCCATCCGTGGGAGGTGGATCCGGCTCAACCGGCTGTGCCAGGTGCGTCCTTCAAATCGGCCTTCCGCCATCGGTTGAACCTTCAGCATATGGAGGGAAAACTCTCCCGCCTGCTGGATGATTTCCGCTGGGGGCGGATTGATGAAGTGGTCTCCGATGCCCTTGAGGGAGAATCTATGCGGTCCGGTGAGGCGGCCTAGTGACAGGCATCAAGGTTCACCGCGCCACGATCAAAGAACAACCCCTTTGGGATGCTTATACCGCAAAGAAGGGGAGTTTCTTTCATCGTTTTGGCTGGGGCGAGGTGATTAAGAGCACCTATGGCCATGACCCCCTTTATCTTTATGCTGAGCGGGTCGGAGAGATTGTTGGCATCCTCCCTCTTATTGATCGTCGGTCACCTCTTTTGGGAAGGGCGCTGATTTCGGTGGGATTTACCGTTGGGGGAGGGATTATCGCCGATGAGGAGGAAGTGTCAGAGGCCCTTCTCCAGCGAGCAACCAAAGAGGCAAGGGCGAGGGGGGTAGATTACATCGAATTGCGCGACTTATGCGTTCCCCATGGTGCGCAAACGTCCGTGGGGTCCACCCCCTCGGAGCCATGGACCCATACCGGCGTTTGCCGGCACAGGCGCACAAGCGGTGGGGAACGACAGAACGCGGATTTGGGTGCTGATCTCCAACGCAAACAAGGCATCTACGACAATTTCTCGATGGCTCTCGCCCCCGATGTGGACGCACGGCTAAAAGCCATTCCCCGCAAAAAACGGGCGGATGTGCGCAAAGCCATCACCCAAGCTGAGGAAGGGGCGTTGAGCGCCGACCTCAGCAGCGATGTTGACCTCTTCTGGCGAGGCTATGCAGCGGCCCAGCGGGACCATGGCACGCCTGTTTTCCCCAAAAAATGGCTGAGCGCCCAGGCGGCTGCCTTTGGCGATGCCATGGAGATCACCTTTGTTCATGGACTAGACGCCGCGCGGCCCCTGGCGGGGGTCATCACCTATTATCACCGTGAGGTGGCGCACCTCTATCACGCCTTTATCTCCCCCGAGGCTCGGCGTAGTCATGCGGGGGAGTATCTTTACTGGTGGATGATGGGTCGGGCCCTTGAGCGCGGCGCGCGAATCTTCGACCTTGGGCGGTCAAAGGTGGGGACGGGGTCCCACGCCTACAAAACCTATTGGGGGATGGAGCCCCGCCCGATGGTCTATCGCTACAAAATGCTGAACGGCGAAAGCCTGCCCAATGTGAACCCGCAGAACCCTAAGTTTGCGCGGTTCGTGGCGGCGTGGCGGCACCTTCCCTTGCCTGTGGCGAACCGGCTGGGGCCGCTCCTTGCCGGGCATTTCGCGTGAAGAGGCGGCTTCTTCTTCTTTGTCACCGGATTCCGTACCCGCCTGATAAGGGGGATAAGATCCGGGGCTTTCACCTGCTGCGCCAATTGGCTGAGGAGTTCGACGTGGCCCTTGGTGCTTTCGTTGATGATCCCGAAGACATGGTGCACCGGCGTATGCTGAAGGATTTGTGCGTGGCGACCTATTTTCCGACCCTGTCGCCGGGTATCGCCAAGGTGAAGGCGGCGCAAGGATTATTGACCGGCCAACCCTTGAGCCTTGCCTATTACCGTCATCGCGGCATGAGGCGCTTTGTGGCGCGGCAACGGGCGAGGGGCATCGCCGCAGAGGTCGCTTATTCAAGTGCGATGGCGCCGTACCTTAAAGGCGCTGCGGTGCCCACCTTCCAAGACTTCGTGGATGCTGATAGCGCAAAATGGACCGCTTACGGCAAAAAGGGGTCCCCCCTAAAACGGTTTATCTATGGGCGAGAGGGGCGCCTTCTTGCCAAGGCGGAAGCCCGTTTTGTGGCGCAAGCGGACCGTACTTTCCTGGTATCGCCCGAGGAGGCCGCCACTTTGCGCGCGCGCCCCGGCGTTGAGGGAGGGAAGGTGGATTGGTATCGCAATGGGGTGGACACCGACTATTGGCGCGCGGATGGCCAGTTCAAGCGCTTGAACCGGGCGGTGGACGTCGTCTTTACGGGGGCCATGGACTACTCCCCCAATGTAGAGGCGGTGTTGTGGTTTGCTAAAAAGGTGTGGCCGAGCCTAGTGGCCCAGACCCCCGGCCTCACATTCGTGGTGGTGGGCGCAAAACCAGCGCGCGCGATCACGGCGCTTGATGGCAAAGCAGGGATCAGTGTCACCGGCCGGGTGCCCGATGTTAGGCCCTATCTTGCGGCCGCAAGGGTGGCGGTGGCGCCCCTGCGCATCGCCCGCGGGGTGCAGAACAAGGTGCTGGAGGCGATGGCCATGGGCACCCCAGTGGTGGCGAGCACCGGCGGTATGACCGGAACCGCAGCCAGTCCTGGGGAGCTGCTGTTGGTGGCCGGCCCGCCTGAAGAGACGGTGAGGGCTCTTAAGAGCGATCTTGATGACCCGGACATGGCCATAAAAATGGGGGCGGCGGGCAGCCATTTCATTCGCGAGCACTATCGATGGCGGGAAAATGTGCGGCGTTTGACCGATGCCCTCAACTTGGCCTTGGAGCGTCGTTAAGGTTCCGTTAAGCTTCTTTCGCAGTGCATTCAAACGAGGATGACTGGCGAAAAGTCTCGGGCGATGACTTTTGCTTGAGGCCGGTGAGGCGAGCGTAGGATTGAGAGGGTTTTGGGATGATCCGCATTCTTTTATCGTTGGCGGTGGCGGCCGCTTGTTTCTTCGGGCCGCTTTTTGCTGATACGACGGGCAACATTGTCGGGCAGGGCCCGGGCGTGCTGGTGTCAGGCGAGTATTTCGCGGTGCCGACGGTCGACTGCCTCATGGCGCAAACCTATAGCGTCACCGGTGATTGTGCTCCGAATGAGGGTCTGCTCGGTCTCCTGATAACGGCAACAGTGGGGCTTGGTCTTTTGTCCGGGGCGCTTGGGGTTATTGGTCTCCTCCCTCTGGTGGGACGGGTGACGAGTGTGATCACCTTTTTAGCCGGCATGATCGCGATCATCACATTTGGGATGGTGCTGAAGGACCTGATGACCACGGAGGGGGCCATTTTCACCGATATCCGTTGGGGTACCTATGCGGTAGGCGGCTTTGGGCTTTTGACTTTGTTCACGGGCCTTGGCGGGATGCGCGGTGACCGTGGGTAGGCGGTAAGTCGTCATCCTGCGCAGTGTAACATGAGGTGAAATGCTGCGGATAAGGGATGCGACTGACGTCTTTCCAGATCCCTTCCGGTTTAGAGGCAATGGACCGAAGCAATACAGGGTCGTCCAACGGTCGTAGCAGCAGCATCCTGGCCCTCATCGACCCCGCGCCTTTGGGCGCAGGCCCACTTCCCCCCAATGGGGGAAGAACCCTCAGCATCAGCAATGGCACTTTCTTCCCCCGCAAAGCGGGGAGGTGCCCGAAGGGCAGAGGGGGGTTAAATTGGGAAGGGACCCAATTAACGGGGAAGGGACCCAAATGACAAAAGGCCCGACAACAAAAAACCCGCCGGGATCGGCGGGTTTTTCGTGAGTGCAAGTTGGTGCCCTTAGGTTAAGCGGCGGCTTCCTCCGCTGGATCCCGCAGCACATAACCGCGGCCCCACACCGTTTCGATATAATGTTCGCCATCGGTCGCCGCTGCGAGTTTCTTGCGCAGCTTACAGATAAAGACGTCGATGATTTTAAGCTCCGGCTCGTCCATCCCGCCGTAGAGGTGGTTGAGGAACATTTCCTTGGTGAGGGTCGTCCCCTTCCGCAAGGATAGCAGCTCGAGCATTTGGTATTCTTTGCCGGTGAGGTGCACCCGCTGGCCACCCACTTCGACAGTTTTGGCGTCAAGGTTTACCGTCAGGGAGCCGGTGGTAATAACCGATTGGCTGTGCCCTTTTGAGCGACGGACAATCGCATGGATCCGGGCAACCAGCTCGTCCTTATGGAATGGCTTGGTCATGTAATCGTCAGCGCCAAAGCCAAGGCCGCGGACTTTATTTTCTGTATCGCCAAGGCCAGTAAGGATCAGGATGGGGGTGTTGACCTTCGCCACACGGAGGGACTTCAGAACGTCAAACCCAGTCATGTCGGGCAGGTTCAGGTCCAATAGAATAATGTCGTAGTCGTACAACTTCCCAAGGTCGATACCTTCCTCGCCAAGGTCCGTTGTGTAGCAATTAAAGCCATCCGACTTCAGCATCAGTTCGATGCTTTGTGCGGTCGCCCCATCATCTTCAATAAGCAGTACGCGCAAGGCCTGTGCCCTCCTCGGTGTCAGTCAGCGGCGCGCATGAAGACGCCAGTCCGTTGATTAAGTGTCTCGGACTATACCGAGAATTTACTTTCACAATGATTAACGGCGGTAATGTTCCTCAACGCCGCTTCGGAGTGGACTCTGGCCTCCGTTTCAAAAGGTTAACGGCGCTTCGCAGGGCGAATCAAGAGTCAAGGCCCTACTATTTACCTTGTGGGCGACCAATGTGCACAACTCTTCCGCCCGGTTGTTAAGGATGGCTGTTCATGATCACAAACAGAGGGTTAGGGTGGCATGCGCGGTGGGGGGCGGTATAAACCTTCGTTTCTCAAACCCTGCTGTACAATAGCGAAGGACGTTCGTTTGCACTCACGCCCTTGCTATCGTCTTTTTGTTGTCGCATCGCTTTTGCCAAAAACCGCGTACACTTTTTGGCGCGATGCTTTTGAAGAGAGGTCCCACCATGCCATCATTTGATATTGTTTCCGAAGTCGATTTTGCCGAGGTCGCCAACGGTGTGGCCAACGTTATGCGGGAAATTGGTACACGGTATGACTTCAAAGGATCAAAATCCGAGGTAACCGTGGACGAACGGGTGATCACCATTTTCGCGGACGATGATTTGAAACTCAAGCAGGTCAAAGAGGTCCTCCAGGGGCATTTGCAGAAGCGCGGTGTGGAGCCGGGGCAGCTGGACTATGGCACGCCGGAGCCCGCAGCGGGCCAGTCCGTCCGCCAGCGGGTCACGGTGAAGGAGGGCATCGATAAAGAGATGGCCAAAAAGATCACCAAAGAGATTAAGGGCACCAAGATGAAGGTCCAGGTGGCGATCCAGGGCGAAGAGCTGCGGGTGACCGGCAAAAAACGCGATGATTTGCAAGAGGTGATCACCTTTGTGAAGGGCATGGGCCTCGAGCAACCTCTTCAGTATAAGAATTTTCGGGATTAGAGTTGCTGGTTTTGAGGAAGGTCGGGGTCTCACTCTTCCTCATCAATCTGTTGAGTGAGATGTCGTCGTTCTTTCGTTCACCACGGCTTGTGCGCCTCACGCCAGCGAAGGCCGGTATGGTGTCCATTGAGCTGGGCAAGTTGTTTTGCGTTCCATGGACATGGACCCCACGGACGCTACCGCGCCGTGGGGAACGGCAATTCGATAGAATTGATCCTTTCTCGCGCGGGAATGAGCGGCGGGATGGGATTTAAACGGCGAACCTCCACCCGCCCCACCCCAACTTGATCGCGGTGTCCATCTGAGGAGGTTTCACGTAGCCGACGGCTCGGCACGAGGTGAGATGGCTGGTGCTGGGCCCCGCGGTCTTCGCCGCGGGGAGGCGGCGTGTTTCTCGCTGGGCATCTGATCATTCATGAGGGCACAGAGCATCGGCCAGCCCTTTCGTCTGGGATGAAGGAGATCGGGAACCTTGCGCGGGAGGTCGTCCAGCGGAGGGTTGATTGAATAGTTGCCGGACGATGAGGGCTTCCCACACCGCCTCCCCGCGCAAGCCCAGTTCGGGATCCACCCACGGCCTATGTGAAGCTCACGCGGGTCCGTGCCGTCACAGTGCGGATGGTCTCCGCACAGCACACCGAAATAGGGCAACAGGCGACAAAGCGACGGTACCAAGTCGTCCCGGTCCTGTTGCGAGTAAGGGAAGTCTAGCGCCGGTGGAGGGGGTGCGGATAAGTCTTCCGATCCGCTCATCCCCATGAAAGTGGGGATCTGATCTTTGGTCAGAAGCCTACGGATTCCCGTCTCGCGCGGGAATGAGAGGTGAAGATGCGTGAATGGAGAGGGGTTTTTCTTCGGTCAGTTTACGCTGTCATCCCGGGCGACCGGAGGGAGACCCGGGATCCATAGAGCGGGAGTGCTTGAGTGGTGCGAAACCAC
>CALFRH010000668.1 GCA_937919225.1 uncultured Parvularcula sp.
ATCAATTCTCTATAGTCTAAGCGTTTTTGCAGCGCCCTACTATTGAAGAAAGGACCTACCACCATGGACAAGAACCGTCGCACCGCCGGCATTGATGTCTTGGTCGTTTCCGGCATGCTTGGCCTGTCCTATGCGGCTGTTCCTCTTTACGAGACTTTTTGTCGTGTCACGGGGTGGGGCGGCACGACGCAGCAGACGGCAGCGTTCTCTGACACTGTCCTAGATCGTAAAATTACGGTTCGGTTCGATGCCTCAACCGCCAAGGGGATGCCGTGGTCGTTCAAACCCCTGCAGGTGAGCCAAACAGTCCATATTGGAGAGTCGGGTCTTGCCTTTTATGAGGCGACCAACACCACGAATGAGCCAATTGTTGGTACAGCAAGTTTTAATGTGCAGCCGGCCAAGACCGGTGTCTACTTTATGAAGGTGGAATGCTTTTGCTTCCAAGAGCAGCTGCTAAAGCCTGGCGAAAGCATGAAAATGCCCGTGACCTATTACATTGATCCCGAGATGGTGAAGAATGACCGTCTCGATGAGGTGCGGGAAATCACGCTGTCTTATACATTTTACCGCAATGAAGTCGCAGAACAGCGTATGCGGACCGCCTCTCTGCAATAGGGTCCGTCATTTTGATGCGACAATGGTCGTAGTATTCGGAGCAACCCATTTCGCGATAGTATAGTCAAGGGTGTCCTTTTGGATGGGTTTGGCGATATAGTCATCCATTCCCTCATTCAAAAACCGTTCTGCATCCGCTGGTAGAGCATAGGCGGTCAGCGCTATAATCGGCGTACGGTTTAGGCCGTGTTTGGATTGGTAAGCCCGAATAGCTTTCGTCGCGTCTACCCCATCCATCTCGGGCATAGAGATGTCCATCAAAATGAGATCATACTCTTTCTCACATGCCTTTTGATATGCGGCTCTGCCGTCTTCAGCGAACTCTATTGAGTACTGATTATAGTCGATCATATTTTCTAGAACCATGCGGTTCATTTGATTGTCTTCCGCGATCAGGATGGTTGGGGGAAGGGATCCCTTGGGTGTAGGCGGTGCCTTGGCGCAAGGCGCCTGTTCCTTGGCAATGTGTTTTAGCTCATCAAGCGCCTGTCCGGTAACCGCCCGAATGATGGCTTGGTTGAGCAATAAAGATCGCGCAGGTTTTTGAAATGTGTCAGCAACGCCAAGCGCTTTGAAGGCTTTTACAGTTTCGTCGTCATTAGCTGAGGACAGTACAATGATCTTTGTATGGCTTAAAAGCTTGTCGCTACGAATGCGCTTTGCAAGATCTAGGCCGTCCATTCGCGGCATATGATAGTCTATCACTGCGACTGGAATGGCTTGTTTATTCTTCGCTGCGGCGTGCAGTTGTTCCAGTGCCTCTGCCCCACTTTCGACAGTGATGGGTTTCGCTTTCCACGACCGCAATTGTTCTTCTAGGATGGTTCGGTTCACCTCATTATCATCCACCACAAGGATTGGGGTGCCGTCGAGATGAATATCATCCGGTACCGGCGTTTCAAAATCTTCCGCTACCGGCAATGGCAGTGTGATCGTGAAGGTGGATCCTGCACCGAGGGTTGATGTGGCGACGATGTTACCATTCATTGCTTCGACGAGGCTATTTGTGATGGCAAGGCCAAGCCCCGTTCCCCCAAATTGGCGGGTTGTCGAACTCTCGGCTTGGGTGAATTTATCGAAGATAGATGAGAGTTTGTCGTCGGGAATGCCGATCCCAGTATCCTCGATCTTAACGCTGAGCTGAACTGAACTGTCTTCACAGTCGCCGCTAATATCAATCAGTACATGACCTTTATGGGTAAATTTGATGGCGTTCCCCACAATATTCATCAGCGACTGACGAAGACGACCAGCATCACCAATGAGGCTCAACGGTAAATCCGGTTGAAACCGGACCATCAGTTCAATGCCCTTGCTATCGGCACTCACCGACAGGAGGGTCGCCACATCCTCCACAACCGAGCGCAACGAAAAGGGATGCGGATCAATCTCTAACGCCCCTGCCTCGATTTTTGAATAGTCAAGGATGTCGTTGATTACCGTCAGCAAGGCATTCCCCGAACTATGGATCGTATCGGCGAACATCCTTTGTTCATTGGATAGGTCTGTTCGTTGCAGAAATTCTGCCATACCCAGAACACCATTCATTGGTGTACGAATTTCATGGCTCATATTCGCCAAAAAATCAGATTTAGCGCGACTGGCCGCCTCTGCACGCGCTGTCGCAGCGTTGAGAAGCTTTGTAGCGCGGCTCATTTCGACAACAAATATGTATGCCGACCCAGCTGCAAAGACTAAAATCAAAAGGAGGCTAGAGAGTAACCAAGCCGATACGCTTTGGTAATCCATAACAGGAAAGGTGAAGTCGAAATTTGTGCCTGCATACCCGCTATATATATGCCCAGACACCAAAAGAAGAACGGCTGCCGCGATATAGATGGTGGAAGCTCGCCTGGTAAAAATCAGTGTACTTAGCATACAGGACGATACAAGAAAGAACGCCCCCTTGGATAAAATGCCGCCAGCCCAATATATTAATGTACTGATGAATATGAAGGTGAAGGCAAGTGACGTGACCTGAATGTGATGTTCAGACACCCCACGCGCCATAAGGACCGGAAAGATAAAGTACACCAATGGCGTGATGGTTGTGACGAGGGAGAAAGCGGGGAACTCATCAAAAAAGGTGAGTGCCGCTAGAAAACCAGATAGGGAGCCGACGGTGCCGCCCATAATGCAAAAGAAGGTGAGCGCGCGCCTTCGCGCACTTGCGAGGGGATTCTGACGTTGGTCCAAATTATCCAACACAAAAAGGGTCGCTTTCCAAATTTGTCCTGTACCAACGCAAAATGTCAGCTTTGAAAAACGAATTGGCACTCAATGACCCTGTTAAGTCGTCGTGCAGCACCAACTGCATATATGCTTTTTCTGCGCTTTCAACCTCTTCAATATGCATAAAGGATGATCGTTAATATTTGTCTGTTTTGAGGTGGCGGAGAAACAGTCGGGCTTTGATCAAGGTGAGAATCTCGTTCTAGTCGCCATTGCAAAGGCCCACCTCAGCGGCGTGATGGCGAAGATGCGCCAAATTGACCGAAACATTTCATTAATAGACGGGTGATCACGCTCACAAATTCCCTAACTTATACCAAGCCCATTTTTTGAAGAAGGGATTTCAATGATACGCGCTGGTGTGTTGGGGCTCGCCTCCTATCTATTGCTGGCCGCCTGCGCGGTGCCTATCGATGATGATGTCTTTTGGGTGCCGGACCGGCTGACCATCGATGATCGCGCAGAGGGCGAGACCGGTCTCTTTATGGGGCAGGCGCTGTCCGAACCGATGGAGCGGACCCTTTCTCATCGGGAGTGGATGACAACCAAAATTGAGTTTCGTCTAACCCCTGATAAGTTCATTCCTGCCACCCAAAAGCAGCTATCTTTAGACTTTGGCCGTGGTCGTCTCAATGTACTGCATGTGGAGAGGGAGGCGGCGACCTCAGCTCCTTTGTTCGTGCACTGTTATGGGATTGGCGCAAACCTCTACAATAATGGGGTGCAACATGCTCTCAAATTGCTACCTTATGGTGATATGGTGACCTTCGATCTGCCTGGTCATGGTGAAAGTGGCGGCACGCCAACCGTCGCAGATTTTGAGCAAGCCGCGCTCGCCATGGCGGCATATATTGAAACCTTGATGGCTAAGGATGAAGATCGACCCGTTATCTTCTGGGGGCATTCTTTGGGCGGATTTGTTTGCGCGCAGCTAGCGCAAATAGTGGAGGGGGGGGATGGTCTGGTACTAGAAGCCGCTGGGCAGAATGCGAAGGCTGTGGCCCAGACCTGGATCCCCTTCGCCTTGCGCCCCTTCGTTCGGGTGAAGCCTACTGAGGATATCGCACGGTTTGATATTGTGGATATTCTTGCGGGGTACGACGAGCCCGTTCTGATCCTAGGGGCGAAGAAGGATAAAGTCATCCGGGAGCACCTGGTTCGCCATCTCGCTGAAACCCTGGAAGATAATGGCCTAGACGTCACTTATGAGGCGTTTCGTGAGGCGGATCACTCCACCATTGCCTTTGCGGATGAGTTCGACCGTACGGTGCATCTCTTTCTAGCGGATATGCCCACAGCCCCCTAAGGTCAGCTCGTTATTCAACCAAGAGGCACACCATGCTCCACGTCCATCATTTGCGCATCGGCCGATCGGTCTTTACGGTTTGGCTCATTGAGGAGCTTGGCCTCGACTATGAATTGAGCATTTATGAGCGAGATGCATTCGGGCGGGCACAGGATGATTTGAAGGCGGCGCACCCGTTGGGAAAGTCGCCGGTCATTGAAGATGACGGTCTCTTGCTTGCCGAGTCGGGGGCCATCGCCACCTATTTGATTGACCGTTATGATGGAGAGGGACGCCTTGCGCCTTCAAGAGAGGATGTGAAGGCGCGAGCCATCTGGACCCAATGGCTTCATTATACGGAAGGGTCTGCCTTTGCGCCGCTCCTCCTCAAACTCCTCCTTATGCGCGAAACCTCACCGACGCCGGCGCTGATTTCGATGTTTACCGAGGCGGAGGTGCCCCGTCAGCTGAGCTATGTTGAGGACTTTTTGGGGGACAAACCGTTCCTTTTGGGGGATAGCCTTCAGGGTCCAGACTTTGGCATGACCTATATTGCCCATATGGCTGACCGGTTGGAGGTACTGGACCCTTATCCCCGCCTTGGGGCTTATGTGAAACGCAATATGGCGTTGCCGTCTTTCCTTCGCGCGATGGAGCGGACGGGCGGGTAATCTAATCCCCGCGGCGTGCCTCAGCCTCAGCGCGAATGCGCGCGATCATGCTGGCCACCCCATTAGAGCGCTGGGGGGTGATGTGATCTTCAAGATCCAGTTCCGCTAACTTCGCTTTGGCGTCGATGGCGAGGACATCATCCCGAGACTGACCATCATAAAGAGCGATCATGATCGCCACGAGGCCTTTGACGATAGCGGCATCGCTGTCACCGCGCATGCGAAGAATATTCCCATCGTTCCATGCAATCTCAAGCCAGACCTGACTGGCGCAGCCCCGAACCTTGGTCCGGTCGTTGTGGGCCTCATCGGGGAGGGGAGCGAGGCGCTCGCCCAAGTCGATTAGGTAGCGGTACTTTTCGTCCCAATCATCGATAAAGGCGAAGTCACCTGCAATGTCGTCAAAGCTTGGACCAGTGGAAGAGGGAGCTGTCATCACGCCCCCATAAAACCAAAGGGGCCCGAAGGAAACAGGCCCCTTTGTCTCGATCATTGTGAGCGTGTGGCGGTTTACTTGGCCTTGCCCGAACTGGATGGCCACCCGACGCAACGGGACACGTCGTGTAGACCATGGGTGCCGATGCAGAAGGCCTCCTCATAGGCGTTTCGCGTCGCGGCCATGCACTGGTTCATCATCAGCTTCGCGCTATTCATGCAGCGATCGGTTTTTTTGGACGTTCCGAAGCTGGCTAGGTGGCTCGGCGTTATATCGCCAAGGGCGTAACGGGTGCCGAGAACCAATGCTTTGGTGACCATCACATTGGCCTTGGGATCAAGATTGGCGTCCGCTGCGATGGTGGACCAGTCATTGTTCCACATGGCCTCGGCCCCAAGGTTCGGGCGGGTGTTGCCGGCCTTACTCTTGCTAGCGGGAAGGGCACTCATGACGGGCCACCGGCGGGAGGCGCTCCATTCCGCGGCGCTGCGTACCCGGGTCATCCCGTCGGTTGGTAGCTTTTTGCTCGCCCAGCTCAGCTTCTGAAGCTGGTAAGCCTGGTCAATATAGCGGTCGCCCAGCTGTTCGATGCGCGTTGCGTCTTTTGCGAATACGGTGAGGATGGCGTCAATCGCCTCCTGCGCGCCATCAAGGTCACGGACCATGGCAGGGTTGGCGTTCAGCTCTTCAACAAACGCTTGCTTGTCGCGCCGCTTCTTTGTCTTTTTCTCGATCGTGTTGGCAAAGGCGGGTGTGTCCGCCGCCACGAGCGCCGCATAGGCCACGGAGGCGGCCGCCATTTCTTTTGAATCGTAAGAAGAAAGCCGGAAATGAGCATCGCGCGTGGACTTATCACTTTTGAGGGTCATTCCCTCAAGGTGAGCGATGTCGCCTCTTAGAAAAATGTAGGGTGCCGCTGACTTCTCCATCATCGGCGCTGCTGGATTAGATCCGTCCGCCGTTGCCGTCATTGGTACCAATACTGTCATGGCCGCAGCTGCGGCGACCCCCAGGGTTCCCCGTTTCATCATCCCATTCCTCCGCGTTTTTGCCCAACCAACGGGGTGCCCACCCAGGCCTGAAAAAGAGGCGTAGCATACCTCTCCCCGCAATCGAACGGTTATTCGCCTAAAGAAAATTTTAACCATACCCGAGGCCAGCCGGTGCCCGACCGCCCTCAAAATCACCTTGTCCCAAGGGCATTCAGGAACCGTTAACAGTCTGGGCCATACTGTTAACCCGGTATGTTCAGCGCCTTGAAAAAGCATCTTAAATTGTCGACGGAGGCCAGTATTTGGGCGGGCCCTGGCGATGATGTGATCGCTATCCACTCTCCAGATGGACGAATCGAGAGAATTTCAGAGGGGGCTTTCTCCACCTTTGGCGTTGCACCTGAAGCCCTTATTGGGCGGCGATTGATGGACATTGTCGCGCCAGCGCATCAGGAACGCCTCCTCAGCGCGTTGGCTGAGGTCGGTCGCACCGAGGGTGAGGGGCGGGCCCGTTTCGAATGCCGTGTGCGGGTGGGTGAAACCCTCGGCGCCGCAGTCGAGATCGCCCTCAGCCGGGGGCCTGGCCGCCGCCTTCGCTCCGTTACCCGCAATATTGAGGCGCGCCTTCAGTCTGAGCAGGCTGCCCGTGCGGAAAGCAAAAGGACCGCGGAGCTTGTGGCGCAGCGGGGCGAGCAGCTGGCCAATGTTAGTCACGAGATTCGCACTCCTCTTAACGCCGTGATCGGGTTTGCAGATGCGATCCAGGGCGAACGCTTCGGCCCGATGGGGAACGACAAATATCGCGACTATGCGAAGGTGATCCACGATAGTGGGCAGCATTTGCTGTCTTTGATCTCGGACTTGCTCGACCTGTCGAAAGCCGAGGCGAATGAAACGCCTCTCACGGTAGAGCCTCATCGACCAAAGGACATTGTTCGCTTTTGCGCCGAAATCATGCGGTTGAGAGCGGAGGAGGATGGGTTGTACCTGCGTACCGAGGTGGATCCCACGTTGGATACCGTGATGCTGGACGCCAAGATTGTGCGGCAGGTGCTACTCAATCTGCTCTCGAATGCGCTGAAATTTACAGAGACCGGCGGTGTCACCTTGTCGGCTCGACGTGAAGGGGCGGTCATAACCTTTAGTGTCGTGGACACTGGTGTGGGCATGGCCCCTGATGAGTTGGCGCTTGTGGGCACGCGGTTCAAGCAGGCGCGCGCCGAAGGGGTGCGCGGTGTGCGGGGCACCGGCATCGGGCTTTCCTTGAGTAAAGCCCTCGCTCGGGTGCATGGCGGTGAACTGCGTCTCGTCAGCGCTGCGGGGGCCGGTACAACCGGTATATTGCGTCTGCCGTATCAAGCACTGGACGAAGATAGGACGACGGGGGGTGGCTCTCTCCCTTTTCCCTCGAACGTGACCCGTCTTGATGATATAAGACGGGCGTGATTCTACGGCCACGATCTGATTTTCAAGTTCAATCTCTCATTCGAACGGTGCAAGGCCTGGGAGGCTTTGCGACTGTACGCCATCGTGGCCATGAGATCGCGGGGGTTATCCACCTCGTTATTGCTGAGAACACAAATCAGTTCACTGTATTTTGTGCGACCTATGATGATGAAGGGGCGTTAAGCTGGCGCCCCTCTCTCGAATCAGTTGCTGACGAGGAGGTTGATCGTTTCTTTGAAAAAGAGCGCGCCTTTGACTGCGACCTGTGGGTTGTTGATATAGAGGGGGGTGTGCGGATTAAAGACTTGGGGTAGATGGACTTCACCCACCAGCCCATATAATAAAAGCGCTTAAGTGGACCAGGGCTTTAAAACCCTCCCTTAGCGATGTCTTGCGCTCTCGCACCCATATGTGGGGTGCAGAAAACATGGCTTTCCTTCGGTCTGCCTCATCTCCCCTCTATCGTTCGGGTTGCGAGGCGGGAGCATGTTCCCTTTGGCTCTATGGTCTTGTACGTTTAAGCGGCGGTCCTGAAGAGGCGCCAGAATCAAAAAAGGTGCGTGCTTCGCCGCATTGGTGAAAAACCTGAAAAGTAGGGATTTTTCGGTCTGGCGGGGCAGGGGAACGCACTGGTCACAATATGGATATAGGTGAGGAGTTGGGAAAATGCGCATTGTTAAGATCTTGATTTGGATCGTTGTTGGATTGGCGTTGCTGATCGCCGTAGCGGGTTACGTGCTCGCGCAAAAGTCGCAGGACGGCGCGGCGCCGGGCCTTGTGGACGGCGTGTTGTCCTCCTGTCCGGACAAACCAAATTGTGTCGTCAGCGAAGCGGGAGCGTCGTCTCAGCACCAGATCGACCCCTTTCCCGTCGCGGCATGGGCAACACTCCCCGCCGCCATTGACGATGTTGGCGGGGGCATCGTCTCCACCGAGCCGGCCTATATTGCTGCCACGTTCCGATCCCCGTTGATGGGCTTTGTGGATGACGTTGAGTTCCGTCTTGCGGAGGATGTGGTCCATGTCCGCTCCGCCTCGCGGGTGGGGCACGAGGACCTTAGCGCCAACCGAGAGCGCATTGAGGCGATCCGCCAAGCGCTTTCCGGGTGCTGCGAATAAGGCAAGTCCCGTTTCATAGGGCCCCGCGCATTTGCAATTGATAGCACGTCGAGGGGCTGCAATGACTGTCAGTACACCCCTATCAGTCATGCGGCTCTTTTTTCGCTGTCCCACATTTGCCCAGGCGCCCAAAAATCTTCTATAGCATTGAGTGTTCTGATTGAATCAGCCCGATGCTATAGAGTCTTTGTTTTTCGCGCGTGAGCCAACTTTCTCCGATCCAATGTGATCGCCCGGCGCGCTAGAAACCCACCAGGAAGAGAGAAGGGCGGCTTGCCGATGTCCCAGTCCGTATCACCAACGTCCGCCGCCACTGCTCAACAGGGGGGAGTGGATCGTGGCACCTTTGACCGGCTTTATGATGACCTCATTGTCGGTGCGGGATTTTTTGAAGGCGAGACCTACTACGAGATCGAGCGGGAGCGCTATTGGCGCTCGCTTCTTCATTTCGCGCCTCACAAGCTGGGACCCCAGCGCCGGGTGCTGGAGGTGGGCGGTGGTCAGTTGGCGATCTTCGCTCAGAAGATGCTCGGCTGTACCTCTCGCGTGGGGGATGTGAGCGATGGTTTTCGGGCTTCTGTCGATAAAGCGGGAGTACCCTTCGACGTTTGCAACCTTATCGAAGATGATCCCGCCCAGTGGCATGGCCAGTTCGACGCGGTGGTCCTCCTCGAAGTGATCGAGCATATGCCTGTTCCGCCCTATATTATTCTGTCCAAGATCCGCTCATGGCTCGCGCCGGGAGGGCTGGTGTTCATGACAACACCAAACCTTTTCCGCCTCCGGAATATGTTTCGAATGATCATGGGCAAGGATTTCACGGACCATTTCATGATGCCGCGTCCCGGCCAGGGTCTGGGGCATCAGCATGAGTACTCTGCCGCCCATATGGAGTGGCAAATGGGAGAAGCGGGCTTCGAGGACATCCAGATCGAGCATGCCCAGATGGGACAGCTGGGGCACTCGGCCAAAGCGCGTCTAGCTCGCAGGGTACTGTCGCCCCTAACCCTACGGCCCAAATGGCGGGAAGGACTCGTGATCTCGGGTCGGAATGGGCCGTTGTCTAACTGATGATGGCTGTTCTTTCGGTTTTCCACATGCTGTGTGGAAAACCCGTTGCGCCCCTGGCGCCATTAGCCCGCCGGGCGATCATATTGGGTCAGAGAAAGCAGGCTCACGCGCGAAAAACAAAGATTCTTTAGCATCGGGCTGATTCAATAAGAACACCCGACGCTACAGGCATCAAATCACTATCACTCCGGGCCGTTTCTGCTTGACCTCATTGTAGCGGTCGAGTATCCGGGCTTCCTGTTCTTGACGGGCTGTCCTGTCACTAACATTGCGCGGGTGTAGCTCAGATGGTTAGAGTACCGGCCTGTCACGCCGGGGGTCGCGGGTTCGAGCCCCGTCACTCGCGCCAGTTTATTGGAAATGGTTTCGCGTTAACGCATTGAAAAGGCTCAACTTTTTAAGTTGAGCCTTTTGCGTTTCTTGACGGTCGCTCCATATTCTCATACAAATAACATACAAATGAGAATACAAAGGGCGCGAGCGGCCATGACAAAACGAGACAGATATTTGCTGCAATTACGCGGCATCTACTACTACCAAAGGCGCGTACCCGGACGATTCTCGCATGTTGATCCAAGGGTGATGCCGCGCATCTCTTTGCGCACTTCAAACATTGAAATTGCTCGCGCCAGACGAGACCTGTTAGCCGAAGCTGACGAGCAATGGTGGTACTCCCTCGCCGCCAGAGCCGCTGAGGCGCATGAGCGTGGAGAGATGTCTCAGGCCGAACGCGCGGCAGCCGAAGCGCGCCACCAAGCGGCAATACAACGAGCAACCGCCTATGGCTTCGCCTACAAGTCCGCAGAGGACCTCGCAGCGACAGAAACGACCCGGGCGCTACTCGACCGTATCCATATCCTAGAGAGCCAGCTCAATAACCGTGTTAGCGATGGCCCCAAAGAACGGGACGCCGCTGCCTTGCTGGGCGGCGCTGAAGACCCCTCCCAGAGCATTCCCATCAGCGAAGCATTTGAGTTGTTTGTGGAGAAGATCGCCTTTGATGATCTCTACAATAAATCCGATGCACAGAAATACAGCTGGCGCAAAACCAAACTGACTTCCGTGAACTACTTTATTTCTCAGATTGGAGATATGCCCGTCGGTGAGATCACCAGAGATATTGCCATTGAGTATCAAGACTGGTGGAAGGAAAAAATGGACCCGGAAGATGGGTCAGAACCCGTCACGCCAAACACCGCCAATCGACATATCGGCAATGTGAAGTCGCTCTTAGAACGATACTTCGAGCACATTGGTGTGCGGGACTACGACAATCCGTTCCGCAAGATGTATTTCTCAGGGAAGACGGTGAAGAAGAAGCGCCTTCCATTTGACGACGATTGGGTGAGGACAAAGGTCTTGGTCCCCGGCCTGTTTGATGGTCTCAATGAGGAGCTTCGATCAATACTCTTCGTTTTGATCGAGACGGGAGCCCGCTTGAGTGAAATTTGCGGTCTCCAGAAGCAAGATATCCGGTTAAATCACAGTGTACCTCACATCGTTATTCAACCTGAGCAGAACCGGGAGCTGAAAAATCCAGGCACAGCCCGCGAAGTGCCTTTGGTTGGTGTTGCGCATATCGCAATGATGGCGACACCAGAAGGCTTCCCTAGATACTACGATAAATCCCTGCTTGCATCGGCTAACCTCATGAAGGCTTTCCGGCAGCGCAAACTCCTGCCGACCGATCAGCATAAGATCTATTCCTTCCGCCATTCATTTGAGGATCGGATGCTCCACGCTGGCCTTGATTATGGACTGCGCCTTGCATTGATGGGACACGTCAATACGCGGCCTGAATACGGGATCGGTGGGACACTCGAATTTAAGCGGGATGAGCTACAGAAAATCACCCATCCCTTCGATCCGGGTATTTTCCAATCAGGTAATGTCAGCACCGTCGGGGTCGCTTAATAGATTTACCGCTGGTTTTGTACTTGCTTATGCGCGAGGTTCTGGACAGGAGCGTTTCAAGTTCCGTTTCCAGTCGATCCAATATCGGCCAGTATGCATCGCCATAAGCCTCGATAATGAGCGACACGACCTCGCAGGCGCGAAGCAATTCTTCTTCAGTGATGGGTTGATCTTTAAGGCACCGGCGATCTTTTAAGGGTGGCAAACAACTCTCGGAACGCTGTCTTGTATTGTGTCCAATCCCAATGGACTGCTCTTCAGAGCGCGGAATATCCTCTGCGGTGCTCATTGGTCACCGCCAACTCGTTCATGAATTGATATGGAATAGCTTTCGGTAGAGAGAAAGCCAGAATGTAATACTCGATCGGTCATACCACTAATGATGGCCGTGACCGAAAAACATGTTACTGATCAATAGGAAGCTTAACGCAAGCTTGTGGATTACTCAAGGAAATCGCGTCATTCGGTAGTGGGCCAGTTTGAAATTGGCAGGCAGGAAGTGGCCCGAAGGTGATATTCAGAATATCCACGTGAACGGCTTAAGTCGCCCTAAAACCGACGCTCGAGAGCTCATAAGCAACAGATTTTCGTTGGGGAGTGCCATCTCGGTTGCGTTCACTTCAACTAAGTGTCATCATATTTGCAACCATGTTTTGTCTTAAAACATAGCCCCCGACATCGGGAGAGCTTCTTTTCAGGCGCTGAGCGCACGCTCGCGGCTGGAAAATTTTTTAATCCAAACTGACAAAAGGCTTTAGCGGCCTGACGGTGCCTATGCGCCCTAACGCAAGGAATGAAGCATTGACTACACAAACGACTATTCGTCCCGCTCAAATAGACGACTACGCCACAATCGGAACTATCGCTGAAACAACCAACCTATTTCCCGCGAGCGCACTCGATGACATGATCAGCGGCTATAAGAATAAAGCAGTCAAGGACATATGGTTCGTCGCAGAACGAAGTGGCCTCGTGGTCTCATTCGGTTTCTGTGAGCCAGAACGAGCTACTGATGGAACATGGAATCTTCTCGCCATAGGCGTTGACCCAAACCGCCAAGGTCAAGGGATAGGCGCTAAAATGATGGCCTATATTGAACGTGAGCTTAGAGGCCAAGATCAGCGCATTCTTCTCGTTGAAACTATGGGGACGGATGAATTCGCGCTTACTCGCTCATTCTATAAGAAGTGCGGGTATACAGAAGAAGCTTGTATCCGCGAGTTTTATGAGCCGGGAGGCGACAAAATCGTTTTCTGGAAGCAGCTTTAGCGAATAACGAGGGCGACGCTTTGAGAAGTGTCGCCCTAACGCTTCTTATGTCTTTATCTCGCCCCATAATGGGCACTGAACACTATTGGGTAGACGTCCACTTCGGCGAAATCTAACCCCCCAAAAAAATTTCAAACTGACCCACGGCCCGTCATTCCCGTCACAGAAAAAATGTGGTGACAGCATACGCGTCACAACTCCAACGTTGGTTTGTGGGCACCTTATTCTAACATAGTGCCGCTATGCGGATGTTGGGGCGGTGAGTCTTGGTATCCCCTTCGAAAACCTCAAGCGCGGCTGATAGACGATCTTAGCCGGGTGCCTGCGGCGTATGTCCAAGACCCCTCGGTCCAAAGGCCGTGGGGGTCTGGCGCTTGCGGCAGACATACCAACACCCGGCCCGATCAGCCTCTACGCATAGACGGTAACGTGATTTGTTCTGATAAATCTGCTATAGAATTCTTATGGAACAAGACCCTAAAAAACATGCAGCTTTTGTTGACCCTGTTCTTAAAGAACAGTTCGAAATCCAAATGCGCAGCCAATATAAGTGGCAGGCGAACAATACCTGTGTCTACTGGCCATTTCTGGCGATGACGGCTGCGATTTTGCTTTTCGGTCTCGCAAATCTGGCTTTTGCCTTTGTAAGCAAAGAATGGTTCGTCAACGTGTTCGCTGGCTTAATCTGTTCTTTAGTTGGTGGCGTCGGTGTTACGTCTCTCTGGAGCGGTTACAAAACAGCACGCGAAATGGCGATAAAACTGAAGCAAGCGGAAGCTGAGGGACGCTAGCCACTAGTTGTCTTTTAATCGTGTTTCCCCTGTTTCATAGTGATTTGCACGACCACGGCTTTCTGCTCCCTCCAACTCAAAATCAAAGGTAGGATCGCCTCCTTGGTGTTGTCGTTTGCCTCGGTCAAAAATAAAACCTGCGCCGACCTTATCTGGTGTCCTTTCCTCGACACCTGCCGCCTGAGCGGCGGTTTTTCCTTTTACGCTGTCGCTTCCACGAGATGCTCGTGTCTTAGCAAATTGAGACACGCCGCCAACCGCACGCTCAAGGGATTCCACTTTGCTCTGGTCAAATGCTGTTACATCGTGCCCTTCTGGTGGGGGTGAAGCAAAAATGCGGGCAGCGGCCATGTTTGAGGCTGCTGTGACCTCTATGTCGCTTAGATCGGCTGGTTCTTCGATTATCGCTCCTCTAGAATCAACCCAGCCAGGAACAGACTGCGGTTCTATGGCGTCTGCCACCCAATGATCCACAAAATCATTCGCCATCTGACGGACTTCGATGACTTCTTGCGGGTCAGATGAGAGAGCTAAGGATTGAGCGCGGCCAAGGCCGACTTCATCAACCATATACTCCCAGAAGGGTTGGCTCAGTTGTTGGGTGATAGAGCTTCCCTCAGAACTGATATCGCTGGCGAGCTGTCGGGCCGTGTCAGCGCGTGCCTGATAGCGCTCTACGTCCGATGAGGCACTTCTTAGGTCTTGCAGGTTTGAAGCAAAGCCTTCCCGCCACGTAGAACTCTGCCCCGATGTCACTCCAGTTGAATTACGGTCAAACGTGTTCACCGCGTGCTCATAGTTCGTAGAAGCCTGTTGGGAAATTGCTGCTTCTCTGGCTTCTTCAGCAATCTCGGCTACGCGGTTTGATGAAACTACCGAACCCTTAGCACCTGCTTCAGCTTTGAATTTGGCTCCAACAATTGGTATGCCCCGTTCGATGCCTGCCGACGCTTGCATATAGAGTTCCGCTGCAAGTGCACGTTCGTTTTGGTTTGTAAATCGCGATGCAAACCGACTTGCGTCCGTAATGAGAGTATTGAAGCCTTTTTGCTGATTGGTGTTCTGACCCCATCCTGTAGCCTCTTCCAGACTTGCTCCGTTGCTCACCATGAACGCTGCTTCACCCATTTGATGGCTGAGCGCAGATCGTGCTTGTGTCTCTCTCTGGGCTGCCGCAGAGCGAAGCTCGTCCGATCTTCCAGCTTCAAAGGTCATCGCCTGCGAGAACTGCTGAGACGAAAGAACGTCTGTAAACGTTCGACTTCCAGCGCCGCTACCGTCGAGAACGGTCCGTCCTCCACCCGAGACTCGAACGCGGCCCCCTTGCGGCGTGTTGAATGATGTTTCCCCAACATCAGAAAATGAGCTGGTGGCCGTTCGGTTTCCATCGGTCATATTGTACCTATGTGTACCCATGGACGTGTTGCCGAACGAGAAATTGCCGGTGGTCATATCCCGCGCCGCTGTTTGTGCGGCAGATTGGGCCGGCTGCAAGAAGGACTGGGCGAGCCCGCCAAAGGCCATTGCTCCCTGGCCAAGCCGAGCAGCTGCAAAAGGAATAAGCAGCGTTAGATACCCAGCGATCATTGCAATATCGGCATGTGCGCCGGCTATGCCCGATTGCGTTACTAGCGTGATCTCATTTCCAGATGTTGGGGTGAATGATGCGCCGAGGGATTTGAAACCCGCTGTGCCCATAGTGATCCGGTGAAGGATCACATAGAGCGGTCCCCATGACATAAGGGCCACAAATCCAAACGTGTATCCGCGCAACAAACGGACGCCTGCCATTGGCATGAGAAAGATCGGAAACAGTATAGGAAACAATCCGTAGAAGACCGTTTCTGCGACTGTGCGAAATAAAGGTACGAACCTATCAGCAATCCTAGCGCCTTGTTCAATCGCATTGGCCGTTTCAACATCGGTGCGCGCTTGTCCATAGGCATCCAACAAGGCGTCCGCACCAAGCTCTGCCCCTTCATCGCGCACGGCTTTGTCAATCAGATTGCCGAGCGTCGTTTGCTGGATTTGAGCGGTTGCAGCGCGGGCAGACCCCAAAAAGAAATCATGACTGTCAACCAATGATCCAAGCACCAGCGCGCGGGCAGCAGCGTCGGAAAGGTCCGGTCTAATTTGTTTTCCGTAAATGGTGGCTATACGGTCTATTTCTGCGTTCCATTGACCATCTAAAGTGGTTGCTGCGACATCGCAGGATTGAACCACAGTTGTCCCTGGCCCGGTGACGAACTCGTAGAAGCGTGCGGGATTAGGCGCATGGGTTGTTGTGATGAATGCCCATAAGTCGTTCGTTTCTCGAAGGTCAGTAACTGAATAACGATGTTCTAATAGGTCGAAGAACACACATTCTCGTACATAACCCGACAGGTTCTCGCTGAAGGTTGTATCCGTCACGCGAAAAGACATGGAGTCACGGAAAATTTTCGATCCGAAAATAAATCCGTTCTCTTGATATTCGAGATCAGTCGGAAGCGCGAATGCAGTCTCCGTAAGATCCGTGAACCTATCGCCCACGGTTGACGTGATACTCGCGACCAAAGCCAATCCGATTGGGACATTCGCAACGGTTGGACTTGGCAAGCCTGGGTTAAACCTATCTGTCACAGTGACTTCGACTTTGGGAACCATGAGGCAAAGATAGATGAGCAGTGTCGTGATGAACCATCGGATCATCACCCAAGCGTTCATATTGAAGGCGGTTTGAAACAGCGTGAACAGGAGGCCCAGTAAAAGCGATAAACGGATGGCAGAGCCAAAAGCACCGCCGCCAACAAGGGCAGCAACGCCGTTTAGGATGTCGCGAACAAATTCTCCGCCGCCATAGGTAATCACTTCCATGGGTTCGGTCTCCTAGAATGTCGCTTGTGAAAACTCGAACGCGTCTGCGAGATCGCGGGACAATCGACCAGCAAGTTGGCGTTCAATCGCTTGAGTCTTGGAGATGATTTGTTCAACAACCTCGATGCGGGCGTTATTCTCAATCTGGTAATCGATTAGGAATTGTCGTTGCGTGGCGAGTTGTTTTTTCCAAGCGAGAACAGAATCCCGCGCGCCCGATGTTGCTGTTGACGAAGCATCCTCCAGGGTCTCTGCAAATTCTTCAAAAAGCTGATAGAGCAGATCGATGGCGACTATCTCGGCATAAGACTGTATGGTCTGATCGGCAAAGACCCCTTCATAGGCGGAATGTACGCTGATCATCTTATAGACCGGAATACTCGGCAGATTGAGGAAGGCTTGTTCGTCTGCCGTCAGCGCGGTGCGCGTGCGCACTTTATTCGTGATGTTTGACAGCATGAGCTGAACGCGCGCTCTCAACCCATCCGCAGCGGGAATGGTCACGGCTGTGCCCGTAGTTGGATTGAGGCAGCGGTCATCAGGGTCGGCATCGCATTCATAGATCGCGATCTCGCCGCCATCTAAAAAGGCTGAGATAACGCCGGCATCGAGCATACGGGACGGCAAAAACTCATAGGACTGCTGAGCATCATCGTCGGTGCCCGCTCGTAGGATCTCCGTCCCGGATAAGGTCATCAGGAATTGCATGAATTGCCGGTCGGAATTGATAACCGGGTGACGCTTTAGCGCGTCCCAAGCAATATTGATGTTTTGAGGCAGTTGCGCCTTTTCCTCTGCGCTTGCTCCGCCAAGGACACCTGAACGATCCCCTTCAGCGCCGCAGCCATGACGCGCTGCGACCCAATCGGGATAAAGCCCACGCCGCGAGGCCGACGCTTCACAGATAACACGGCTGGCTTGATCGGACTGGGGCCAGACCGCCGCCACAGCCAATTGACCCGCTTCGCAAGAACTTGCCGAAAACTGATTGATCCGTTGCGCTATCGATTGTAGCTCACTGACTTTCTCTGCAATCACCGGTGAGATTGTTTCGAGTGCCACCTGGAAAGCAAAGGACGCCGCGTTGTTCGCCACGGCTTTCATAAACGCCACGAGCTGGGTGGAGTTCACGTAGGAAAAACCACCGGCATACATATCAATACCGCCGCATCCAGCGCGATAACCGGGCATCTGTATATTGACCGGATTCAGTGTTTCTTGGGGCGTCCGCAGATAGACATTGCCAAGGGTGTAGTAGCCAGCACGTTGACCTTGGAAGGAGCTTGGTCCCGTGACATTGGCGGCAACACCAATCTCATCCCAGAAGTCATTCATCTTAGAATTGACGTCGGCGTGGGCTGCCATTGGTGCCAGCGCTATCGCCATGGACGCTAAGGAAACGGTGAGTTTTTTGAGTGTCTTTCTCATTGGTCAAGGTCCTCCGGGACTAAGGTTCGTTCTCCATGGCAATCTTCGAGTGCGTAGCCTTCTGCGCCGATGAAATCGGCCATGTCTCTCACGGTCAGATCTGGTCGATGGACCGCACAGCCAGGCGCAAGAGACCAAAGAGCGACCATACGAAGCGCTTTACGGCGTTCAGGATCGCCAAATCGTGAGAGACGTTGGAGCGCAGCATCCCGCTCCTGGCGACTGATCCGAACCAATCGAACACCGCGAGCCATAAGCCACGCCTCGGTGACGGTTTCTAAGTCTTGTGGCTGTGGGTGATGCCCCATCAATAGTCCTCCCCAGTTATGGTCTGCGTGAGGACAAAAATGCGGTCTTCGAGTTCTGATTGAGAGACAATGCCAAAACCTATTGGAATGACCTTGTTGGCTTCGGAGTCATAGAGCACCACGGCGGGCGTCGGCGCACCGGATAGGCCGAGCGTTGCCATGTGGCCGTTATCGCGAACGGCATCGGGGAAGTATGGCGACGGACCACCATCAACACTGACGGCTTTGACCGGAATGTCATGATGGTCTGCAAACGCTTTTAGGATTGGCGAAAATTCTGTGCACGCCGTGCAAGAGGCAGCAAAAAAGTAGAACATGCCGTAACGCTCACCGAGACTGGCGAGAACAACATTTCTGTCGGCGCGGCGTTCGTCGAGCCATTGACGCTTGCCGAGCTGCGACACAGGCCGTTGCAAGGTGTAATCCAATGAGGGTTCCGTCCAAAGAAGACGCCGCCATGCGTCTGAAAACGTGCTGGCGCGATCAAGCTGTTGCCGTTGGAAGCTTACATAGGCGCGTACATTATCCTGAGTTGGGCGCAGTACGGCTTCGGCGCGCAATTCTTCAAGATGCTCGCGGATTGCAGCGATTTCTTCAGTTGCGGACGGGGGAGCCGGAGTGACTTCGATGATTGTCGGCTCAGGGGGAGCCTTCTTATTTCGCTCTCGCTCACAATAGAAGTAACGCCCAAGATCGCGTTCTTCGCAATAGAATGGATCAGGGGCACGCTCTTGAGCGACGCTTACCGATGGCAAAGCTGCCATCACACATAGAGAAGCGATCAGCCCTCTAACAATTTGGTGGGCATTGATACGCATTGATGATCCTATCGGCAATCGCGGCTGTCGCTGCATCGGTGTCTGGGCCCGTGAAGGACTCCAGCACTTCGTCATAAAATTCGGAGAAATCGACCATGGAGAGATCGAGTGCTTGGAACTGCGCCACCGTGAATCCTGAACAGTCCGGGTTCTTCCGATTACCCCAACTGAATCCGATTTGCGGACGACCCTGTTCGTGAGTGATGCGGGCGAGATTGTTGGTGAAACAGCAGTGAGACCTGCGTTTCGTGAGACAGATGCCAAAGAAGGTCTTTTTGGAGCAGTACGTACCGACGTAGTGGCATTGTCCGTCAGCTTTACGAAGCGCCAAACTTTCTTCTTCTGGGGAGCAAGAAAACCCAAGGCTTAAGAGGATGCCATCATCGGTGCAGCAATTCTTAAGCCCGGCGACGGCCTTTGAGCATTTCAACGTCTCGCCTGGGAAAATCTCCAAGGTCGCATCGTTTACGTCATTTTGAAGCTGGCCAAGGACGGAGAGCGCAGAGACAGCTTGATTGAACTCGGTGTTCTGCGGGCGTGTAACGGTCTCGCAGTCACCATCAATACAATAAACATCCTCGTCGCAATATCCGACTGCGCCACCAGGTGTTCCTGCAACCGTGCACTCATAGGTATGCTCTGTTGTCCGACATTCGCCAGTGTCTTCATCCGCTAAAAGACATTCTGAGATGCCAAGCACACAACCTGCAGGCGGGTCGC
>CALFRH010000669.1 GCA_937919225.1 uncultured Parvularcula sp.
ATTGATCAATCTGCAGAGGCGGCTGTCAAAGCTGATGCGAGGGGCATTTGGGCCGGAGAGAATTTAGGGTTTGCCGCGGGGAATAATCGCGCCGTTAGCGTCGCGCAGGGGGAGTGGGTCGCTTTTCTCAATCCGGATGCTTACCCAGAGCCTGATTGGCTGGAGCAGCTTTGGATGGCGACCCAAAAATGGCCAACCGTGGATGGGTTTGGGTCGACACAGCTAAATGCCGATGACCCCGCAACGCTGGACGGGGCGGGGGATGTCTTTCATGTTTTCGGCGTTCCTTATCGCGGCTATTTTGGATGGTCGTTGGATAAGTTGCCGGAGACTGGAGAGACTTTTTCGCCCTGCGGGGCGGCTGCAATGTTCCGCAAGAAGACATTTGAAGACCTTGGCGGATTTGATGAACGGTTCTTTTGTTACTGCGAGGACGTTGATCTGGGATTCCGGTTACGCCTTGCGGGCGGTCGGATGATCCAAGTGAAGGAAGCAGTGGTCCACCATGAGGGATCTGCTTTAAGTGGGCGGTACAGTACGTTTACGGTGTATCACGGCAATCGGAATCGTATTTGGGCGTCATATAAGTCAATGCCGTCCACATTATATTGGCCACTTTTACCGGCTCAGCTCTTGTCTAACGTGTATCTCGCGGCCCGCGCAATCATTGGGGGGCGCGGCGGTGCATTTTTACGGGCCATGCGTGATGGCTATGGGCAGCTTGGACAGTTTCGAAAAGATAGGGCTGCGTTAAAGGCCAGCCGAAAAGTATCAGTAATGACGATCGCTCGCGCTTTAACCTGGTCGGTTGGTCGCGTCTTAAGGCGGCAGGGGGATTTGCGCCCGATCGCTCCAACAATATTGGGGGAAAACCCCCTCTCGGCAAAGTCTGGCGTTAAGACAGGATTTTCCCGTTCCCCTGCGCCACGCAAACGAAATAAGGCGTGAAGTCGCACAGGCCTCTCAAGTCAATGGTCAGCGTGCTGCTGTGGGCCTGATATCTTGTATGGTCACGGTACGGGTCAGTAGCGCTGCAACGATATAGCTCGTGATACCGATAAAGGTGAGCACGAGGAGCAGGATCCAGTCTTGTCCCAGGGCGACATCTCTAAGCGTATCCTGGTGGTTGAGGGCGGCCTTCAGCAGGAAGCCAAGCCCTAAGGCAAGTATCCCCATCCGGAGTAATCGACTGAAAAGTCGTGGTGACGTGCGTAAGAAGCCCTTTTGACCTAGGCGTGTGGCCAGGCAACTGACTTCGATCCACGACGCGGCAATCGTACCAATTGGCACACTGATAAAACCTAAGATAGGGAAGAGGCTGATGGAGACGATTGCGTTAATGGCGATGGCAACCAATGCGAAGGTCATGGGAGTGCGGGTGTCTTCCCGCGCGAAGAAAGCGGCTGCGAACACCTTTTGAAGGACAAAGGCGGGTAACCCGATACCATAAACAAATAGAGCAAACCCCGTTTGGGAGACATCTCTATTGTTAAAAGCAGAGTCGCCCGCGCCGATGGCTCTTGTTGCATCGCCCGCTAAGTCTTGGAAAAGAGCGGCGCACAGAAAGCTTGGCATCGCGATCAATGCTGCCGCGGCGGGCAGGGCGAAGAAGCAGGCAATCTCAATACCGCGATTAAGGGTGGTTTTAGCGCCTGCCTCATCGCCCGATTTCACTGACCGGCTAATAGCGGGCATAAGGACAATGCCTAATGTAATGCCGATAAGGGCGAGGGGGAGTTGATAAAGCTGGTCGGCGTAGATCAGCCAAGAAACCGCGCCCTCCTCCCGGCTGGCAATGTTGGTGCCCACAATGGCGTTCACTTGGAGGGCACCAGCGCCGATGAACCCGGGTGTACCCAGTACCAACATGCGTTTCGCTGCGCCGCTAAAGCGGGGTAATCTGAGGCGTAACAGAAGAGACGACCGCATGGCGCCGAAAATGAGGGCGAGCAACTGCAATACGCCGCCCACCATAACGGACCAGGCGGCGGCATAACCGGTCACCTCCGAGGTTTGATCCGCATAGGCAAGGACGCCAATGATGAGGCAAACATTTAATAAGAGTGGTGCGGCTGCGGCTGCCGCAAACCGGTGAAGGGCATTGAGCATTCCCCCATAGAGCCCAACAATCGACATGCAGGCGAGATAGGGGAACATAATGCGGGTATAAAGAACGGTGAGATCAAATCGCTCTGGATCTGTTCGAAACCCGCTTGCGAGAATACTGACAAAAATCGGTGTAAAAATCATCACAAGCGCGGTGAGCCCGGTGAGGATCACAATCAGCCAAGCAAGGATGTCTTCGGCAAACCGTTTCGCGTCACTCATGTCTCCCTTGACCGACTCTCCTTGGAACAGAGGAACAAAGGCCGCTTGAAAGGCCCCCTCGGCGAGAAGACGCCTGAACATATTGGGAAGCCGGAACGCTGCCCAAAAGGCGTCCGCCACCGGGTTACCGCTGGCGCCAATAATCCCAGCTAGGAGCATCTGCCGCACAAAACCGAGTACGCGACTCAAAAGGGTGAGCCCCGAAACGGTGGCCATGGATTTGAGAATTGAGGGCACGCCCCGACCTTTCAGTCGACATCAGAACAACACGCTATGCGCTTTAGATGGTGTTGGCGCTAAGGGCCAGACGAGGCTGTCCCTGCGGTTTATGCCATCGTCTCCCGGCCAACTCTTTATACGGTGGGGGCAGGGGGCTGGCAGGCCAAGGTGGATCAGTGAAAGGTGTAGAGGGGCCCTCTATCTAGTAGGCCCCCTTAGCGAGCAGTACGGCGGGGATCGTCTTCAAGAGAAGAGCAATATCCCGGTTCAATGACCAATCACGAACGTAGGCTGTGTCCAAGGCCACCCGGGTGGCAAAATCGGTTTCGTTCCGCCCTGAGACTTGCCACAGGCCGGTGATGCCCGGCCGTGCCGCCTCATAAACCGGGGCGAGGGCGCCAAATCGCGCTAGCTCTTCGTCAATGATGGGTCGCGGGCCGACAAGGGACATATCGCCCTTCAGCACGTTGAAAAGCTGGGGGAGTTCGTCGAGGCTTGATTTTCTGAGGAACCAGCCAAAGCGCGTTACCCTTGGGTCGCGGCGGAGTTTGCGAAACGCCTGCCAATCGGCTCGCGCGACCGGGTCGTCCATCAAAAGCCTATCGAGCATCGCGTCGCCATCGGTTCGCATGGTGCGAAACTTATAAAGAACAAAGTGCTGCCCCCCCTGTCCGCATCGGATGTGTCGGTAGAGGATAGGCTGTCCGTCGATCAGCCGGACCGCCAGTGCAATAAGGATAAATAGAGGTGTCAGGAAAATGATAAGTGGCAGGGTGATCGCAATATCGAGGATGCGCTTGCGAAGGCCCAAAAGGCCCGTCGGCGCGCCTTGGGGCAGTGCATCGGACAGCTGATGCGGCTTTTCGGTAAGGCTGGCCAGCGCCGTCATTCCTGATCGCCCTTTCTTGGATAGCCTGCTACCCACGCATGAATTGCGCCAACCCTTTGGCTCGTCCCTCGTGTCGTTGCGTTTTAACCTTCGCCAACTCCTTTCGTTTATACCATGCATATGGGCGCAAGTGTGGCGGCATATCGTTTAGGGCTATTGGCTCTTTTGGGCGCGTTGGCCGCGCTGGGGGCAGATAGCGCTCCGGCGGCTCCGCTGTTGGCCTTTGGTTTCCTGATTTTGGGGATGATTTGCCTAACCGGGGCGGAAATGCCGCGCCTGCCGTCCGGGGTGATCTGGGCTGGCGCCGGTGTTTTGTTTGTCCTCCTCGTGGGTCAGTCGATTGTGGTTCTGTCTGGCCAGGGACAGGAAGGCGGGGCAGTGGCGCAGGAGGGGGTGGTCCTCATGGCCGGTATCGCCTGTTTCATTTTGGGACGGGTGGCGGCGCTGGAAACCAAGGCGGCAGATCGCGCAATGGCATGGTTCATGGCGGCGCTCGTTGTCGTGGCTGTGTTGTCCTTTATTGATTTCGTTGCGGCGCCTGAGCAGGTCTTCGG
This sequence comes from uncultured Parvularcula sp., assembly GCA_937919225.1. Classification (GTDB taxonomy): domain Bacteria; phylum Pseudomonadota; class Alphaproteobacteria; order Caulobacterales; family Parvularculaceae; genus Parvularcula. The sequence goes on from CALFRH010000669.1 coordinate 3,991, forward strand.
GCGCGCGAAACCATTTCACCAGGACCGGCTGACAGGTCCCTTTCTATCCGCGAACACCGCCGCCACCTTTTTTGCTGTGTCCACCGTCCTTGCCTTTGGTCATCTACTGCGGGCCGCCCGCGGGGCTGAGGGCAGTGTGGTTCGCGCTCTTGAGCGGGTGGGGCGACGGGCGTTACTGCCGCTTATCCTTTTTGTCTTTGCCCTGACGGCCCTACTGCTCACGGGTTCTCGGGCGGGGCTTTTGGTCATGATTGGCAGCTTAGGGGGGCTGTTCTTGTGGGATGCCATGGCAGCCCGCAAAGGGGCCGGACCCTCTGCCTCTAAAAGTCTTGCTCTAGGGATGAGCGCATTTTTCATTTTGCTTATCGTTCTTTGGTGGGCATCGGGCGGCATCGCCCAGGATCGGCTTGTGGGTCTGCAGACGGATGATGCAGGCAGAGGGGTCCTGTGGCAGGCCAGTTGGAATGCTTTTCTCGCTAGCCCCCTTTGGGGCCATGGGTTGGGGCGGTTTACCGAGGCAATTGCACCCCATATTACGGAGGAAACAGCTCCGATCCTCATTCTTCAGGGGGCGGCCCATAACCTTCCATTGCAATGGTTGCTGCAAACCGGGGTGATAGGGACCCTGGCCGCCGTCGCCTTCTTGTGGGCGCTAAGCCGCCATCTGCTTGCGGGATTATCGAAGCGGCGGCGTCAGCGCACCCTTATACGGACAGTCATTATCTGCGGGGGGCTGGCGCTCGTCCATGGCTTAGTCGATTACGGGGTGGAGATTCCGGCGGTTTTTTGGACGCTCTGCCTCCTATTGGGCCTTGGCAGCGGTATCGCGGATGGGCGGACGGCCACCACCAACAAACGGCTCTCTTAACGACGGTCTCCTCATACCAATTGTCTATGTGTCTTGAGGCTAAAACGCCGGCCCCCGCATGGGGCAGCTTTGTGCAGTGAGCTCGGAGAAACACGTTTAAGTTGATGGATTTCAGGGTCTGTTAACGGATCAGCAACCATGGGTTGAGTATATCCTCAATCATGTTTGCGCTCATCGGTCTCGCTGTCACAATGGTCATGGTCTTCGGGGGCTATATGCTCGCCGGCGGCAAGCTCGACATTGTTCTTAAAGCCCTTCCTTTCGAAGGCATGATGATTGGGGGAGCGGCCATTGGGGCGTTCCTCGCCGGTAACGATACGGCCACCATTAAGCACACGGGTGGTGATCTTATGGCCCTCATCAAGGGCCCTAAATGGAACAAGCAAGACTACCAGGATTTGCTCTGTTTACTGCATGCTCTTCTCGACGTGATGCGAGAAAGCCCTGTGGATATTGAAGCGCATATCGAAGATCCGGCCAGCTCCGCGCTTTTTTCCAAATATCCAAAGATTCAAGCGGACCATGATGCCGTGGAGATGATCTGCGATACAATCCGTTCCATGATCATGAACTTCGACAATGCTCACCAGGTCGAAGACATGTTGGAAAAGCAGCTTGAGCAGCGCAAAGAAGATTCCCTCCACGGCGCCCACGCCCTTCAAAACATGGCAGATGCCCTTCCTGCCCTTGGGATTGTGGCCGCGGTGCTGGGGGTGATTAAGACCATGGCATCTATTGATAAGCCGCCGGAGATCCTTGGGCAGATGATTGGCGGTGCCCTTGTGGGAACCTTCCTGGGCGTGTTCTTGGCCTACGGCATGGTTGGACCCTTTGCTGCTCGGGTGAAAGGGATCCGCGAGGAGGAGCATGCCTTCTACGGCCTTATTCGAGAAGTGCTTGTCTCCTCACTTCAAAAACACCCCTCCATCATGTGCGTGGAGGTGGGGCGCCGGAATGCTCCTCACAAAATGCGCCCCTCCTTCAATGAACTCGACGAAGCTATTCGTGAGAATAAAAAGGCTGCCTAAAGAGAATGTCTGACCTAACCACTGTCTCGCTTTCCCGGCAAACCGGCCTCCTCAAAGAGCTAGAGGTGATCGCCAATAATATCGCCAATGCGGGCACCGCTGGGTTCAAGCGCGAGGCATCTGTCTTCACCGAATATGTAAACCGCGATGTCGCCGGACCGTCCATGTCGATGGGATCGCTTCGTGGTCACTACGCTGTGATGGATGAGGGCGCCTATGTGAAAACGGGCGGTGTTTACGACCTTGCCATCGGGGGGGAGGGTTTTTTTGCGATTCAAGCACAAGATGGTGTGTACCTGACCCGCGGCGGCCAGTTTGGTCGTGATGCGGATGGTCGCCTTGTCAACGCGGATGGGTATGCCGTTCTCGACGATGGGGGCGGGACCATTGAGATACCGCCTGAGGCTGTCGACGTCACGGTCAGTCCTGATGGAACGATTAGCGTCGATGGACTGGCACAGGCCCAGCTTGGTGTCTTCTCTGCGCCGCCTGGTAGCTTAGAGCGTATGGGAAGCAATCTGTGGAAGCCTACCGAGAGTTACGCCTTCATTGATAATCCCATCGTCCGGCAGGGATATGTTGAGCAATCAAACGTCAATCCTGTGCTTGAGATGGCACGCCTCGTGGAGGCCCAACGGCTATTTGAGGCAGGGCAAAGTCTTATGGAAAGCCAAGGGGAACGGACAGCCAATATGATCCGTACTCTTGGCGATAACCGGTAATCCGTACCATTCAAAGTTGATCGAGGGACACTCATGAACGCACTTAGAATTGCCTCCACCGGGATGGCCGCGCAGCAAACCCGGGTTGATACCATCGCGAACAATATCGCAAACATGTCAACAACAGCATACGCGCCCCGGCGCGCGGCCTTTGCAGATCTCCTTTATCGTCAAGAGGTGACCCCAGGCGCGGTTTCGTCCCGGACAGGCACAATTGTTCCGGGCGGCATTCAAATGGGCCTTGGGGTCCGCACCGCGGCGGTGACGGCCGACCGGGTGCAAGGCACGCTCACCAACACTGGTGGCGATCTTGATGTGGCCATCGAGGGGCGCGGTTTTTTTGACGTTGAATTGCCCTCTGGCGAGACGGCTTATACCCGGGACGGACGGTTTTCGATTGATCCCAACGGGGTATTGGTAAACCCGGAAGGCTTCCCAATCTCGGGCGGTATTGTTGTACCTGAGGATGCGCGGGCGGTGACGATCAGCGCTGACGGCGAAGTTTTCGCAGAGATCGCCGGGCAGGCACCAACACAAATCGGTACACTTAACTTATTTATCTTCGCCAATGATAAGGGGCTTGAGGCCCTGGGCGGGAACCTCTTCCGGGAAACCGAAGCCTCTGGCACTGCTGCGGGCGGCGTCGCCGGTCTCGATGGTGCGGGGTTCCTGCGCCAAGGGTATCTTGAAGATTCAGGGGTCGATGTGGTGGGCGAGATTGCAGACCTTATCGAGGCCCAGAGAGGTTATGAGCTTAACTCAAAAGTTCTGACGGCGGCGGATGAGATGTACGCTGCTGCGACCCGGATCCGCTAGATGGCGCGGGTGATTGGCTATAGTCTTCTTGCCCTATCGGTCATCTGGGCCGTGATGGCGCGGGGATGGGCCGGTGAGGTCGTGGCCGCCCAAGCCCTCAGTAAGGGAACGGTGCTGGAGCCTTCTATGCTGGTGGCGACCGCCAACCCTAAGGATCTGGAGCCCCTTTTAGGGCAACAGCTCCGTCGACCAATCTACGAGGCAAAGCCGGTACGGTTGGTCGATGTGAAACCTGTCGACCTCGTCACCCGCCAAGAAACGGTGACAGTGCAATTTCGCCGCCGAGGCCTTGTTCTAACGCTACCTGGTCGCGCGATGCGTAGCGGGGGCGCGGGCGATCCTATCCCCGTCATGCTCGATGGACGACGCCAGCCGATCACGGCGACCGTCGTTGCCCAGAACCTCGTGGAGATTCGGTGATGCGCCCGATTATATCGCTTGTCTGTGTTGTGGCTTTGGCCGCTTGCGCATCGACTCCGGATGAAATGAAAGAGGATACTTCTCATTCCTTTACGGGTAGGGATATGCCGTTGACGGAGTACCCAGCGCCATCATCGGCGTCTCTTTGGAATCAAGCACCCGAATCACTCTTCGGCAATCGTCGCGCTCGCGCGGTCGGGGATATTCTGACTGTTGTGGTGGAGATCGATGAAACAGCGGAGATTGATAACTCTGTCGATAAATCTCGATCGAACCAAGACAATTTCTCCATTCGCTCCCTATTTGGACTTCCTGGTTGGGCGGCGAATACCCTTCCGGGCGGCGCGACCGTTGATCCAGCGGTTGATTTGAGCCGGGAGACGTCTGTGTCCAACTCAGGCTCTATTCAGCGTGAGGAGAAGATTTCTTTAAGGCTTGCTGCCCGTGTGACCGAAATGCTGCCCAATGGCTATATGGTGATCCGCGGTGAACAGCGGGTGCGCGTGAACTATGAGGAACGGGTCCTCAGGGCTGAAGGTATTATCCGGCCTGAGGATATCTCTCGGTCTAACACCGTGCCCCATGACCGGATCGCAGATGCCCAAATTGGGTATGTAGGGCAGGGGTCAATCAATCGTACGGTGAAGCCCCGCATGGGTAACCGCATCCTTGACACAATTATTCCGTTCTAGCCATGAGTAGGGCGTTTCTATGAAACTTATTATTGTCAGTCTTTTGAATATTTTTGCTGTCGGCGGGGGAATATACGGCGGTAACCTACTGCGGCCTGCGTCTGTGGCCCCTGCCACTGGTGAAAAAGTCGCCCATGCAGAGGGTGATCAGAAGAGCGAAAAAAAGAAAGACGGCGCCACCGATACCGATGAAAGCGCTGAGGGCACAGATTATTACTCTGTCCGATTCTCTCGTCCCTTCGTCGTACCTGTGACGGATGGGTGGAGAACCCAAGCTCTCGTGGTCCTAAAGCTGAATATTGAAGTGGAACGCCAAGCGGCTGACCAGACGACCGGTATTCAAGATAAGCTTCGGGATCGGATTATGTCATCGCTTATCGGGTTGTCCCACGAAGGTGGTTTTGCAGGCGCAGCCACGGATCCGGCGCTCTACGATGCGGTTCGCTTGTCTGTGCGCGATGCGGCGGAACAGATGTTCCCCGACGAAGTTGGTGATGTGCTGATTTTAGAGCTTCTCAAGCGATCTGTATAAGCGGTAATATTCGTTGCAGGAAACGATAAATGAAAAAGCCTGCTGGTGATCGCCAGCAGGCTTTCCAAATGGGCCGTCTATTTTCCTAGAGCACTTTGCGAACAGATTGACTCGTTCGCGTGCTCTACAGCGACGGACGTTCGTTTGCACTCACGCCTTCGCTGTAGTCTTTTGTTTTCGCACCGCTTTTCGCCTAAACCTGAGTACACCCCGGCCTTCGCCGGGGCATGCTTTTCGGCGCGATGCTCTAGATTATTGATTTATGGCGTTTTCTTACGATCAACCGGTACCCACTTGGTCGGAAAACGCTCTAGGACTCTCGCACCGCGGTGAGAATTTCCTCAAGATAATTGTTTGAGAGAACCTGTTGTTCAAGGGCTGAGAAGGTCGCCAATTGCTCCACAAAGGCGGTGGAGTCGAGCGGTTCTAGGGGGTCTTGGTTTTCCACCTGGGCCGTCAGGAGCTGAAGGAATTGGGTGAACTCCTCAGTCGTTGCCTCCTGAGCGGCGGTCGCAGGGTCCGTTCCTTCGGCGGTCGTGGTCGTTGCAGATGCAACGGCAGAAACAGTCATGAGTAATCTCCTTCTAAAGACGAATATCAAGGCCAGTATCGTCGGCGATGTGGATGGGCTTACCGTCAGCGGTGACGGCGTCTGTGGTGACGTCTTCGTCAAGAATGACGTTGGCCTCACGGCCAAGGGGGGCGTCGTCCTCCGCCTGGCCCGCTAGGTGATCTGCGAACTCGATAGAGACGCCCTCAAGACCCGCATCCGCAAGCTCTTGACCAAAACTGCCAGCTTGCCGACGCAAAAGGGTGAGGGTTTCGGGTTCGGCCGCGCTGACCACAGCTTTGACACTATTGTCTGGGCTGAAGTCGAATTCAATACGAACACGACCTAAGTGTGGGGGATCAAGCTGCAGTTCCAGTGATCGTTCCCCTGAGGCAAATCGAATGCCATGAACCAGTTGGTGGGTGACAGAGGGGGCGTTTGCCTGACCCGTTGTCACTTGCTGAGAGGCTGTAGCCGCGACGCTTGCATCCACGAGGTTGGTTTGCGCTGTCGGGGTTGCAACAACGCTTGTTATAGGGGGGAGGAGCGTCGGAGAGGTCATCTCCATACTGATGCTACCTCCAATGGGAGCCAGGCCAACGGGGCCAATCGGATTAGCGAACGGAATAGTGATTTTTTTATCGGCCGTGGTGTTCGGCGTCTCCAGTGAGCGCACCTCACCTCTCGGAACGGTGATCTGTTCTGTTGTTAGCTTCAGTGCACCGGGCGACTGAAAGCTCAGCGTGGGCGTGGGGGTGTTGTTCCGGGTAGGGCCAATAAAACTTGGGTCACCCGGCGCGGGGAGGGTGGGTTTGTTCCCCGCCGTCTGCGGAAGGGTGAGAGGCACTTTAGCCATGATGCGGCTCTGGGTTGGCACAGCGAGATCCGCATCACCCTTGCGCAAAGGGGGCTCGGCAGGGCCCGCCGATTTAGGAACAGGCACGAAGGAGCCAGTCTGCGCTTTGGCTTCAGTTTCAGCTTCGGTCATGGCGTCGAGGATCGCCTGGAAGGGATTACTGGTTCCGCTCTCTGTCGTCTCGGGCGCTGGGGTCGAATCGCTTTTCCCACCCGATGAAGATGTGTCTGCTTTGTTGGTGGTCGTGGCTCCGGCCTTTTCGAGGCGGGCGCCGCCAGACGCCTCCTTGGGCGCAGGCGCGGCCGGCGTTGTTGTGGCGGTGGCGGGGGGCGACAACAGAAATTGGGTCATGCGACTATAAATTGCCGCATTTGGTTTACTAAACCTTTACGAGAAGCCGTTTAGATCTTCTTCATGTTTTGAAAAAGGTGCTTTTATGGATCCTCTTTCCCCCCTTAGTGCCGATACACCGTTACGTTCCTTGACGTCGTCGCCAATTAATCCGGTGACTGACCCCCTTCGTCAGTCTGCCGAGGAGCTGGCTTCTTCCTTTATGCTTGAAATGCTGAAGGGCGCGAAGCTTGCTGAGGCATTTGGCGGTGGGAACAGTGCGGCGGAAGCGTTCAATTCACAGGCGCTCGGTGCAATTGCCGATCAAATGACGGCGCAATCCCCGGCGTTGGCCGAGATGATTTATCAATCCCTTCAGCGTGGGGAGAGGTTATGACCGACACGACCGTCGCTATTGGGGCCTTGGTCGATGACCTTAGCCAGGCGTTGCAGACTGAGAATCTTTTATTGCGGGAAGGGCGCTTGAAAGAGGCCTTGGTCGTGAGCGAGACGCGCGAAGCCCTTCTCACGGCCCTAGAACAAGACCTTTTATCGCGTAAGGATTATTTGCCCATATCCTTACGGCCGATGATTGAACGTCTCCTTCTTCTGAATAAGGAGAATGCTTCGTTGCTACAAGCCGTTCTCGCTGGGCACTTAGCTGCAAAGCAAACCAAGGCAGCGCGTAAAAGTGCGGCGGGTTATGGTCCTGATGGCACCCGCTTATTCCCCGCAACCGAAACAAAAGCTGTTCGATTTTAGTCGCCTTCATATCGTTTACCAAAGTTTAGCGAATACAACCTTAAGATGACATGTCCGCAATCGGAAGTTGCGGGATTGCCGCCACGTCTTAGGAAGAGACCGGAGCGGTTATCTAAAAGGAAGACTGGACATGGCCAGCAGCATTAACTTCAACCAATCCGCGATGGTTGCCCTTGATACCCTTCGGGATATCAACATGAACTTGCAAAAAACCCAGAATATTATTTCAACGGGTAAGGACATTGCAACCGCCCGTGACAATGCCGCGGTGTGGGCGATTGCCACTGTGATGGAGACGGACGTTTCATCGTTCAATGCTATCCAGGACAGCTTGAACCTCGGTGCCGCAACAGTCGGCGTTGCGCGGTCTGCTTCTGAGCAAATTACAAATCTGCTCCAAGAAATGAAGACTCTCATTGTTTCCGCTCAGGAAGACAATGTGGATCGGAACAAGATCCAAACAGACGTCTTGGCCCTGAAGAACCAAATCGATTCAATCGTTGACGCGGCGCAGTTCAACGGTCTGAACATGATTAAGGCTGGTGGATCTGTTGAAGTTCTATCATCTTTGGATCGCGATTCTGGCGGCAATGTGACGGATGCGTCGATCACTGTCTCTCGGGTCAGTCTTGAGACGTCAGCCCAAACCTATGGCGGTGGCGGCGCGGTGACCGGTGCGACCTTCGCTGATACCGGTGCTGCTGTTGCTGACGGCGATGAAGCCACCCTAACCATTGCGGCGAATACGACAATCTCTGCAGGTGATAGCTTCCGCTTCACCATTGGTGCACAGAACTACGACTATGTGGCTCGTGACGGTGACGGCATGAACGAGGTTGTTCAAAACCTCAGTGCAATTGTCAGTGCTGGTATTGCCTCCCAAGGGATCAACGCTGATGTTGCTCTCACAACGACAAATGACGTTGTTAACAATGCCGTTGTCCTAGGTGTCACAAACAATACCGGCGCTGGACTGACGATCCAGGGGGATAGCCAGACCGGTGGTACTGCCGGTGGCGGTCTTGGCGATCTTGATGGGATCGATGTCAGTACAAATACAGGTGCCTCTGATGCACTAGACGATATTGAAGGTCTTTTGCAGACAGCGATTAATGCCTCTGCTGCCTTCGGTTCTGTGCAAAACCGCATCGACATCCAAAATGACTTCATTGAAGCTTTGACTGGGTCGTTAGAAGCGGGCGTGAGTGCTCTCACCGATGCTAATCTTGAAGAAGCATCTGCTCGTCTTCAGTCCCTACAGGTGCAGCAGCAGCTGAATATCCAGGCACTGACGATTGCAAACCAGTCGCCACAAACCATTCTGGCTCTCTTCCGGTAAGAGATCAGGATATCTTTTTGAGCGTGGTGCCTACGGGCCCACGCTCCTTGTCACCATAAAGAGTTAGGGAGTGAGGTATGATCGCGACGGGCTATGCCGCGGTACAACGCGAAACACTGACGGGACGGGCTTTAGAACGTGAGGTCTTTATCCGGATTACAGCTCGCCTAGAGGGGGCCGACGCAAACGCCCCAGGCGGACCGACAGCGTTGATATCTGCCATCGACGAAAATAGGCGTCTTTGGACGACCCTTGCGGTTGATCTTGCAAACCCTCAGAATAAGTGTTCGGATGAACTCCGTGCAGGACTGATAAGCTTAGCGGCCTTCGTGCAAAGCCATTCTCGTGCGGTGATCGCTGGAACAGCATCGCCTCAGATCCTTATCGAGATCAACCGAAATATCATTAAAGGGCTTAGCAGTCCTGATGTGGCGGCGGCGTAAGCCCGATGGCGGGATTGGTCCTTAACCTTATGCCCTATGAAAAGTTTTTGGTTGGTGTAATTGTTCTCCAAAATGGTCTGCGGCGATCACAATTGCGCGTGGTCGATGGGGGGGCTGGGGTCCTGCGTCTATCGGATGCATTGCACCCGAACGATGTGAAAACGCCGCTCACGCGTGCCTATTATGCTGCGCAGACGATGATTGTTGGTGACACCACCGGCCCTGAAGCGAAGCCCATTCTGATAAGACTACTCGCGGAGGCTGTAGAGGGCTTTGCGGGGTTCTCATTCCACGAGGCCATCGCAAAGGCTGCGGCGGAGGCTGAAAAAGGTAAATATTACAAAGTTTTGAAGATTTTGCGCCCCCTCTTAGCGCAGGAAGCCACCGTATTACTGACCTTAACAAAATCGGGCGACGCCGTTAGCCATTAACCCATCGTCAACCATTGGTTGCATATGGTGAGACTCTCTTAACGTTGAGGAGTCGTCCCCAAATGGTCCCTGACTTGTCTGTCTTGAAGCTCACCTCCGCGATGGCGCGTCATGCCGCGCAGGTTCACGGGGTGGTGGGCGATAATATTGCTCGTACGGATCTTCCTGGTGCGAATGCGCGCGCGGTTGAAGGATTTGCATCGGCCCTGGCGCGGCTTGGTGAGGGGGAGCGTGCCCTGGTGCGCGATACCCGAACCCCAATCGCCCTCGACAAGCAAATGACCCAATTGGCCACGAATGCGGGGCGCCATGAGGTGGCGGTCACCGTTTGGTCCAAGACCTTAGAGATGATGCGGCTGGCTGGTGGGTCACCGAGGTAAGTATGACACAGATTGATCCTATCTTGGGGGCGATGGATTCTGCCTCCTCTGGCATGAGTGCTCAGTCCCTTCGTCTACGGTTGGCGACCGAAAACCTGTCCAATGCAGATACGCCCGGATACCAGCGAAAGCTTGCGACATTTCGAGCTGAGGCTGGTGGCGTGGAGTTGGGGCGGGTCTTCTTGGACAAAAAAGAGGGCACAAGTCTTTATGATCCGGCGCATCCGTTAGCTGATGAAAATGGCGTCGTCATGATGTCAAACGTCAATATGCTGATTGAAATGGCTGATGCCCGGCAGGCGGGGCGCGGCTATGACGCTAACCTACAAGTCTTTGCCCAGGCCCGCCGTCTATATGACGGGCTTCTTGGTATCTTAAAACGCTAGGAGAAAAATATGGCTGTCTCAACGGTAAATGCAGAGAACGGGAACCAGGCCTTAAACTCACCGGTGGATAAGGTCGAAACGCCCTTGGCGGAGGCTGCTGAACGCTTTGCAGCGTTACTGGATCAAGCGGACGCTCGCATTGAGGGGTTTGCTGCGGGGGCTGTTGACGCACAGTCCGTGGTGGAAGCGGTTTCTCAGGCGGAGATGGCGTTACAAACGGCCATTACTGTGCGGGATCGCGTTGTGGGCGCGTATCAAGAACTCCTTCGTATGCCTCTTTAGAGCATCGCGCCGAAAAGCATGCCCCGGCGAAGGCCGGGGTGTACTCAGGTTTAGGCGAAAAGCGATGCGAAAACAAAAGATTATAGCGACGACATGCATATAATCGAACGTCCGTCGCTATAGAGTAAAGATGAAGGGAGCCGCCCGGTGAGCGAAGCAGATGTCCTCTCACTTTTGAGAGAAGCTCTTGCCACGGCGACATTGATGGCAACGCCATTACTCCTCGCCGCCCTTTTCACAGGGCTTGCCATCGGATTGCTGCAGGCGCTGACCTCTATTCAAGAAATGACGCTGACATTTGTGCCGAAGATCGGCGTCATCGTCTTCGTCTTTTGGATCACGGCCAGCATGATCGCAGGCCTCATTATCAATTTCTTCGACACACAAGTTCTTGCACTGATTGAACAATAAAGGGCATTAGCATTATGGAGGCTGTCTTAAAGGCGGGCCGCTTATCCCCCACGGTGGCGTTTGCCGTTGGGCTGATGGGCATTGTGGTCATGATGGTCCTGCCTGTACCGCCTATGGTGCTGGACTTGGGCCTTACGCTATCATTTGCCTTTGCCATTCTCATTTTTACCGTGACATTGTTTGTGGAACGGCCTCTCGATTTCTCTTCCTTTCCAGCCATTTTGCTGGTTTCCCTTCTTTTGCGTTTGGCACTGAATATTTCTTCCACCAAGTTGATCATTGGTGAGGGGCATACGGGCACGGACGCAGCGGGCGGGGTGATCGAAGGGTTCGCTATGTTCATTATGGGGGGGAATCTGGGTCTAGGCCTCATTATCTTCCTCGTTCTCATCATTGTAAATTTCCTGGTGATCACGAAGGGCGCAGGTCGGATGGCGGAGGTTGGCGCCCGCTTTGCGCTTGATGCGATGCCTGGCAAGCAATTGGCTATTGACGCTGATGTTGCTGCTGGTGCCATCAGTCATGAAGAGGCCAAACGCCTTCGTGCACGCGAACAAGAGGAGACATCCTTTCTCGGTTCCCTTGATGGGGCGTCGAAATTTGTAAAAGGGGATGCGATCGCTGGCTTGCTCATTACGGCGCTGAATCTTGTTGCGGGTATTGGCATTGGTCTCATCGTCCACGGCATTTCCTTTGCGCAAGCGGTTCAAAATTACTCCGTCCTCACCGTGGGGGACGGCTTGGTGAGCCAAATCCCGGCGGTCATTATCTCCATTGCGGCGGCGCTTCTTCTCTCCAAGGGACGGAGCGAGGGGTCGGTCGACTTGGCCCTCGTGCGGGAGTTGGGTAGTAAGCCCGAAGCGTTGGGAACGGTTGCTGTTGTACTCGCTGTGTTCGGCCTATTCCCAGGTCTACCCCTACTCCCATTTTTGCTAGGGGCTTCCGCGCTTGGGGGACTTGCTTGGGTTGCGGCGAAGAAGATGCCGCCGGAGGAAGTCATCGAGGCACCGGTCGAGGAGGCGAGCACCAACGCAGAGCCGTCTTTCGGTGATCTTCTGGACGTCGATGATATCCATGTCGAGTTGAGCCCGAACCTTGTGCAGGCGGTGATCGCAGGGGACGGCAGCTTTGATAGTCGGGTTGAAAAAATTCGAAGGTATGTCATCCAAGAATATGGGTTTATCATGCCGCCTATTCGGGTGACGGATAAACCGGCGCTCAATTCCAACCAGTACGAACTAAAAGTCCATGGCGTGGCGGTTGCGAAGAATACACTTCAAGCAGGTCGTTTTCTCGCGCTTATCGCCGATGATACCTATCCGGATATAAAGGGGGAACGTGTCCATGAGCCTGTCTATGGCGCTGCTGCGCGTTGGGTCGACAAGGAAGCCAAAGAACGGCTGATTTTGGATGGGGCGACGGTGGTGGAGCCGGTAGAAGTACTCTCCACCCACCTCCTTGAAACGGTACAGGGACAATTTCCGCGCCTAATGACTCGTCGGGCGATGCGTTCTATCCTTGATGCCTTTGTAAGACCAACCGACCCTGATCGGGCGGAGGCGAACAAACGCCTCCTTGACGATCTGGTGCCTGAGAAAATCCCATATGATTTGTTGCAGCAGGTTCTTCGGGATTTGTTGAGTGAGCGCGTTTCGGTACGGAACCTACCGCTCATTCTTGAGGCGATTAGTGAAGCACGCGCGGCGGAGCAGGGGGTGGATGCCATCGTTGAACATGTACGACGGCGTCTTGCCTTTCAGTTTATTAGTCGACTGACCAATCAAGAAGGGACATTGCCGGTCGTCCAACTGTCGGGAAAATGGGATCACCTTTTTGCGCCCGTTTCCCGGGATGGGGAGGAGGGGACGGCCGTTGCGCCGGTGGCGGACGAGATGACGGAGATGGTGAAAACCGTCCGGGCGGTGCTCGACCAGGCGGCGGTAACCGGCGCGTACCCGGCGGTGGCGACCCATGGGACGCGTCGCCGAACGGTACGGACGGCGCTTTTTACCCACGGAATCACAAACCCCGTTTTATCCTTTGACGAGATTGCCTCCAACGCCAAGCCGATGGTGCTGGGGACCGCATGATCGCCGTCCTGGAGGGTATTGCCCCCTACGCACAGCTTGCTCCCTATACTGTTGTGCCGTTAATGGCCCTCTTTACCCGATTGTCTCTTCTGTTCTTTCTCCTTCCTGCCATTGGGACCCGCATCATCCCTGTCCAGGTTCGGCTGATGGCGGCCATGGCGGTCACCCTATTGCTATTTCCTTTGGTGGGTGACCGCTTGGTAGTGGGGGACGGGAGCCTTCTTGTTCTTTTGCTGGGGGAGGCGTTTGTCGGCTTCTATCTTGGCTTTTCTTTGCGAGTGATGATCTTTGTTCTCGGCCTTGTGGGCGCTATCGTTGCGCAAAGCCTCTCCCTATCGCAGATTTTCGGTGCTGGGATTTCTGAGGATTCGAACACAACGATCTCCACCATTTTGACCATGGCGGCGGCAACAATTTTCCTGACGCTCGGTCTTCATATATCTGCCCTCGAATTATTGGTACAAAGCTATGATATCTTTGAGCCCGGATTGGTGTTTGCAGATAATAGCCTCGGCTTTGCCGCGGAGAAGGCGGTCGAGGCATGCGCTAAGGGGTTTGCGCTTGCCTTCTCTTTGGCGGCACCCTTTCTTCTATTGAACCTTGCGTACAACATGTTGCTGGGGGTTCTTAACCGGGCCATGCCGCAGCTGATGGTGACGTTTGTGGGGATGCCCGCCATTACCCTCACAGGGCTTTTTCTTTTCGCAGCGGCTGTGGTTGCGACCCTCACCCTTTGGCGTGATCTGATGATTGCGGCGTTTGGGACGGTGCTGCCATGAGTGAGGAAACCGGCCAGGATAAGTCGTTTGATGCGACGCCGGAGAAACTTAAAAAAGCGCGGAAAAAAGGGAACATTCCCATTTCCACCGATGTGGCTGTTTTCGCGTCCTATGCCGGTGCGCTCGTCGGGCTAGCGATGGTGGGCGGCGCGGCAATGGGGTTTGCGGAGGGCTTGGTTGGCTTTTTTTGGCATCCGGAGGCCGCCACGGATCAACTTTTGTCGGGAGGGGGGGGAGCGAGGGCTCTTATTGGAGGACCCCTTTTACTTGTCGCGGCGGTTATTGGTCCGGCTGCGGCCTTTGTGGTGGTGGGCCTCATCGCCCAGCAGGGTATTGCATTTGCGCCGACAAAGTTGAAGCCGGACTTAAAGCGTATTCACCCGTGGGAGGGCATTAAACGGAAATATGGCCCCACGGGAATGACGGAGTTTCTGAAAAGTGCGGTCAAGATCACCTTTGCGGCAACCGCAGGGGGGCTCTATCTTTGGGGGCAACGGGATGTCTTCCTTGCCGCGATGATGCGTCAGCATAAGGAGGTTCCTTCCCTTCTTTTGGGGGAGGTCGTTAACATATTCGGCATTGCATGCGGCATCGCGCTTGTCTTGTCACTTGTTGACCTGCCCCTTCAACGGGCGAACCACGCCAAACGCCTTCGGATGACCCGGCAAGAGGTGGGCGACGAGAATAAAGAGATGGAAGGGGATCCGACCCAGAAACAAGCCCGGAAAAAGCGAGCCCAGGAACTCGCCCAAAACCAGATGCTACGCGATACCGCGTCTGCGGATGTTATTATTGTGAACCCCACCCACTATGCTGTGGCGCTCAAATGGGATCGGGCCGCTGATACGGTCCCGGTTTGTGTCGCTAAAGGGGTTGATCATTTCGCCTTAGCGCTTATCGATCGGGCACGGTTAAGCGGCGTCCCCGTTCGCGAAGATCCGCCCTGCGCCCGCGCTTTGCATGCAACAGTTGACGTTGGTGCGCCCATCAGGCCGGAGCATTTCGCAGCGGTGGCGGCGGCGATCCGGTTCTCTGAAACGGTGCGGCAGGGCGGATAGTCACCCCAGATTTCATGCCGAACTTTAAGAGGCGATCCCGCCTTCGACGGCGGTAACCCGTAGGGCTTGCCTGCCCCCTGAGCGTCCATGTTCGCCATGGGCTAGGATCGCAGGGCGACCACGGTTCGAGACGGCGAGGGACAGATTGTCGAGGGAGGCGCCTTTTAGGGACAGTGTTTCCCCCGGTTGCAGGGCTTTGACCGCACTTGGGGATGTGGTCCACTGATCAAGAATAGCGAATACCTCCACGGGAAGAACACTCATGGTTTCCAAAAGAGCCGCTGACGGATCTGTTTCCTCATTGTCAGCACGGGCAAAGGCGGGATGACTGGTCGGTAGACTGACATCCAAGGTGATTTTCTGTTCGCCATCGGTGCGAAACACAAAGCGCGCCACAAGCAACGCACGCACCGGGTCTGGTGGGGCGAGAGGCCACTCGAACAAGGGTTCTTCGTCCTCAATACACTCAATATCGGCGCCAAAGGCTTGGCCAATTGGCGTGAGGACGGCATTGATCGCGCCCCTTAGAAGTAACCCATCAAGAATGGAAAGATCCCCGCCGCCGCCCTCTGCTGCATCCCATGCTTTCAAAAGAAGGGTGGTGAGCCAAAGTGTATCGGCGGCGGACATTCTGGCGTGGTAGCCGTCATCCCCAACGGCCCTGAGGGCAATCAATAGTCCAGGATCGGGATGGTCATTCACGAACCCAAGACTGTCGGTGGTGCTGAGCCACAAGGGTTCCGCCTCCATCTCTACCCCTAAAAGTGAGGAAAGAGCTTGAGCTGCTTCGTCAGCGACTTTCTGCCAAAGCGGGGTCAGTG
>CALFRH010000670.1 GCA_937919225.1 uncultured Parvularcula sp.
GCGTTTGGAGGATATCGAGGGAAAACCACTTTTCGAGCGAACACGCCAATCCGTCTCGATCACTCCGACTGGAGAGGCGCTAAGAGTCCACGCGAAACGCATTCTCTTAGCCAACGATACGGCGCTTTCTCAGATTCGGCATCCCGAGGCCGAAGGTCGCGTGCGCATTGGGGCGCCTGACGACTACGCAACACTGGTGTTACCAAAGCTTTTGTCAATGATCGAAGCAGAGCATCCTCGACTTCAAATCGAAGTCGTGTGTGAAAACACGCCGGACTTGCTGCGAGCGCTTCTTAGCGGCGACCTTGACATTGCGATTGCAGTGCACACTCCAGCATCGGTCTCCGGAGAGATTATTTGCTATGAACCCCTTCACTGGGTAGCCGCACCTGGCTTCACAAGCGACCCAGAAAGTTCACTTTCCCTAGCATTGTGGCCGCAGGGTTGCGCAAGTCGATCGGTCGCACTGGATGCACTTAAACAAACAGACAGAAAGTGGCGCTTAGCTTATTCTACCCGGAGCTTCAGACTTATCGAAAACGCCCTTCTCAGCGGATCATCGATAAGCGTTATGGAAGCATCTTGCATTCCCAAGTCATTAGAGATTGTCGACGGGATGATCAGTTTGCCACCGCTTCCGGAGGTTGCAATCGCGCTTCACTCTTCAGATCGCAATGGACTCAACTTTGAGCTCGTGTCCGAAATGGTTCGAAGAAATTTCGCGCCTGCCTTGCGAAGTTCCATGAAGAATTGAATTCTAGAATAGATCATTACCGAACCGACCTCGGCAAGGTAGCCAGAATACTTTGTACCGCTGTACTTCCAGTGTCGCTGCACAAGAGTGCCTAAGATGTTGTGCGCCCGAGCGTTAAGATTGAAGGTTAGGTGTCGTGATCTGGATGCTGGTTGCTTCTAACCGTCGCATTCCATGCATTGTCAGCGTCTTGTTGTTCTGCTGGTTTTTCAGGCAACGCGGAAAGTCTCTCAAAGCAATCCCTACGATAGCGAGGATTCACCTGAACTTCTGGTTGTACAATATCGGGTTCATCAAGCGTTCCGATCGCAATTTCTAGATGCCCTTCGAACTCATAAGTCAACGGTGTGCCGCATGCATGGCAAAACCCTCGCCAGTTCGAGTCGGAGCTGTGAAAAACAGTACGCTCACCGCGTGTCCACTCAACATCGAACGCCTCGACTAATGGAGCAAAATAGCCGCCAAACGCTTTTTGACACATTCTACAGTGGCATATTGAAGCTTTCCCCAGCCTGCCAACCTTGTAGCGCACTGCCCCACACTGACAACCGCCAGATGCTGGGTAGCAGTCACGCTTAGTCGGCTGTGATGACTGTGTCATTTGGATGGTGTCCCTATGCAGCAGTGACATATGAGTTGTCATCTTTCGGCTCATAAACTCAAAAGCTTTACACACCGCGATCCAAGCGCATTTAACCTCAATTATAAGGAAGTATTGCTGCCCCAAGACCCTTTCAACAACCACACACAAACTCAGTTTTGATTTTCTTAGAATAAGTCACCGTCGTCTGTGAAGTTTGAATTTTCGATTTACGGCAACTGCGGACACTTCACAATCTGACAAGATCCTGAGTTGTCAAAGAGGCGCTTTCCTCGTGCAACCCATTGTTTGTAAGAGACTCATACGGCGTTGCTGTCCGGTATAAAGAATGCAGTTTTGACTGTAGGATAAATTGACAGGATGTCAGAAATTGACGGTTCTTTGTCATTTGTTGTCCGCTTGGTATGCGGCTTAGTTGAAGCAGTGGCTTGGGCACTGGTTTTGTACGAGTATGCGGACACAATAGCCAGCGAGGAAATGGCCGCGCTTGTGCTCATCGATATTCAGGTCGGGTTTTCTTACCCACGTTGGGGAACACGCAACAATCCTCACGCCGAATTCTGCGCGAGGTCCCTCTTGCTAGGCTGTTGTCAAATTCGCGGGCCCATCGTCACATCAGGCACCGCAGCGCGGCTACAAACCGATCATGGAAGAGCTGATCCACGGCCTGGCTTCGCTATCTATGGGCCGCTTTTGAGCAAAGTCTCCAGCGTGTATCAGAAGTGGTTCTTGGCGTAAAACGCGACCACTTTGGCCGCTTTCCTTGCTGCAAGCGAGCTATTCTAATTTCAAGCATTGCAAACCGTTGGTCTGGCGCGAACGTGCCTGAAGTTGGATATTTTAATGTGACTCAGAAGGCATACAGTCTCAACAGACCAAAAATCTTTTGGAGGCCAACATGTACACTACCGTAAACGGGGTCCGCCTATACTTTGACGTCGATGGAGAGAGTTTGGTACCGGACGGAGCGAATATGAGACAGAAACCAACTGTGATATTGGTTCATGGCGGGCCTGGTGCGGACCACACTGTTTCAAAGCCTTACTTCAAGCAGCTGACCGACATTGCGCAAGTGATTTACTACGATCATCGTGGAAACGGTCGTAGTGCTGGCGACAATTCACGCGACTGGACTTTAGAACAGTGGGGAGACGATCTATTTGGTCTCTGTAATGCACTTGGTGTTGAACGTCCCATTGTAATAGGCACATCTTTTGGCGGTTTTGTTTCTCTGGCCTATGCGACCAAACACGTTGGTCACGCCTCTGGACTCATTTTGATTTCAACTGCGGCCAAAGTAGAATTCAAGGAGGTCTATCACGCATTTGAACGGCTGGGGGGGGCGGAAATCGCAAAAATCGCGAGAGGCTATTGGGAGCATCCT
>CALFRH010000671.1 GCA_937919225.1 uncultured Parvularcula sp.
CGGACAGAAAATAGGCGCCCGAGCCACGTAGAAGTGTGGCGATCGTCAAATCATATTTGAGCGCATCCATACCCTGCGTGGCAGCCTTCAAAATACCGCTGGCGATTGCTACGCCAGCGCTGCGATTGGCGAGCTTGTCCACATCCACATCCGAGCCAGGATCGCGTTCTAAAATGATTGTTCTTTCCAACTTTCGTTCTTCAATGATCGCGGTTTCGGTCGGATCAAACATCACAAGAATTGTCACCCCGTAGTGAGTGGTTTTCCGGATCATGCCGGTGGTCTTCTCAGTGTGCGACAGGTTAACTTTCACCTTAATTCCCCTTGATCAACTTATACTCATTAGTGTCGCTACTATCTCGACTTAACCATTGACCGTGCAAGAAATTAATTCGAGCTGCTTCAAGAGTCGAAAAGCGGTATCTGTGGTGTAAGTTGGGGTCACAGGTTTCAAGTGCCGCTCGCATATTCAAAACCCGCCGGTCGGTTGTGGTAACCACCAAAACTGCAGGCCCGGCGTAATTGCCCAGATCTTTGTAGCGGGCCTTGAGTTCAGCGCTCATTAAGTACCGATCGTATTGCTCCATTTTATGTCTGAAGGTTTTGTCTATCGCTGAAGGGGAGAGGGTAGTCAGTCGCTCAGTTGCTCGATCGACCTCCATCAAGAACAGCGCGTGGCGGCCAGTGGCTTCATGCTCGATCGCAACGGCCGCATCCGGCACAATCTTATTTTGAGACCCGTGGGGTGTACCAACGTAGTCAGCCGTCTCGGGCAGCCAGTGACGGCCCACCTTGCGCCGTCGGTACTCCACCCAGGTCTCAGCAAGGCGATAACCCGGCACGCTCCAGAGCGCCCGCTCCAGCGTGATCAAGCAGTCGATCACATCCAGCCGGTGGAACATGATTGGCGACCAACGGGTCTCACCTTTAACCTGCTTATAAGGTTCGATGTCCCAGCCCAAGGGCTCCATTTCTTCACTCATCAAACGATAGCCAGAGGGCGTCACATAGTAGAGCTTTGGCGTCTTGCCGTAGCCACGTATGCCGGTGTTCCCGAACGAACCGACGTACTTTCGGCGCTCCATTTTCAGCATCATTTCTGAGGCTGACTTCTCCTTCATCCCGGTGATTTCAGCGACTTGTTTTACTGTCAAATATCGGTACGAATTGATGTACCACAGCGCTTTTAACATGTTCTCCGTGACGATGATTTGTGTGGTCGCTGGCATGGTTTTTACCCTCTGGATTTAGGGGTATATTCAACCGGATTTCTAACCGATTAACATGTTAAATAATATAATATATAAATCAGTATCTTAAGTGTTGTTCTCAGGCCCGAAATTTAGGTGCATAGCACCTTATCCCCCTCCCACCCCAGAGCTATGCCACATGAATCTTTTCTGAAGACAAAACCTAAAGGCGAATGTCGAGCACAGTCATCTTTCGGTCTACTACTGATGTTGACGGCTTCTGTTGAACTACGCCATGAGCCAAAGCGGTTCACATTCAGACCTTTCCAAGTAGTCGTCGCGGTTAGTGGCTACTTGTCAGCGAAAATATATGTACCGCCATAGGTAACGACTTGGAGTGCTACTATTGGCACGTTTGAGCCAGGGCCGAGAATATCTCCCATTAACCCGCTTCCAAAAACTGGGTTTCGAGGTACATACTCAACAGTGAATTCATCGAGGATTTTCTCTCGAAACTCCGAAGATGGTAATCCGATCTGTCCTTTGACAAAGTAACTCGCGTTAGCATCACAGGTGCCACACTCGTTTGGCGAAAAATAGACTTTGGTAGACAGATCAACGCCTGCCATGTTGTCAAAACCACGCTCGACAGCTTCCAAAGAAGTCCATCCATCAATTCCTTGGAAGCCGATGCCCCGTCCTCTAATGACAATGGACTGAACATCATTAAAACTAACCATTGAAGTTGCTGATGTATCGACCACTTGAAAGCCTACGTTTTGTGTAAACGACCCAGAGACTACCCGAGGGAAATCTCGTTGTTCGTATGTTCGCCATGTTTCAAGAGTGGGAGTGTATGAGCTGCTAGACCCCCCATTGCCTGGAGATAGGAGGATCCCAGCGCGTAGGAATTGATGACCTCTCAACTCCACTAGTTCTGATGAATGCAGGCGTACGTATACTCCGTTGAACTCGGGAACTTCTTGTCCAGATACAGCAGTCCCAACTAAAAGCCCCAAGAATATCAGTGTCGCTCTTATCGTCATCATTTTTCACAAATCCTTTAAACAAAATATGATTACAGATGTATTTACGTTTTCTTCTACATCAGTCTCAAAAGAAATCGATTTAAAAGAGCTAACTGTGCCGAATGTTCCAGTGGGGTAGACGAGGTACGGTATAATTTGGCTATGCCGACCCGAGCCATAAGCGCACACGATACACCCCTTCAGAGCCTGTTCACATCTGAGCTCAGCGATCGCCTGATGTTGTCCTGCCACCTACTTGGGAAGCCGACAGCCGCACAGCTTACGCGGTTGCACTCAGATCAAGTGAGCAGCGATCGAACGATGCGGCGTCATCTCGAACCGCTCAGCCAATCGAGCGATCCGATGCTCGCGGTCATCAAACCACTTCTAATCCAAAACACATCGCGTCGTCTGCCGTTTCTCTATCTCGATACCACCCGATCGCGCCGCCGGATCGAGAAAGCATTTGGTATTACATTCCGCCGCCCACCAGAACTGCCAAGCCGCGATTGGCGCTTCCTGTATCACGATGTGTCTCTGGTTGATGAGCTGATCAGCTTAGAGCTTACCGCTCGGCGTCACGGTCTTCCGTTTGGCTATGAAAGCCATTTCGATGTTGAAGGGGAGCAGGTGTACCCACGTCTCACGATCTCCGATGGTCAGCTCCAACATCCGATACAACCGAAGCCAGACAAGACGCTGATCCTGGGGAACTACCACCTGGTGATTGAGCACGACTGTGGTGAAGAGACTGTAAGCCTAGGTCACATTATGCGAGACGCTACGATCGCCCGAAAACAACTCGTCTACGATCAGCTAGAGCGAGATGGTGCGCTCGATCGACTGGGTTGGAATAAGCGGCTGTACCTCTACGTCATCGATGGCAAGAAGCGCACCCAGACTTCATCCCGCAAACGCATCAAGCGGTGTATTGAAACCTTCCCGCAATCAGCCAATCCGCATCGTTTCTATTTTGTCGATCGTCAGAGCTTCATGGAAGCCGGCAACGACGTAGCCGGCGTAACCTGGCTCCGCGCCGATGGTCAGGCCGGCACACTGCCTTGCTTTCGGTGAGCATGGGGTCGGTTGCGTATAGAGGCGGAAAATAGTAGCTTTGAGCCCAACTTGACTGAAGCTGCGCGGCGCATCAGCGTTAGCGACACGCAGGATGCGGAGATAGCAAGATTGCAAACCTAGAGACGTCTAGCGAGGCTTTTGATCCATGACATACAAAACTCGACGGTCACCTCCGTCTGTTGAGTAGTCAACGTGGGCATCTCTTGCCTGCCTGGGCCGTGTCCAAAGGGGTTCCGAACGTGTGTGAAGAAGTGCTTCAACGCCTCAGCTTCCCACCGCTCAATGAACTTCACGCTTTTCTTGGATAAATTGTCTATGAAGTTGTGCGCGCCTTTTTCTTTCCCATGAGAAAGCTGTTTTTTGTCTGATATGATTTTGATTGCGCTCTCCAAAGCCCTTGCAGCGTAGAAAGTCGGGTCGCGGCCCCCAGCGTCTCTCCTGTCGATTGCTTCCTTCATGTCGATATCGACATTTTTCCAAATGGGGTCGCGAAGTAGGTTCCAAAACGGTTGCTCAGTTTCTTTAAGAGTGAGGTCGTCGTCGGAAATTTGAATAAAACCATTGTGGTAGTGAAGACCGCAACGCGCCTGTCGAAACCGAGTGTTTAACTCTTCCACGGAAGCTTGGTAGCTTTCGTTGAACTGCCGATTGTGAGCGAGGATACCATCCTGCGGATCGCCGGGCAGATGTATACCCCGTGAGGGCATGACGCGTTCTTTCGCCCTGATAAGCAACTCTGGGAGTTGTTCATTAGCTTCTTCGACTTCCTGCTCCTTTTTTCGAAAAGCAATCTCGACCAAGCTAAGCCGTTCCTTGATGAACTCATCAGCCTCTTCATGAGAATTTGGCAGCAGGTGAACCCAGTTTTCGCAAACCTTGTGCATCGGCCAAAAAGCCGTACGCTTTGTCTCCTTTCCTGCCCACGTATTTGAGTACGAGTATGTCAGAGGTGATAGGCTGATTAGTCCAAGCTCGACAGCCAAGCGTTTTTGTATGTCATTCCAAGCAGCCTTACCGGTGGGGTTTTCACTACCATCGTGCTGATAGTACGGGAACAATTGCTCATTGATTATTGAGAACGTTTGGACGATTAGCCGCTTCTCCGTCTTCCCAAAAGAGGCCCAGATTTTTCGTTTACCGTAGCGGAATGCAAATATGTCGGTGAGCATAACTATCCGAATTTTAAGGTTACAATAGCCGTGTCTGTATGCCTTTGAGGCCGTCAAAGCACAACGTTTTGCGGTACCTGATCTCCGCCAGCCAAGGGGGTGATGGTAAATCGCATGCGTCACTGCATCGCTTCGATAAGCGCATGGAGATCTGGTTCGTCACTAATCATCCCATCAATCATCTGGCAATGTTCTGGCGCTACCAACCGCGCTCTATCTGGATCGAGCATCAAAAGGGCGAATGCATTGGCAAACCCT
>CALFRH010000672.1 GCA_937919225.1 uncultured Parvularcula sp.
GCAGGTGAGTGCGACGAACCATTTGTTAGCGTGCCTAGCGCCACAGAAATTTCAGCCCAAACGCGTTTGGTGGGCGTTGTTCGGCATGTGGTTGATGCCGGTCGAACCGGATGGGTCAATCGCGTCCCAGAACCGTCAAATGATGACACATTCCACGAAGTAGTTTTAGTGGATCATACTTTGGGCCTATGGACCTTTAACCAAGCTTCTCTCTCAAAGTCGCTCCCGAAGCCCGCCCCCGATACAAACCTGACGGTTTATGCAAATGAATCAGACGCTCGATATTACGTTGTGAGCACAAGTTCAAATGCCATTCTCGGCGTTGGCACAGGATATGAAACCAAATTCGCGATTTCGAGTTCGGAGAGCAGCGTCAAAGTCGAGTTTGCCGACATCAATCGAACCGGCGAAAACTCCGTCACACTAAAAACTCAAGGCCCTAAGATCGTTTCGATGCCTACTACATCCGGGGCCTCTGCCACAGTGCGTGGTGAATATGCATTGGAAGAATAAGGCTTCGTTGATGACCAACCGAGACAAAATCGAATTAGGCGCCTTGCTCGAAGACAGAGAGCGCTTCCAATTTCCAACGTCCGTTAGCATTGATGATAGGATCATTAAAGTCGAGTGTGACGCTGACTGCGGTGAGTTGCGAGAACTCGCAACGCAGCGAGGTTATTTCTGCTGGTACGAACCTGGCGTTGGATGCGTTTGCAAGCGTGTGTGATAACTATTCTGTTTGTAACGAACTTCGCAATAATAGAAATTAACGAATAAGCTGCCACCGCTCGGCGGTATCGCAGTCGACTGCATTTTCGACCTCGCAATTATGACGATCGAGAAATCGCGCGAGCCAATCGCTGAAGTAGCGATTTCGCTCACCGACCTGAAACCATCCATGAAGGTGCAACAAACTCGCCGGCACATCTACAACAAGGAACGGGCTATTCTTAGCGGGAAGCCCACTCCAGTCGTCGTCTCGGTCTAAGCAATACCTTTGAATACACAATCCGTCATACCACGGCGAATCTTCGTCTCTCGCTGAGCTTGCGACCTGCGACTCTTCTATATTGCGCAAAGCGTGCGTGCGAAAGGGTTTCCAAAAACCCGCAGATTGACGTTCGGCTTTGGAAAGACGAAGCGCCAGCGCATTACCAAGGGGGAAAAGCGATTGATTGGGCCAGTCTGTTTGCGACTGCAACAACATCATCAATGGCGCTTGATCGGCGTGAAATGTATTGGCGAACCTGAACTCATCAATCGTCTTGTTTGGGGCAGCTTCCATTGCCGGGTTTATCAGGAGGACGAGATCGCGATTCCTCGTAATCAAGTCGTACGTGTTCGCTTCATCATTATACGCCTGTTGAACGTCATAGGTTAGTCGATCTGCAACGGTGCTATATAAAATGCGGGCTCCAAAGCTATGCCCGATGTATATGATTTGATCGTTAGGCTTTTTAATGTTTTCGAGTGCGCCAAAGAGTCGTGAGAGCTGCCCGCTACGGCTGAGGCGGTCTGCTCCGGCGCCGCGGTTCCAGAATGATAGGTAGTCCAAGACCGGAATCTTCGTTCCACCTTTCCAGCTCACAAAAATACCCACGACGTTGGGTTTTTGTTCGCTGCGTTCGCGTGTCCCCATTTTCTCTCGCAATTCTCCGAGAAAAGCGTCGAAACTTTCAAGGTCCCCGCCTTGCGGCTCTTGGGCAGTGAGCGCGTCTTGTGGAACGTGGTCAGGAAAATTGTACCAGAGTTTGTTCCTCGGTCCTGAATCGATCCTCCAACCGTGGACGTAAACTACAAATACGGTTGGTACGGATGGCTCATTCAACGTTGACCGCGCAGCGTATAACGCCGCAGAGTAGTCACATCGGTTCACCAATTCGCCGCCATCGGAATATCGTATAATGATGGGTGACTTAGGAGGTTCCGCCTCATAGTCTTGAACTTCCCAAGGAATTTTTTGGATCGCAGCGAGTTCGTCAGCATCATATTTAAGTTCACGTTTCTTGAAAAAACTGCTTTCCACAAACTCGCTACAGTTTGGGATAGTCCCATTCGGAGATTGGTACGATGTGATGCATCCGGGTAGTAATAGCATGGCCAAAATGGATGCATAAAACGCCGCGACCCCGCTGCTCGTTTTGTTTTTCATGTTATCCCCCTCCGGAACATCAATGATTATGATATTGGCAGCATTCGCAATTCAAAAAAATTTGACTGCTTTTGTCTAGTCTCCACCATATTTGCAGAAAATCAAAATAATCGATGTTTTCATTTTAATATTAACCTTCTTTATTAGAAGACAATTCGCATGCATCTTATAGCAAGATGAGGTCGCCAAAAATTCAAAAAAAACTAGATCCAAAAATAGACTCTGGAACGCTGGACATTGCGCAGAGTTCATTGACTGCGGAGCAGTACGCAGGCCCCAAAAGCGAGCAAAAGCGGACATACGATCGAAGGCTCATTGGCCCGGAATACGGTCGCTCGCAATATTCGCTCGTGTCAAAATCGCACGATCAATATCGATCGCGCGATCCAGTTGTTTTCTTTCATTGCAAAGGGCGCCTGGAGTTTTAGAGTGGATAACAGATGACTGACGCTAAGCTCAAGAATAAACGCCGTTTCTCACCGGCTATTCGGCGCTCTATGATATTGGACGCGGCCGCTGATTTGGTTGAAAGTGAGGGGATCTCGCAGATCTCCATGGAACGCATCGCCAAGCATGCGGAGATCAGCAAGTCGCTCATCTACAAGTATTTTGACAATGTGTCTGAGCTTCTGCGTGAGCTCTTAACCCGTGAATTGGAAGCGTTGCGCAACCTGCAATTCGCCGCGGCGGATGCAGCCGATACATTTGAGCAGCTCGTGCGCGGCGTGACGAAAGTGTATTTGAACAATGTCGCGCAAAAAGGGCGGTTGATCGAGCGACTTCAAACCGATCCCGCGATTTCGCAGTCAATGGATCCGCGCCTGTTCAATCGCGACGTTGCCGTCGAGTATTTTGCCAACATCGTGCACAAAAATTTTGATATTCCACTGCCGACCGCGAGAGCGGTGACAGATCTTTCCTTTGGTGTTCCGGTGTCAGCCGGCTCGTTTTTGTTGCGCAATTCGATTGATCAACAAGAGCTGGAAGACATGACCGTCGCTATGATCATTGGGTCGATCAATGGTATTCGAGACGATTTCATGGTTCGCAAGCGCAAGCTAAAACACTAGAAATCATCCGCACTCGGCTGGCCATTCAAATCCTCTTAAAAAAAGAAAACCCGGTTCAGCTCGAACCGGGTTGAGAGTTCACTGAGGAGAGTGGGTTTAGCACCGCAGTGTCGCTTCGACGCCATAAGTTCGGGGCTCGAGGATCACCACTTCACGGAAGCGTCCGACCAATCGACCCGCTGGGAGGACACGGGTGATATCTTCATTGTCCGCAATGTTTTTGACATAGGCGCGCAGATCCCAATTGGCGTCGTTTGGTGCAAACAAGAGTTTGAAATCTGTTTGACTGTAGCCATCAAATTCATCGACGGGTTTGTTAAAGACGGTCGATTGGAAGCTGCTTTGTTGATAGTGATCTAGGCGGGGTGTCAGCGTCCAATTGTCGGTCACAAATTCATATTGCACGCCAACCGAGAATTTGAAGTCGGGCGAGAAGGGTAGCTCGTTTCCATCGAGGTCTTTTGAAACGCCTGCCGCCGTCACTTCAGCCACCACGGTTCCAGGGGCTGTGCCGAATGGATCGGTTTCATCAATGGATGCAAAATTCTGAACTTCTGTATCCAAAACCGAGACCGTTCCATCGAACTGCTAATGATCGGTTGGATTGAACATGAGCTCGGCTTCGGCACCGAACACGACCGCGTCCGTATTGATCGTACGGGCTGCGGTTGCGGTGGTCTGGCCTATTTGTAGATCTTCATAATCATAATAGAAGGCGGACAGATTTGAGCTGAACGCGCCATCCATGGCCGATCCTTTCAGGCCCACTTCCACGGCGTTCAAAAACTCTGGCTCGAACCCTTCGGTTACAACATCAACTTCTCCGGGGTTGATGCCGCCGGCTTTATAGCCGCGAGACACGCTCAAATAACCCAGAAGATCTTCATTGAATTTGTGATCGAGAACCGCGCGCCCGGTGAAAACGCCTTTATCGAACGTACCGCTTGTGAATGCGGGGAGGCTGCCATCCGCTTGCGGATTTAGGAAGATCTGCCGCGTCATGATGGTTTTATCATCATGAGAGTAGCGTAAGCCGCCTGTCAGCCGCGTGCGATCTGAGACATCTACGTAGACCTCGCCAAACACGCCATAGCTTTCTGTCGTGACCGGATTTGACTCGGTGATGAGCGAGTCAAAGTCGCTGCTGAGCCCTCCCAGCTGCGATCGCGCTGCAATGGTCACGTGCGTAAAGTTCGCAGAGGATATGCTTTCACGGTCATAATAGTTGGCGCCGACCATGAAGTTGAATGCGCCATCATAATCAGATGCGAGGCGCAGCTCTTGGAAGAACTCTTCCGCATCGCTCATATCCCGACGACCGGTGAGGATCTCTTGGGTCGTCACGGACGTGCCATCTCCGAAAAAGTCGAAGGTTATTGGCCGCGTGAGACCTTGCGAGGCGACGAAGCGGTCAAAATCTTTGAACAGTCCGCGCTCGATCTCGTGGTACCCGGTCAATGAGGTGAAGCTCAGGTTTCCGAAGTCATGATTGAATTCAAATG
>CALFRH010000673.1 GCA_937919225.1 uncultured Parvularcula sp.
GGGGCGCGCGGAGCCAGGTTTCCGTTGGCCATGGGGTGTCGGACGCCTGTTTGGGCAGTGGGGAGTAGCTGATATCATTTGCACGAGCCGTGGCGCTTAAGCAGAAAATGGCGATAACCAGCGCAACAAAAAACCTCATGACATGAACCGCCCTTTCTGTTACTAATTAATAGGGGTGTTAGCATGCTTGTGCCGCGATGGGAACGCAATATGTTGAATGGTAGAAAATTCGTGGTTCGTGGCTTCATCGTGTTTGGGCTTATTTTGCTGGCCTGCATTGTGCTTGTAATGCAGCAGATCGGTTCTAAGTCGACAAGGATGACGACCCGTTGGGTGTGTCCGTGCGTTTATGCAGAGGGGCGCAGTTTGGATTACTGCATCTCCACCTTACCCGTGCCGGTGGACAGTTTCGTCTCAGTAAAGGCCGATGATGAAGGGCAGGTGATTACGGCGCGCGCTTTTTTCGTCTTCTCTTCGACTGCCCGGCGCGTACCGCAGCAATCCTGTCTGATGGAGTCTTAACGAGCGCTCCGTGTAGCCAAGGCGTGCGCCTATCCGGAGCAGTTTGGATACGCCTTTCGTAGGCTGAGGGTTGGAGCGATTTTCTCGACCCGGCGTTTCGGTCAAAGGGTTTGTCATATGCGACCATTCACTGCTAACGCTGTATATTATCGTGCAGACCAGCAGGGAATATGATGACGGCTTTGGAATCTGTAGGCAAAAAACGCGGTCGGCCGAGCAAGAAAAGTGCGGCGGCGCGGAGCGGTGCGGCTGATCTGTCTGCGGCTTCGATTCTAAAGCGCGCGTTGAAGCTGGCGAAAACGGTACCTTTGGAAGAGGTTTCCATTGTGCGTTTGTCGAAAGAGTTCGATGTCACGCCGGCGGCAATCCACTATTATATTTCGACCCGGGGCATCCTTATCTCGGGAGTGATGAACGCCTTTTTTCGCGAGCTTCTGAGTACGTTGCCTGGGCCTTCCGGTGATTGGAAGATGGAGACCCGCGAATGTTGGCAGGCCCTATACACAAAGCTTCGGAAGTATAAGGGGGTTGCTCACTTTATGGTCTCAAACAACCAGCTACGTCTTGTTCAAATAACATCTGACACTGAAGAAGATTATGGGCTGATGGTTTTTGACAGGGTGGTGAGTGTTTTTCAAAAAGCTGGCTTCGGGCCCGAAAACGCTGCTCTCGCCTGGCATTTGCTCGCTCAAACGGCGTTAAGTGTTAGCCATAGCGAAGCTATCGGATCTGTTCCGCGGCAGACCAAAGCCTCTGTCTTAAAGAGAATAGGCCCCGAAAGACTCTCCGCCTTTCCCGGTGTTGAGTACGCTTTTGAAAAGCTGACCGATGTCGATGTCGACATTAATCGCGACGCCGCTTTGGAAATGATGCTGAACTACCTTGAACTGCTAGCGAAGAAGAAGCCGCATTATCCAGGTTAGGCCCAATATACATCCGACGGGCTTGAAAAATTTAATACCTCTATTAATATTAGGCCCTGTAGGCTTATAGGGCGTGCGCGCGCGCGTTATTTCAGCCGCCCAGGTCAAGCAATAATGGAGAGTGTTTATGTCGATAACCAAAAGTGCGGCGGTTCATTCGCAGGCAGCAGCTCCATGCATGGGCGTTGAGGAGGCTGTCCAATTGCAGGCAGGCGCGCACCATAAGCTTTATCAGGCCAATATGCGCTTAGCGAAGCTTGACGAGACGTCGAAAGCCTATGTCGATGCGCGTCAGCTCTTGGATCTAGGGGCCGCCCACCTTGCCATCGCTAAGTGGAAACTGGGCGGGGCAACGGACTGTCATATTGGTCTAACGCACTCCACGGATAGTGACAAAGATATTCATGAGGCTGGTCTGGCGTTTCAGCAAACCTTGCATGCCTGCAAAGCGGCTTTGTCTATCATGGATGGTGATGGCACCGCCTCCGATGACGATCAGCCTACACCTATAAATTTTAGCGCTAAAGATACCGAAATCACGTTCGCCGACGATGTGCCGATGGTGCCAACCATCTGTCCTGTCGTGGTGCTGCGCGGGGTGTCATTTGATATGGGCCGTCAATATGCAGAGCAAATTATTGATATTTATGGGCATTGGATGTTCGAAGAGATTGCCCGCAAGGATTTTGATGATGAAACCCGCGCCGTGATCTCTCGGTGGGAACAAGAGTTGGAAGAATGGGCCCCAGAGATCATCGATTTTGCGAAAGGGTGGGCGGCGGGTGCAACGGCCCGAGGGGTTACTCTGTCTAATGAACAGACACTATCCCTTTTTACAGGTGAGCACCCTCCAGCCGAAAGCATGACGCCAATGGGATTTCGCGGGCAGGAGGAAAGCGAGAAAGCGCAAGCCTATCTTGCGGCCAATCCGCTTGAGGAATTGCCCTGTAGCGGCGCCTGTGCCTGGGGAGAGGCCACGAAGAACGGTAAGCTCATTGCGGCTTCTACCACTGACCATGATTGCACATTTCAAGCGACCATCGTCGCTTATCCAGATGATGGTAATGCGTTTATCTACACGCCGTTCTCCGTCACAGGTATTATACCGGTGATCGGTCAATATTATCTTGCCGGTCATCCGGGCATGAATAACAAGGGTGTCGCTTATGTCCATCATGGCGGTGGCGTCCATATGGCAGAGCCGCCAGAGCTATGGGGATATGGCGTTCGCCGTGGTTCGTCTACGTTCCATTTACTGCGGTTCGCTAATTCAGCTGAGGAGGCGCGTGACATGGAACTTGCGATGCCAATTGGTGAAACCAACGGCATTTTAGGCTCTGTCGGTGGATTTTATGCCGATGAGAATTACGCTTACGTGCTTGAATCCCGTCATAATGCAGAAAAGGGTGGACAACCCATTATCCGCGAAAAAACGAAATTTGACGGAAAAGAGTGTAATATTCTCTACGCTAATAATAACTCGATGCATCCTGAGACACGCAACGGATTTGTAAATGGCGCGCCGGGAGCTTTTGCTGAGCACCAAGAGGATTATCTCGACTTCGAACCGGCAGCTGGTTGGCACGTTGATGTTCCAGCGTCGAAGATGCCAGCTGAGTCGTCGCTTCAGCTTCTCCTGACGATGTCGCAAAAATCGTCACAAGGCCGGAATCGCTTTTTCTATCGATCTCTCGGGCCGCAAGACGGTGAGATCGACGTCGATTTTATGTTTGAGATGTATCGCACTGGCGCTGAGGTGGATACAGATACGCCTAACAGTAGCGTCGCGAACATTTTTCTGGCGGGTCGGCCTTGGGATGTTTCAACGGCCCAACGCGCTAACGCATTCGTTTCTGTGATGGCGCCCGACAATGGTCCAAATGGAAAATATTGGGCCTGTGTCGGCCCCGCGAAGCGCAGTCTTCCTTCCATCGGTGCGGCACACGGATTTTTCTACTATGATGAAACGGCAACATTCTGGGAACTAACATTAGCTGAAACACCAGAGGCAATGGCGGAGATCAGTGTTAAAAAAGCTGAGGAGATGGTTGCCCAAGCTGATGAAAACCTTGGCCGCTTATCTGATGATAAAGATGTGTTGGCGTTCTACGGTGCGTTCCTGACCACATCTCAAGAGCACTTAGGCGCTGCGAAAGACCTCTTAAACGATCCTGAGTTTGGAGAAGAGCTTTCTTCTTTGTCGCGCTGCGTGCGCGAAGCCACCCGCGCTCAAGCGCGCGCTGCTCAGATTATAGATGTTGTGATACCGCCGAAAACCTTGGCGAATTGAGTGTGCCTAACGCGCCGGATAATCGCATTGGATCGAAGGGGTTGGTTCATGCGCTAAAAAGAAAAACTCTATAGCATCGGCCTGATTCAATCAGAACACCTGATGTTGTAGCGCCGTTCTGGTTCAATGGGTACTTTGCTGGAGTCCATTTTCCCGCACTCGCGACGCCTTTGTTGGAGGCGGCGCCCATCTTATGCCGCAATACTTTGTGCCTACAGGCACTTCTTTCGCTTTGACTAGAAATTTTTATGCGACAGCTGACGGTTAGCTATTTAATAGCAGATAAGTGGAAAGGATATAAAACGGCGTATAGAAGAGGTGGACGGACATTGGACGCCACCAACGGCTAATCGCATGTGGCCACCATTTCAGCGTGGACATGTGAAACAAAATCCAAAGAAATGGGTTTGCTATAGCAAAGGAGCGTGGGTACTGAGTTTCGCCTGACCACACGGCAAGGGAAAAGAAGATAGAACCGACGAGTAAGATAATCATCGTTACGTATACAGTAAAACGGAAGTAGTTATCGTAAACGCTACGGATCTCAGCGAGCGCCTGAGAGGCGGATGGATCATCCTTGTACCGTTCTTGAACGCCGATCAATGCACCGACAATTGGAAATAAGCCATGGGCAAATGACCCTGCATAGGCGAAGGCGCACAGTCCAATAACTGCCGGCCAGCTCATCCACGAGCCTAGAAGGCCATAGGTGACTGGCACCATCCCGGCCGCCCACATCGGAAAAACGATGGCGACTGCCGCAGGTCCGCCGATGAAAACGCGAGTAGGGGCCCGTAACCACACATCGCCGACCCGGTCGATCATGGGGATCTGCTTACGGCTGAGCAGCATCAGCAAGTCTGCGATTGCGATGGAAACCGAACCGACAAGGCCGATTATTCCGAAAATAAGGATCAAGTTATCAGCCATAAAGATAGGCCCCATGCGCTAACGTGGATTACATCCGCGTCTATTTTGACATTCATCCC
>CALFRH010000674.1 GCA_937919225.1 uncultured Parvularcula sp.
ACAGTCGCAGCCCTTTATGAGGCGCTTGATCGGCGGGAGTTATCCGTCTTCGCCGTGATTGACCATGCCGCCGGTGCCGCCGCAGTGGACATGACGCTTAGCCCCTCAACTCTGATCATTTTTGGCAGCCCGCGGGGCGGCACACCGCTGATGCAGGCCGACCCCCTTATGGGCGCGGAACTCCCCTTGCGCGCTCTCGTGTTTGATCGGGACGGGCAGACGGTGCTGGCCATGACGGGGATGGACTTCCTTGCACGGAATTATAACTTGGAGAACCGGACTTCTGTCATTAAAGCAGTGTCTGAACTGATCAACTCCATCGCGAATGAGGCGACGAGCCTGTAATACTGCGTTGAGTAGAGCCGGTGTCATCCCGTGCGCAGCGCAAAACGAAGTGGTGCGCTGCAGACACGGGATCTTCGCACAGAGAGGTCTAGACCCCGTGTCTACGCAGTGTCATTTCATGTCGCAGCGCGCACGGCAACTGTGTCAGGCGAATGATTTTTGGTCTCTGATCATAGCGTTTAGAATGATGAGTAGCTTTCTAGGTGAGGCGGAATAGAAAACGGGAAGGGCCCCGTTTTCCCGCCGAACGTAATCAGAGCGACTTTCTTGGCCTGGTTCCGTGCGGTGAGGCGTTGATAGAAGGTCTGAAATCGGTCTGATCGTCGTACCGCGTTCAAAGCGGCCATGTAGAGGGCGCGCCTGACCCGTCGCCTGCCGCCAGAGATGCAGCGCCGTCCCTTCAGCTTGCCTGAGTCATGATTGAACGGGGCAAGCCCTGCAAGGCTAGCGGCTTGTTTTGGATTGATCGTCCCCAGTTCCGGCATCAGTGCGATGAGCGTCGTGACGGTGACGGGTCCAACCCCTGGGGCGGTTTGTAAAAGGGCCGCTTCGCGGCACATCTTTTGATCCGCTTTGATGAGCGCAGCGATCTCCTCATCGAATAGAGCAATCTCTTCGCTCAGTAGGGAAATGACCTGATCGTGGGAGGCTTTCAAGCGAGGACACGTCTCCTCTTTCACTCGCGTTCTTTCCCTCTTCCGCAGCTCCACGAGCTGATCACGCCTGCGATGAAGACCAGCAAGCGCCTCCCTTTCAGGGGCAGGCCGGTTATCGGCAACCGGGGTGAGGCGTGCCCCTAAATCCGCCAGCATGCGGGCATCCAAGGGGTCTGTCTTGGCCTTCTGTCCTATCGCCTGGGCAAACCTTTTGGCCTGCATGGGATTGATCCGATGGCTGGGGATACTTGTTTCTGCCAAGGCATGGGCAAGGGCGCGATCATACGTCCCAGTCGCTTCGTATACCACGAAAACAGAGCGGTCGCGATAGACTTGCAAGTGCGCTGCTATCGCGTCGGGCGTGTTGCCGACGGAGACGAGCTTTGAGGTGTCTGGATCATAAAAGTCTAAAGAGGCTTTGGAGATGTCGCATCCGATGTAGCAAGGGTGTATAGTCATAAGGCCTATCCCTGTGCTGCGAGGTCTGCGCAAACAGCCTCGTGCAACTGTTCAGGTTGGTGCTAAAATGCAGGAAGGAGCCTTGCCGTGCGACGGTGTCAAAGCACCTGGGATGACACGGCTTCCTTCCTGCTCATTCACCTAACACACTGACAACACACAGGGGTGACGATGTTAAACTCATCTAGAGCTTGCGGCGATCTGATTGAATCACTTCCTCGTCCTTCGAGACGCCGCCTTTGGATTCGTTGATTGGGTCCCTTCCCAATCAACGCTCAGGATGAGGAAGTGATTGAACTCAAAGATATTTTCCTCATGCTGAGGAGGGTCGATTGGGAAGGGCCCCAATCGACGGACCGTCTCGAAGCACGAGGAAAATGCCTCAATGTGATCGCCTTGCGCTATAGAGCGTCGCACCAAAAGCATGCCCTCCGCGCAAAGGGAGGGTGAGAATCAGTTTTGGCTTTTCGCGACGCGACCATTAAAAACGCTAGACCAAACTGATGATGCAGATTTAACGCAGTTTGTTCTATGCACGCTCGATAGCCGCCACCCCGGGGCGACATCAGCACAAAGAACGATCCCATTCGGTGACCTTTGTTATCGATATTGCGGTGCCGCGCCCCAGCGGGCCTAAATATGATCAATCATCTGCGCCACCAGCGGGTGCCGCACCACGTCGGGCTTTTGGAAGCGGACGACACCAATCCCCTCCACCGCATCGAGTTTCTGAGTAATGTCCTTCAACCCAGAGACGCCGGGCAACAGGTCCGTCTGCTCAGGATCACCGGTCACCACCATTGTGGAATGCCAGCCAAGCCGGGTGAGGAGCATTTTCAGCTGAGGGTAGGTGCAATTCTGTGCCTCATCAATCACCACGAAGGCATTGTTGAGCGTCCGCCCTCGCATAAAGGCGATAGGCGCCACTTCAATCACCCCCTCGGCCATCAGGGCCCGTACCTTTTTCGCGGACAACCGATCCGTTAGCGCATCATAAAGCGGGCGAAGATAGGGGGACAGCTTATCCTCCATATCCCCTGGCAGATAGCCCAGATTCTCGCCTGCCTCGACCGCCGGACGGGAGAGAACGATGCGGCCCACCCGACCCGCCTCCAAGGCTTCAACCGCTTTCGCCACCGCGATGTAGGTTTTGCCCGTCCCCGCAGGGCCAACGGAGAAGACCACCGAATGGTCCTCCACCACCTTAAAGAACTGCTTCTGGGTTTCGTTCTGGGCCCGGATTTTCTTGCGGAATTTTTGATCCCGCGCCCCGTCCTGGGGCCCCGCCATGTCCATCCCGTCCATGGGGGACCAGCCATCCTCGAACAGGACACGGACATTGTCAGAGACGGCTGCCCGATCGTCGCTCACCTGTTTGCCGCTGCGTTTAATGGCTCTTTTGGTGGCTCGACGGGTCATGGCAGTCTCCTATCTTGGAAAAGATCCGTAGCCGCCAGGGTCCGGGCCCAATAAGGGACCGGTGCCGGGCGGTGACGACGATATGGAACAAAGGGGAAGCGAAGTGTGTCCCGGTTTTTCCCCGGGGCGGTCAGCTTGGCAATGGA
>CALFRH010000675.1 GCA_937919225.1 uncultured Parvularcula sp.
TGAGGGGGGACAGTATCGTTTGGGTACTGATCCAGCGCATGAGGAAAGTCGTCACTTCTATGACCGCCCGTTCATGACCAAAAAGGCCAAGCAGGAGCAAGCGCTGTTTTTGAGCGCACTAAGGAAAAAGGCGTATACGAACGTAAGTATGACCAGAACAGCTCGTCGCATGAGCGTGATATTCCAACGTTATGCCCGAGGGGGGACAAATATAGTGTACTTCTTCACGCCGACGGCACCTTCTAGCCACGTCGTCATGGCTGCTTATGATGAAAGCATAGATGCAGCGACCCATATGCTCAGCCAGTCTGGGAGTGTTATCGATGTCCGAAGAAATCCCCGCTTGCCCGATGAAGCATTTGTCGACAACTATCACCTAAGACCGCAGGGGAGGGCAATGGTTCGGCAAAACGGCGTATTTCAAGACAATTTAAGAGCTACGTTCTGCGAACAGAGCTGATCAGTCCATATGCCTTCATCAATCATGGGAAAAGGGCTGCTTCTGGTCCTCATATTTTGCGGGATTATTGCTGGCGTTAGGCTGGTTGAAGCGAAGTTTTCTACCGATGACCTTCAAGTGTTTGTCGAACAAATTACAATTGAAGGCGGTCGTATTAACCGCATACCATTCGATCTTGAAAGTTCAGAACTAAAACCGTTTGGACATGGCGCTCATGCGGAAGTTCTAAGTATTTCATATGAGCGAACATTGTTCCCTGGTACTGCCTACTTGGAAGTTAGCCTCGCCAAAGGAGCTGTAATAGCCCGCGAAGAAGGCCACTACGCCGTATTTAGACAGAATGCTAAAAACTGCCATAAAACTAGTGAACGCACCATTTGCCGCATGCGGCTCGCGCGCGGGCGAGCTGAGACTAGAGTGGCGACTTTGGTACCTTTCGGTGCTGGCGCCGATATTGAGTACATTGAAGTCATCAGTGTAGCGCAACATCAGTTGCTATGGCCCACGCATTTTTCTGTTATTTCACTTGTCTTAGCGTTCTTGCCTATCGCCATGGCAATAGGGTTCTTGCAGGGGCATCGTGAGCGCCAAGCTGCGATTTTGGTTTCGAGCCTCTTGTTTGTTGGCGCTCTATCATTTTCCCTCATGGTTCTCTTGGCCACCTTTGTCGTGGGAGCCTTTGGTGTCCTGTTTATGCTCTCGCGAGGCATTGTTAGCTTGCCGGGGGCCTTGGCTCTTTGGGTCGCAGCTATTCTCGGCGTTAAGTTGATTTGGCCATTAATCGGTGTCTCTCTTGATCTTCCTCTTGGTTCGATCCTTTTGCCGATCGGCTTTGGATACTTAATAGCACGGCAAGTCGATGCAGCCTTTAAGCTGACGAGCGGACAAATTGCGATGCCGCGTTTCGACGATTTCGCCTGTTTCAATTTGTTTTGGCCCAGTCTCGCTGCAGGGCCAATTACGCAAATTTCTGTTGTGAAACTATTGGACCGTGCTTACGCCAATTGGGCCCAACGATCGGCAGGGCTAACACGCATTTTTTTTGGCCTCGCCAAGAAAACTTTTGCTGATCTCGTTTTCCTTTTGTTGGTCGCGGAGAATTATGAATCGGTCGTTATTCTTGGAACAGCGTCGCCCTCCGTCGTCTTGGCATTCTTCTTTGGCAATATGATTTTCGTTTATTTGGATTTTTCAGGTTACACAGATATGGCTCTGGGGTCAGCGAGGTTGATGGGGATCGCTTTGCCCGAGAACTTCAAAAACCCATTGCTGAAGTCGAACATGCGTGAGTTTTGGCGGGCATGGCATATGACCCTTACGCAATGGGTCAATCGGTCAGTCTATATGCCGCTTTCTATCAGTTTACGGAGGGAAATTAGGATCTTCTCATATTCTCTACCTATCGTTGCAACAACGATGACGATGGGCCTTTGGCATGGGTTGCAATTTGTTTGGGTGTTGTGGGCATTGCATCATGCGATTGGGATATTCATTACAGATTTCGCTGCCCGCATCATTCAATTTGTGCGTAAGCGTTCGTTTGCTTTGGCGCTTGCATTGCAATTATGTGGACGATGGTTCGGCTTCGTATTTGTGTGGTTTTGGCTCATGTTGAGCTATTGCTTCACGCTCTCAACAAACGATATCATATCACTAAATCTGTATAAGTCACTTTTGTATGCACCCATAGAGATTTTCATTAGTAGATGGTTGAATTAGCCACATGACTTTGCTTCTTTAAGCGAAGTCAGGAACGATTGGCGAAGGTACGAAAGCTATCAAAGCCAGAATTTAGTGCAGCTATCGAAAAGCTTATCACTCTTATAAACGCATTCACGAAGTAAAGCAAAAGTGAACACCAATGCGACCTTGATCGCCCCGGATCACCGGTTTTGCCAGGCAAGAGCGATGCAATCTTTGCCCATTGCGCCGCAGTCAACTCATAACGCTTCGGCTTGCCCATAGACAGGTCTCCTGATCAACGAATCTGGAAATCCATGAATCACACATCACAACGAATGTGAATGTCGATTGAACCTAGAGGAGGCCTTTGCCAAGGGTGAACTCAAGGACCACGAGCCAGCCCCCAAGGCTGGCTTAAACGAAGACTATTGGAGCGCGCGCCTGGCTAAAATACGTCAGCAGAAAGAGTCGGACTAACGTCACCATTTGTGAGGCGAGCCCTTATCGTCACTAGAGGGGCTGTTGCACGCTTAGGGGGGCTACGATCAGAAAGGAGGCTCGCCCATGGCCAACATAACCATTCGCAATCTCGACGATTCTGTGAAGGAGCGCTTGCGCGTGCGGGCGGCGATGCATGGGCGCTCCATGGAGGAAGAGGCGCGTCTCATCCTCAGAAACGCCGTTGATGGGATGAGCGGCCGTCGGTTCTGGGAGAAGTCTCGGGCACTATTCTCTAAAGATAGTGGCGTTGAGCTGGATGTGCCTGCCCGCGATCAAGATCGACCCGTCCCTAATCTCCACGAGTGATGTTTGGGTATGGTTTTACGTGATACCAACATCATCTCCGCGCTCATGCGTCCCAATCGCTCTCACACTCACGTGCACGCTTAGCCGTCTCTCGTGCGTGAACGGAACTATTGCAATTCGTGGGGAGACTGGCGGTAATCGGCTGGTGGCCCCAGAAGCATTTTCGGCGGTAAATTGGCATAAGGGTTTAGGCTTCCAGATGGCCATATTCGTGACCTCACAAATGACCAAGCGGGCTTAGTGAGATTCCGAAGGTGTGCCTGAGCAACCGACCAGCTTTCCTAATTTCTGGGGCCAGCTCGAGAAAGTGCCGTCGCAAAACCATTGAAATGCCCGCATGAATTCGGGCGCAGAGCCAAACCAGCACAACCCGAGACCAATGCTCAACATATCAGACCGCCGTGACTGTTTCCTGCGTCCCAGAGTTCGAACATCTTCGTACGCCTCATTTTGAAAGCAAGGCCAAAATTCCAAAAATGAGAGTAAAATCAATGGTTTAGAGTCTGGCGGACAGAGAGGGATTCGAACCCTCGAGACGGTTACCCGCCTACACGCGTTCCAGGCGTGCGCCTTCGACCACTCGGCCACCTGTCCGGGAGCGCGCTGTTTGCCGTTCTATGCCTCCAATTGCAAGGGCTGAACGAACGCCATCTTGCGTCTCATAGGGCCCCGGCTGCGCTTTGCGGATGGGTGAGCCCTCGCGGGTCTTGGATTGCCGTTGCGGGGCCAATCCCGTACACTGGTTGCCATAGTATTGTCGGGTGGGCAGCACGAAATGGCAATTTTACGACTGGTGGCTTGGGTTTTGGTGGCGCTCGCGTTGCTTTTATTGGGGGCCGATGGGGTATCCACCCTAGAGGCCGGAGAGCCTGTGGTGCGCACCACCTCTGAGGTCTTGGCCCTTCTAGGGCTCAACGTATCTCCCGGCGGGGAGGGGGCGCTTGGCGGGGTGTCCGAGTTTTTCCTCGAGGCGCCCCTTTGGGCCGTATTTGGGATCGTGGGCGTCGTTCTCACCCTTATTTTCCGGCCTATCGACTAAGCCGTTCTGGTCGGTGATCTCACTCCGCCGCTTGGGCCTCTGCCTCGGCGGCGTCGATAAGGTCGACCGCAGTCTCATTGAGGGTGACGTAATCTACCTTTCCGGATCCCAGAAGGGGGATGGTGTCTACCTTCAGGACGCGTTTGGGCACAGCCAGTTCGGGCACCCCATGGTTTCGAGCCCAAGATTGTAGGTCAGCGGGTTTTGGATCTGGTTCTTCAGTGAGAAGAATGATTTGTTCGCCTTTTTTCTCATCGGGCAGGGTCACCGCGGCGTGAATACTGTCCGGCCACACGACACTGGCGCAATTTTCAACAACGGCAAGGCTCACCATTTCGCCGGCGATCTTGGCGAAACGCTTTTGCCGTCCACGGATGGAAAGATAGCCGCCACCGTCAATGTGGACGATGTCGCCAGTATCATGCCACCCCTCCGCGGGAGGGTGGAGGCGCCCTGGTTCGTCAGGCATAAGATATCCGGACATAATATTCGGCCCCCGGATATAAAGACGACCGCCATCTTCCAGACCTTCTACCGGGTCAATACGGGTTTCAATACCGGGTAAGAGTTTGCCAACGGTTCCTGGACGGATATCGCCCGGTTGGTTGGCGGCCACAACGGGCGCGGCCTCTGTCGCGCCATAGCCCTCAATCACGTTAAAGCCAAATAAGCGTTTTGCTAGATTGCGAGTTTCATCTCGCACCTTCTCTGCGCCGCATACGGCATAACGGAGGGAGGATAAGCTTCCCTGCCGCGCCACCCGCAAATAGCGGTGAAGAAAGGTATCGGTCGCAACCATAATGGTTGCGCCGGTATTTCGAACCACCTCGGGAATAATTTTCACATGGAGGGGGG
>CALFRH010000676.1 GCA_937919225.1 uncultured Parvularcula sp.
CACGGTCATGGATGTCGTCGGCACGGACGAGGAAGGTGACCTTCAGTGTGCCCCTATTTCCAACGAGGGTGACGGGGGCCACCCCACCATCATTCTTCCCTCCGCCGCCGCCACCAAAACAAAGCCCGCCATCGGTGTAGGCAGCCGGTTTTTAGGCCGTCTTAAACGCGATGCAGAGGGCACCTATACTGCCTCTCCCATTAAGGTCATTGGGCGGAGCGCTTCGCGAGTTCTCGGTATCTTTAACGAGCACCGCCGCGGCGGGGGCTATGTCGAGCCCGTCGGCGAGAAGGGAAATAGCGGCTACGATATCCCCAATGGCGACGAAGGGGGCGCAGCGAACGGCGACCTTGTCTGGATTGAGGTCAAACACGCTCGCGGCTAAGGCCCAAAAAAGGCGCGGGTGCGCGAGGTGGTGGGCGACGTTGGGGAGTCGCGCAATTGGTCCCTCATCGCTCTTGCCAATAATGAGATCCGCACGGACTTCCCTGAAGAAGTCATCCGCGAGGCCGCTGACGCGGCTGTACCGGATAAGCAGCACCATGAGGATCTCACCCACCTGCCCTTTGTGACGATAGACCCGGCCACCGCAAAGGATCATGATGACGCTGTCTACGCTGCGCCCACCGATGATGGCGGCTGGACCGTCACCGTCGCCATTGCCGACGTCTCCTGGTTCGTCCGCCCTGGGACGGCCCTCGACAAGGAGGCAGAAAAGCGCGGCAATTCCGTCTACCTGGTGGACCGGGTGGTGCCGATGCTACCCGAACGGCTGTCCAATGATCTGTGCTCACTGAAGGCGGGTTTGGCCCGCCCCGCCTTGTGCTGCGAGATGCAGCTAGACGCTGGCGGCGCTAAGAAAAAGCATCGCTTTTTCCGGGCGATGATCACCAGCCAAGCGGGTCTGTCCTATGAGGAGGCCCAGGCCGCCGCGGACGGTAAGCCCGGCAAAAAAGCAGCACCGTTTGTCGATAGGGTGATCACGCCCCTGTGGGCGGCCTACCGCGCGATGCAGGAAGCGCGAAAGCGGCGCCCGCCTCTTGACCTTGATATGCCTGAGCGAGAAATCGTGCTTACCAAAACAGGGGACGTAA
The DNA here is from genome assembly GCA_937919225.1 of uncultured Parvularcula sp. GTDB lineage: Bacteria > Pseudomonadota > Alphaproteobacteria > Caulobacterales > Parvularculaceae > Parvularcula. The sequence goes on from CALFRH010000676.1 coordinate 1,095, forward strand.
AGGGCGTTAAAGTCAAAGACCGCTTCGACGCCCACCGCCTTATCGAAGCCATGATGGTGGCCGCGAATGTCTGCGCCGCAGAAAGCTTGGAGAAGGCCCGCCGCACCCTGATTTACCGGGTGCATGATGAACCCAACCCCGACCGGGTCGATGCCCTACGGGAATATTTAGCCAGCATCGACTATTCGCTACCCAAAGGTCAGGTGCTGACACCAACCGCCTTTAACCGCATTCTCGACAAAGCGCGGGAGCGAGATCAGATGGACATGATTTCCATGTCCATCCTGCGCACCCAATCCCAAGCCATCTACGCGACGAAGAATGTAGGGCACTTTGGGCTTTACCTCACCCGCTACGCCCACTTCACCTCGCCCATTCGGCGCTATGCGGACCTTACCATTCACCGTGCCCTGGTGGCCGCCCATAAGATGGGGCCCGGCGGGGTGCGCACCGATGATGAAGAGCGCCTGACCAAGGTTGCAGACTATATCACGACTACGGAACGACGCGCCATCTCAGCTGAGCGGGAGACCCAAGACCGTTTCCTCGCCGCCTATCTGCAAACCGAGATTGGCGCGACCTTCAAAGCGCGTATTGGCGGGGTCACTCGCGCAGGCCTGTTCGTCACCCTTGATGAGACAGGGGCAGACGGGTTTGTGCCCATGCGCACCCTCTGGGCCGATCATTTTGAGTTCGACGAGGACACCCAACGTCTGGTGGGCCGCCACACGGGCGGGATTTATCGCCTGAGCCAACCGGTGGACGTCAAGCTTATCGAAGCGACACCCGTCTCCGGCGGCCTGCGGTTTGAGATGATCACCGATCCGTTAGAGGGTGACGGCGACCAACCAAGAGGACCGCGCCGCGCGCCACGATCGAAGAAGCGTCCTCTTCCGAAAAGAGGGGGATCAAAACCCACTCCTACAAAACGGACGGCAAAAAAGGGGGCGGCGGGCTCAAAAACCACCAAATCAAAGACCACCTCGAAGGCCGCGCCGACGTCAGCGAAAAAGAAATCGGCCCCCGCAGCGGGTTCGTCGGCTGACGGCCTCACCCTCAAACGCCGTCCACGGAGAAATACCTCTCCCACGCCGAAGAAAAAGGGGCGTTGACCATGAGTGCTGATCTTATCGCCTTCACCCTGGCCTTGGGGCTCGCCGCCATCTCACCAGGGCCTGGTATCGCCGCCCTCCTCAGCGTTGTGCTCGGCCATGGTGCCCGCAGCGGGGTGTGGTTCACCATGGGCGTTGTTCTGGGCGACCTGGTCTGGCTAGGCGGTGCCATGGCGGGGTTAGCCGTCCTGGCACAGACCATGGGTACCTTGTTCATGGCCCTCAAATGGGCGGGCATCATCTATCTTTGTTGTCTTGCGTGGCGGCTATGGACGGCCCCCGCCGCCCTTTCGCCCAAAGAGACCATGAACGATGGTCAGCCAGCACCATCTGGTCACCCGATCAATCGCATTTTTGCCGGGTGGGCCGTTACCATTGGAAACCCGAAGGCCATGGTGTTCTACCTCGCCCTACTGCCAAGCCTTGTTGACCTTGAGCAGGCATCGGTGGCGACCTACCTCCTCTTTAGCGGCGCTGCCATCGTGACACTATCGTCAGTATTTGGAGTTTATATCGTTCTTGCCGCAAAAGCACGCCAAGCCCTTCAGTCCGTGAAAACCCGAACGACGATGAACCGTGTCTCCGCCACTGCCATGGTGGGCGCGGCGGCGTGGATTGCCACGAAGTGAGCTTAAGTTGGAGCAGCGCCTGCACTCACTTCTTCGTCTTCGCTCTACTATAGCGACGGACGTTCGATTATACGCACGTCATCGCTATAGTCTTTTGTTTTCGCATCGCTTTTCGCCGAAAACCGCGTACACTTTTCGGCGCGATGCTCTAGGTGATGGCCAGGACGCAAGCCAGCCGGTACGGCCGGTGATCTCACCCTAAAACACCGCCCCCGGAAGAAAGCCGGGCTCGGCACGAAAGGGGCGATAGCGCACCTCAAAAAAAAGCGCGGGGCAAGCCCGCACTTTTTCACCCAGATAGGCTGTCATTTTACTTTTTCTTACGATGCTTCAGGCCCGCAAAGCCCGCAATACCGGCCGCGAAGAGCGGTAAAGCCGCAGGAACAGGCACTGGATCAGCCATGCGGTCCGCATTCACGATGGCTGTCGCGCGGAAGGCTTCGGGGCCACCAGCGTCGGCCAGTTGGAAAACAAGGGTATTCACGCCCATGATGAAGTCAGAATCGACATCGGTGGAATACGCATGGAGTGACGAGAAATTGCTGATCGTCACATTAGGGAGGTTCGCAATTCCATTGCCGTTAAGGGTGGCCGTCCCTGTATTGTCCACCCCCCAAAGACCGGTCAATTCGGCGGTGGTGATATCGAACCCGGTCAGGTCAAATGTGAACGTGTAAGTGGTCGATTGATCACCATTGTCCGTCCAAACCCAATCAGACGCAGGTACCGTCACTGACTGATCGTAAAGACTATTGTTCGACGCAACAGAGCTGCCCCCACTGGTAAGTACGATGCCAGCGCCATCACCAACCGCTGTCGCCCCTTGGGCAACCAATGCCGCATTCGCAGCACCAAACATCATTGTCGTAGAAGCCAACGACACAAGTAATTTCTTCATAGGAAACCCCTCCTCAAAAGAGCTAAGGTTAACACCTTAATTTAAACTGTAACAAAGTAACGCCATCAGGCTTCACAAGCAAAAACCGTTCCTCGCCCGATATTGAGGTTCGCCCGCCGTCTCAAGGGGTTTATGAGCAACCTTGGTTTGGGCCGGCCTGCCGCTGGACCTTGCTTGCAATTTTGCGCAAGAACGCCGTGTGAAACGCGGCGGTGACGAAGGTTTTGGAGGACCAAGGGCATGGCGAACAGTCTCAATAGACGAAATTTCCTTCGCACCGGTGCCCTGGGCGCTACGGCCACTCTCGCGGGTTGTGATTGCGCGGAGCGATGTAATGTCGGCCCCGCGGTCCAAGGGACCGGGAGCGGCGTTCGTTCCCGCGAGTTAAAAATGGTCACCACCTGGGCCAAGGACTTCCCAGGGCTCGGCGATGCAGCGGAATTCACCGCAAAGTTCATCACCGAAATGTCCGGCGGCGCGATGCGGGTGCGGGTCTATGCCGCCAATGAGTTTGTTGGCGCGTTCGAGAGCTTTGATGCCGTGACCAACGGCAGTGCCGATTTCTATCATGGGGCAGATTATTATTGGACGAGCAAGTCCCGCGCCTACCCATTCTTCACCGCTGTCCCCTTTGGCATGACAGCGATTGAGCAAATGGGGTGGATCGAAGTGGGAGGCGGTCAAGCCCTGTGGGACGAGCTGGCGGCAGGGTTTAACATCAAACCCTTTTGCGCAGGCAATACCGGGCATCAGCTAGGCGGGTGGTTTAAAAAAGAGATCAACACCCTAGACGATCTGGTGGGCCTTAAAATTCGTATGCCCGGTATTGGCGGCGAAGCGATGAAGCGTAATGGCGCGGCGGCCGTGAACATTGCGGGCCCACAGCTCTACCAATCCCTGCAATCCGGTAACATTGACGCCACCGAATGGGTGGGGCCTTGGAACGATTTGGCGTCGGGCTTTTACCGTGAGGCAAAATATTATTACTGGCCCGGCTTCCATGAGCCAGGGGCGCAGCTTTGTCTGGGGACGAACCTTGATGTTTGGAACGACATGACTGTGCAGGAAAAGTCCATCGTCCAAAACGCCGCCCGCGCAGCCAACCATTTGAACATTGCCAATTACGCCGCCCGAAATGGCCGCGCTCTAAAGGTTCTTATTGAAGAGCATGGCGTTGAGTTGCGACGGATGTCCGACGAAATTATGGAGGCGTTGGCAGACGCCACCCGTGACGTGTTGGAGGAAATCGCAGCCTCTAGCGACATCGCCGGCCGCATTTACGACAGCTACCGGGCCTCCCTCGTTGAGGCATCCGCGTGGAACGCCATTTCCGATGAGGCCTATATGGCCATGCGTCGTCGGCTATTAGATGTATAGGCGGTACATATGCTGGTGCTAAGCCTCATCCTTTTTGCCTGTCTTGCTATCCTACCCCTCTTAGGGCTGACGAAGATGGCGGCAGGTGTCGCCGGGCCGGTGCAAAGTGTGGCGGCGCTTTTTAAACGGGTGGTGAACCTCGCCTTTGGCGTTGCCGCAGGGGCGGGACTGTTCGTCGCCCTCACCCAACTCACCACCCTCATTTTACGGAATATTTTTGCAGTTAATTTCATTTGGTTGCAGGAGAGTGCTGTTTATCTGTTCGGGGCCATGTTCCTGCTCGCGGGCGGGGCGGTCCTTCTCCTCGATGGTCATGTTCGGGTGGATGTTTTTTATTCGCGCGCGTCAGAGCGGACCAAAGCTCTTATCGATCTTGCGGGGCTTTATCTTTTCATCCTGCCTGTGTGCGGCCTCATCATCTATGCAGCGGCGCCCTATGTCGCTCAAAGCTGGGCCACCCTGGAGCGGTCGCCAGAGGAAAGCGGTATTCACGCCGTGTACCTCCTCAAATCGCTTATCCCTGCCTTTGGGGTGATCCTCGCCATGGCGGCCTTTGTCCGGATCACAGCGCTTTGTACCCAGTTAAAGGGAGAAGCCACCTAGATGCTTGATAATGTCATCCTATGCCTCTGCGCCTGCGCCACCTGGCTCGACATCGCGATGGTCATCACCCTGTGCGTGTTATTGCTCGCAGGCTTCCCTGCGGCCTTCACCCTGGCGGGGGTGGCGCTTTTCTATGGCCTTCTTGGGCTTGCCATTGGTGCGTTTGATCCTGCTTTTATCTCGACCCCCTTCCCCATTCGTATCTTCGGTATCGTGAATAACCAAGTTTTACTCGCGGTGCCGATGTTCATCCTCATGGGAGTGATCCTCGAACGAGCAAAAATAGCCGAAGATCTCCTCGATACGATGGCACGGCTCTTCGGGGGCATGCGCGGGGGCCTTGGTCTTTCGGTGATGATGGTGGGCGCCCTCCTCGCTGCCTCTACGGGGATTGTGGGGGCAACCGTGGTCACCATGGGGCTTTTGTCCCTGCCCACCATGTTGCGTCGCGGCTACGCGCCGAGCCTTGCCTCCGGCACCATCGCGGCGGCCGGGACCTTGGGGCAGATCATTCCGCCTTCCATCGTTCTTATTCTTCTCGGCGACGTCATCTCCAACGCCTATCAAGAAAGCCAATTGAGCCAGGGGGTCTTTGCCCCCGAAACAGTGTCCGTGGGGGACCTTTTTGCAGGCGCCCTTATCCCTGGACTCACCCTTGTGGGCATCTACCTTATCTACCTCATCATTGTGGCCATCGTCCGGGGAGAAAGCTCTCCGGCGGTGCCCGCTGAAGATCGCTACGACCTCAAAGAGGGTATTCGCGCGGCGCTCCGGACCCTGCCCGCGCCGCTGATCCTCATCTTTGCGGTGCTCGGGTCCATTCTTGCCGGGAAAGCCACCCCCACTGAGGCCGCCTCCGTGGGGGCGGTGGGGGCCCTCCTCATCGCTGGCAGTCGTGAGGTGATGGCCAAGGGTGCCGCCCTATGGCTGGCGCGGGCGGGGCTTCTTGCCATTACTATACTGATCATTTTAAGCGAGACCCTTGACCTTCGTCTGGGCCGGGAGACCATCACCGGGACCGAGCAGGCCGGGATCGTCGCAGCAGCCATTGCCTGCGCCATCCTCACCGCTGGCGTCTTGGCGTCCCTCTGGTCGCTAATGGGGGATAAGCTTCTCAAGCCCATCCTGGCAAAATCCGCCGAAGTGAACGGCATGGTCTTTACTATCTTGATCGGCGCTGCGCTTTTCACGCTGGTTTTCAAGGGCCTTGGCGGCGATCAAACCATTGCGAACGCCCTGGCGGCCGCCCCAGGCGGGGCCACCGGCGCCCTTATCATGGTGATGGTGGTGATGTTCGTGCTCGGCTTTTTCCTCGACTTTATCGAGATTACCCTGGTGGCCGTGCCGCTCGTGGCCCCCGCCCTTCTCAGCCTGGGGATTGATCCGGTTTGGCTGGGGGTCATGATGGCGGTGAACCTGCAGACAAGCTTCCTCACCCCGCCCTTTGGCTTTGCCCTCTTCTACTTGCGCGGCGTGGCACCGCCGGATGTGCAAACGGCGCAGATCTATAAAGGCGCCCTCCCCTTTGTGGGTATACAGATTATGATGCTGGGGATCCTAGCGCTGTTTCCTGAGCTGGCCACCTGGTTACCGGACCAGATTTATGGGTGAAGACCGGTTGTCATCCCGGTTTGCCCAAAGGGCAAGACCGGGACCCATACCGTGAAGATGTCAGTATAACGCTGAAAATCTACCATCCAAGCTTATGGATCCCGGCCTGCCGCTACGCGTCAGCCGGGATGACATGCTTCCTAAATCAACCCGGCCAGGGGGCTCGATGGATCAGCGTACCGCTTTTTCGGCATCCGGCCCGCTAAGTAGGCCTCACGGCCCGCGATCACGGCGTGTTTCATCGCGGAGGCCATGAGGATAGGATCCTTCGCCTCGGCAATCGCCGTGTTCATCAGCACCGCGTCGCACCCAAGCTCCATGGCGATCGCGGCATCCGACGCTGTTCCCACCCCAGCATCGACCAGGACAGGGACATTCGCCCCCTCAACGATAAGCCGTAAATTCACCTGGTTCTGGATCCCAAGCCCTGAGCCAATGGGCGCACCGAGAGGCATGATGGCGCACGCGCCCGCCTCTTCGAGGCGTCGGGCCATCACCGGATCGTCCGAGCAATAGACCATCACCTCAAACCCATCCTTGATGAGCAGCTCCAACGCGCGGAGGGTTTCAATCATGTCCGGGTACAGCGTTTTAGGATCCGACAGGACTTCAAGTTTCACAAGGTCCCATCCCCCCGCCTCCCGCGCGAGGCGAAGGGTGCGCACCGCATCCTCCCCCGTAAAACAGCCCGCAGTGTTGGGCAGAAAAGTGTATTTCTCAGGCGAAACATAATCCACCAACATGGGCTGGCTTTTATCGGTGAGGTTCACCCGGCGCACCGCCACCGTGACGATCTCGGCCCCCGCGGCCTCCGCCGCCTCAGCATTTTGGGCATAGCTTTCATACTTGCCGGTCCCGATAATGAGACGGGACGTAAAATGGCGCCCGGCGACAGAGAACCCTTCATCAGATTTTGGATCAGCCATCAGCCACCTCCTACAAATTGAACAATTTCATAGGCGTCCCCCGCCTCAACAAGGGTGTCACCATAGGCTGAGCGCGGCACGATTTCGAGATTGCGCTCCACCGCGATCTTTTGGACGGGCAAGCCAAGATTTTCGAGGAGGCCCGCCACAGAGCCCGGCGGCACCTCATGCGCCTCGCCATTAATCGTCACTGCAATGGTCGAGGCCGTCATGGATGATCATCCTGCTCACAAAACGAGCCTTTCATCTATGCGGGGGGCTTGCGGCCCGCAAGGGTCCGTCCTAGTTGCTTATCATCTCATTTTGCATCGCAAGAGGGGGTGCCGATTGCCCGGGCAGGCGCATCGGCGTAAGTCGCGCTCGTTTCACCGGCCCTCTTCCGACGGGGCCCACTAAACTATGAAGTAAGGGGCCGAATGCCCGACCCAAAAAATCTCGACAAAGATCTCGCCGCTATCCGCGCTTTGGCTGACGTGCTGGAGCAAACGGGGCTTACAGAAATTGAAATTGAGCGCGGCCCCGTCCGGCTGCGGGTTGCCCGCGGCGGAACGGTTGTCGCCGCCCCCGCAGCGCCGGTTGCGGCACCGGCGGCTGAACCGGCCGCGTCCGCCGCTGCACCATCGGTCGAGAATCACCCCGGCGCTGTCACCGCCCCCATGGTGGGCACCGCCTATATGTCCCCATCCCCCGGCGCCGACCCCTTCATCAGTGAAGGCAGCACGGTCTCCGCGGGACAGACGATCCTTATCATTGAGGCGATGAAGACCCTCAATGAGATCAAGGCGCCAAAAGCGGGGACGGTCAAACAAATCCTCGCCAAAGACGCGGAGCCGGTAGAGTTCGGCGAGCCGCTGGTTGTGATCGAATAGTGTTCTCGAAGGTCCTCATCGCCAATCGGGGCGAGATCGCCCTTAGGGTTCACCGCGCGTGCAAGGAGCTTGGAATCTCCACGGTGGCCGTGCACTCAACCGCCGACGCTAACGCCATGCATGTGCGTCTCGCCGATGAAAGTGTCTGTATCGGCCCCCCCGCCGCAAAGGACAGCTATCTGAATATCGCTGCCATTATTGCCGCGGCGGAGATTACCGGTGCCGACGCCATCCATCCCGGCTATGGCTTTTTGTCAGAGAATGCTAAGTTTGCTGACATCGTTGCGGCCCACAATATCACCTTTATCGGTCCGTCCGCCGACCATATTCGCGTGATGGGCGATAAGATCGCCGCCAAAGCCACGATGGACGAGGTGGGCATCCCCCTCGTCCCGGGGTCCGATGGCGGCATTTCCGGTCGCGAGGAAGGAAGACGGGTCGCAGCCGAGATTGGCTTTCCTGTCTTGGTGAAAGCTGCCTCCGGTGGGGGCGGACGAGGCATGAAGCTGGCGCGCGACGCCTCTGAAATCGACACCGCCATTTCCACCGCCCAGGCCGAAGCCAAAGCCGCCTTTGGCGATGATGCGGTCTATCTTGAGAAATATCTCGAACTGCCCCGCCATATTGAGATCCAAATCGCAGCGGATTCCCACGGCAATGTGGTTCAATTGGGCGAGCGGGATTGCTCGTTGCAGCGGCGCCACCAGAAGGTGCTGGAAGAAGCCTTGTCCCCCGCCCTCACGCCAGAGCAGCGGGCCCAAATCGGTGAAGTCACCCGCCAGGCCATCGAGAAGCTTGGCTATTTGGGCGTCGGGACCGTCGAATATCTCTACGAGAACGGACAGTTCTATTTCATCGAAATGAACACCCGCCTTCAGGTGGAGCACCCGATTACCGAGCTTGTGACTGGTATCGACCTTGTCCGTGAGCAAATCCGCATCGCCTCCGGACAGCCCTTATCGGTGAAGCAATCCGACATCACCTTTAAGGGTCATGCAATTGAATGCCGGATCACTGCCGAGGATCCAGAGACGTTTGCCCCTTCTCCGGGGAAGATCAGCGACTTCCACGCCCCCGGTGGCCCTGGCATCCGTTTCGATTCAGCCGTGTACGATGGGTATACGATCCCACCAAACTACGATTCCATGATTGGCAAGCTGATCGTCTATGACGACACGCGGGAGCTATGCATTGCCCGGCTTCGCCGCGCCTTGGCTGAAACCGTTGTGACCGGGATTAAAACCACGGTCCCCTTGTTTGAGCGCTTGCTGGATCAGCCCGACTTCCTAACGGGTGAGTACAACATCCATTGGCTTGAAGAGTGGCTGGCGCAGACCACGTGACGCCGCGCTTAACCCCCGCCACGGTGTTAACGGTGGGGCGCATGGTGCTGGCGCTGCCCATCGCCTGGTCCATTACCGCAAACGCGCAGTGGGTGGCGGTGGGCCTCCTCCTCTTGGCCACGG
>CALFRH010000677.1 GCA_937919225.1 uncultured Parvularcula sp.
TATTGCTGTGTACTCCATGTGCGGGCAATTGGTGACCTGATACATCACTTTTGATCTGGATAGGTGATCAACATATTGTCCGCCCATCTGCTCGCGTGCGTCATCAAGAGAGTCAAACTCGCCATGTTCGGCGAAGGCGAACGGCAATTGAGCGGCCCACATGCCCGAACCAATCTGACAATCGTAGATCCATTCATCAACTTGTTTCCGGTTGCCACACGATACAGCTGCGGCGAAATCGGTTGCCAGTTGAGAATCGTTTGGCCAACCAAGTGTGACATCGTCATTGCTGAGTGGAGCGTCCTGGGCCAGCTGAATCCCTTCTGAGACGAACCAGTTTCTCGCAACGTGCAGTGACCAATTAACATCTCGCAGGGTCGTGGCGAGCTCTGCAATCTGCAATGGGCGATCATCGGCGCAAAAGAGGAAGTACTCAATCATACAGTTGACGCTTGGTTCGTTCTGGCAGCTAACGCTTCTTAGATCGACAATTGCAGTCTATCTGCCCGAAATTGGGTGGATAGGATGATTGCTCGCGGTATATCTCACTAAATTGGGTGTATGGGCTGCAGGTTGGCCATGTAGTGTGCTTGTACTATGTAAATGTATTGAAAATTTCAGTATAGCTGACGAGTTTTATCAGTATATCGCTAAAAATGAGTTGTCTTAGATACATGCTTGCTGCAATTTACCACTGATGGAAACTCAACCTCGAAAACTGTTGGATCAAGACCGCGATCAAATCCGGTTAAAGCACTGCTCCCATTGCACTGAGCAAACCTATGTTTACTGGATTCGTGGCTACATTCTGTTTCATCAAAAGCGCCATCCTGCAGAAATGGGGTGTGCAGAGTTAGAGGCATTTCTGACCTACTGAACGGTTGTGGATAAAGTTTCAACTGCGACTCAAAATTAAGCACTCAATGCAAGCGCCGGCACCGACAGACGGAACCGATGCATCAGGCGTGAGCTGTCGGCAGGCATCGCGCTACGACCGTGCAAGACGCGCTGATTGTCCATGATTAAGACCTCGCCGGCCTGCAGCGCCAAGCGCACCGATCGCTTGGACAGTGCTAAGTAGCGCTCCAATTCATCGAGCGCTTCCCGCAGTTGGTCCGACAACGGATGCTGCTCACCCAACGCGGAGTTGATCTGGTTCCGGTAGTAGCGAATCCGCAAATCGTCTCCTTCACCCTGAAGAATCGGGTACCGTTTCTCACCGACGAAAGGAAATACGGGTTGACGCAAGAGACTGACTAAGTCTTCAGGCAGTTCGTGAACGAGATCTGCCGCTGACAAGATTATGCTTTCACCGCCGCCTTGGGGGTCTGGCTGTTCCATGGCAAACGCTACCAAGTTGGGTGGGATGGCCTTATTGCTGCAGTCTGTATGCAGAGGCAAGGCATCGGGTGTACGGCTGTAGCGGGTCACCTTGCCTTGGCGAGCTGACTGTTTCATATCAACTTGGATCTTGGTCCTCGAAATGTGCGGCAATTTGCCGACTGGCATCGCGTCACGCTGGCCCATCGCTGTCAACACGTTGATGACCCGGTCGAGGTCAATCGGATGCTGTTCCGTGACCAAAACCAGCCAGTGCGGCGCTGCCCTCAGCCGAGCAACCAGCTCGGCGGCTATTTGGTCAGTCGACGCGATCGCGAGTTGCCCATTTGGCGCCATCAACTGGGCGAGGGGCAATTTAGTCATCGTCTGGGTGGAATATGTGCCAAGCATATGACGTCAAAAAATCAGGAGAATCACTGTCATGAGGGGAGCGCTGACGAAATCTATGGCGACTTCCTTGCCGTCGTTCGCCGTTCGACCATGGCGGCAAAAGCCTCGGAGACCCTTTCCAGATGGGGACGGGTATAAGGGAAATTCTCCGCATGGTCAAAGTTGTGGCGCATGGCGGCATTGGCCTCGAACACGATCACGTTGCGCTCTGAGTCGAGGGTAAAGTCAATGCCGAAGAAATCTAGATCGATGGTGTCACGGATGGTGTAAAGCGCATCGATTGCCTTTGCACCTAAGTAAGCTACGGGATCACTTAAGAAGCGCTTCTCATCCTCCTGGGTCAAAGGTGTGGACGACATCACGCGATAGCGATCGCCAGAATGGATCTGCCAAGTATCGCTAGCCAAACTGGCAACGGGAAACAGTTCACCGTCAATGAAGAATACGCGTGACTTATGGTAATAACCGTCTGGCCACCGGCAATCGATAAAGGCAGTGGCATAGGCTTCAGTGCCCGGTGGTTGGGCCGATATCCATTCGACCAGAGCCGCACGGCTATCAATCTTGGCCATGGTTTTACCGGTCTGCGTGCCGCGATGGCGCACGATCACCGGGTAACCGAGTCCAGCCGCTTCCATCTGATCGGCGATCGCTAGCGCCGCCCCTTCCACGCGAAACAACTCGGTCTGCGGCAGGATGACGTGAGGAAGGACGCCCAAGCGGCGGGAATTTTCGGCGCGGGTTGTGCGGCGCACCTTATGAGGTGGGTTGATCACTGGCACGTCGGGGAACTTCGCCAAAAAGGCTTCGACGTTATCCAGCCCCACCGGATCGAGATCAGGGCAGCTGACGCTGTTCATGAACAGGTCAAAGTCGGGCAACGTATCCGGTTTGTCCAGGTTGTTACCGAATACGGTCGCGACGTAGAGGTTGAAGCGGTCCCGGTCAATTAGATTTTTGGTGGAAAAGTGACCACCCTTCAGCCGACAGTATCGCAAGCCCGTTTCTCGGTTCGTCTTGATGCCGAAGCGGCTTTTTTCTACCGAGCGGAACCGCAAGATCTTGGGTCGGTCTGGATGGAGACGGCTGGGTTCTGCGATCGCCTCAAGCTGCGCCATCGCCGCGATACAGCGTCGCGCATTGTCGGTCTCACCCGTGCGGTGGAACAGTGCTGCCAAGACTTTGAGCGCTTCGGCTCCCAAAGGCCCGTTTTGCGAAGCCTGGCTGAGCACGAAATACGCTGACGAGAACTCGCTCAGTTGGAACAGCATGGTGCCGAGCAATTCTAGGTGCGGCCAATCTAGCGCCGCCTGCTCGGTAGCGATATTGGCATGTCGTCTCGCCGCCGCCAACTCTCGTCGTTCGGCACAGGCGATCGCCAACTGCAACTGAGCTTCAGCGATCGTCGACGAGTCGTCCTGTTTAGAGGCTTTGTCGTTCAAGTTGGACTCAGTCAATTCAGAGATCACAATTTCAGCCTTACTGTTAGTCGAAAACAAGCGCGGGGTCCGTTACTCAAAAATGCCTAGCTCTGTTAGCACGGGCAGTCTTTTTCGCAGATCTCCAAGGCGGCTGCACACGCAGACCAGATCGATTGCAAGGACATCGCTGGGATGTGTTCTGCAATCAAATCGTCTCCGTGGTCGCACCCACACCTCGGGATAGGCAATATGATGCCCCTCGCGAATATTTTGTTCCTGGGTATGGGTGCGAGTTCAAGGCCGTAGATTCAGATGAATAGCGATTT
>CALFRH010000678.1 GCA_937919225.1 uncultured Parvularcula sp.
CGCGTGGTGGAGGAACGGCGCGGAGATCATCCGCCGTTTATGGTGCCGCACCTTTGGCCAGGGATCCGGGTGCAGAACGAAGAGCTTTGATAGGCTGGCGTCCGGTAGGGCGGCCAAGACAGGTTTCGCATCACCGTGGCAGACACGGACATTGGGGAGGGACTGGTCCTCCACCTGACCCAGTAATTTTGCCACACCATTAAGGAACGGCTCGGCCCCAATAATGAGAGCGTCCGGGTTCTGGGCGGCTTGCCAGGCGAGGTGCTCTCCCCCGCCAAAACCCACTTCGAACCAAACCTCACCTTCGTGCTTGGCAATCGTCTCCGCCGCCGTCTCTGCGCTGACGGAGAGCTTGGGCAGCAACTCAGCCATCAGTCGCGCTGGGCGCGCCCGCAACGGCTTACCTTGGCTGCGGCCGTACAACCGGTCAGCCTCCCATTGGGGCGGGATCCCTCCCTTTTGGGATGGGTCCCTCCTGTCCCCCGTCTTAGCCCCCGATTTAGCCAAGGACACTTTTCAGCGCGTCGACGAGATCCGTCTTCTCCCAAGAGAAACCGCCATCCGCATCAGGCTCGCGACCAAAATGGCCGTAGGCGGCTGACCGCTGATAGATCGGCTTGTTAAGACCCAAATGGGTGCGGATACCGCGGGGGCTGAGGTCCATCACCTCGTTCAGGGCCTTGGCGAGCGCTGTCTCATCCACCTCGCCGGTACCATAGAGGTCCACATAAAGGGAAAGAGGCTTGGATACGCCGATGGCGTAGGACACCTGGATAAGGCATTTCTTCGCAAGGCCTGCTGCAACCACATTTTTGGCAAGATACCGGCTGGCATAGGCCGCTGACCGGTCCACTTTGGTCGGATCTTTTCCCGAGAAGGCGCCGCCGCCGTGGGGGGCCGCACCGCCATAGGTGTCCACAATAATTTTCCGGCCGGTAAGGCCCGCGTCTCCGTCCGGGCCGCCAATGACGAAGGCACCGGTGGGGTTTACGTAAAACTCTTCTTCAGGGCACATCCAACCGTCGGGGAGAATGTCTTCCACATAAGGGCGCACGAGCGCTTTCACATCGTCTTGGGACAACCCTTCGGCATGCTGAGTGGAAACAACGATAGAGGTTGCAGCGACAGGGCGATCATTTTCATACTGAAGGGTCACCTGGCTTTTCGCGTCGGGCTGGAACTCAGGGCGGGTGCCTGCGTGTCGCGCATCGGCTAGGGCTTTCACAATCCGGTGAGAACAAGCGATGGGCGCTGGCATCAGTTCGGGGGTTTCATCGGTGGCGTAGCCAAACATGATGCCCTGGTCACCGGCGCCTTCATCTTTATCATCACCGCCATCGACGCCTTGGGCGATTTCGGTCGATTGGCCGTGTACCAAGCAATCAATGCTGGCATTCTGCCAATGGAAGCCGTCCTGTTCGTACCCGATAGATTTCACCGTTGCGCGGGCGGTTTCAATCATCTCTTCGGCTGTTACCTCTTCGGCGCAGCGCACTTCACCGGCCAGGACCACTTTGTTGGTGGTGGTGAGGGTTTCCACCGCCACCCGGGCGACAGGGTCGCGGGATAGGAAGAGATCAACAATAGAGTCTGAAATCTGGTCAGATACTTTGTCTGGATGACCCTCGGAGACCGACTCTGAGGTGAACAGGTAAGATGAAGACGACATGGGCTACCCCTTCCAGGAACGTTTGTGCAGGCGTCATATAAAGAAAACCTTATGTCCCTGGAAGCCTCATGCGGCAAGAGGCGAGTTGCTAATTTGGTTTTTCTTCGTCCTCAGAAAGGGTGCGCACCAGATCCAATACCCGGCGACGGACGGTGGGGTCTTCAATCCGGGCAAAGGCGCGGCAGAGCTGCATTCCTTCCGGGGTCGAAAGGGTCGAGAGAAAATCAGCCTTCTCGTCCACATAAGGGGTGCCATTGGTTTCGGCGAACCCGATCAGAGATTCAGGGCCATCGCCAAAATCGTCGTAAAAGAACTGCACCGATACATCCAGAATACGGGCAATATCCCACAACCGGCTGGCGCCGATACGGTTCACACCCTTTTCGTATTTCTGAACCTGCTGGAAGGTCAGCCCCAACTCCTCACCGAGGCGATCCTGGCTGAGACCTCTCATCATGCGCCGCAGCCGAACCCGGCTGCCGACATGGATATCCATCGGATGGGGGGCACGCTTATTCGGCTTCTCCACCATTCAACCCTCACTTTGTACGCGTCATGTTAGTGTTACAGCAACTTTGACGCGTTCAACCCTTCCTTGCAAGACCTGAAAGTGAGGGGAAAGATGCAACCAGGAGAAGAAGTAGCGCAAATGAGAAGCTTCCAACCCTGTCGTAAAAGGGTCTGGCGACGGGTTGTGGCAGGGGGGTGGTGACAACCCCTTCTTCGTAAAGGGGAATTGAGCGCAAAAGGCGGCCCTTCGCATCAAACACGCCTGAAATACCGGTGTTTGCTGACCGGGCCATTGGCAGACCGCTTTCGATCACGCGGAGGCGAGAAATGTCCAGATGCTGCTTTGGCCCGGCATTGTCGCCGAACCAGGCATCATTGGTGACAACGACGAGGAGGTCCGGACGGTCATCCTTTGGGTAGAGGGCAAGGGGGAACACATCTTCGTAACAGATGAGGGGCGCAAACCGGATCCCCCCCACATTATAGGTCTGTGGGCCAGGCCCAGGGGTGAACCCGTCCCCCACCGGCGCGAGCTGTGAGAGGCCGACGGCTTTCAGCAGTCCCTCGAACGGTAAATATTCGCCGAAGGGGACAAGGTGATGCTTGTCGTAAAGGCCGGCGATAGGTTTTTCGCCCTCTTCATTGGTGGGGCCAAAAAAGACGGCACTATTGCCGTGGCGAAGGGTGCCGTCCTCTTGGTATGACCGGTATGTCCCAGTGAGGAGACTTGTGGTTGCTGGTAGGGCCGTGCCGAAAAAACCAGGTGCCCCAGGGTCTTGAGCCAGAAAGGGGAAGGCATTTTCCGGCCATACGGCGAGGGCCCTCTCTCCTTCTGGAATGGCGTCGGTGGTGATTTTCACAAGCCGTTCGAAGTTGGGGACCATTTTGCCGGCGTCGAACTTGTCCCGCTGCGGGATGTTGGGTTGCGCCACCACCAGCCACGGGCGCCACTCCGTAGGCGGTACGCTGGCAGCGGAGGTGGGTACCTCAAGGCGAATGGCGCCGAAAGCAAGAAGGGCGGCGAGACCACCGCGGCCCCAAAGAAGAGGGCCCCTTATCCAGGAGCGGTCTTGGCGTTGAAAAGCGGCGGCTGGCGCGACGGCCAGTAAGACGACCAGTAGGCTGAGGCCATAAGGGCCGACCCAGGCGGCGGGTTGGGCGAGGAGGGCGGTGCCCGCAAAGCTCTGGCCCACGAGATTCCAGGGCAGGCCGGTGAGAACGGTGCCGCGGGCATATTCGAATAGGGCAAAGCAGGCCGCGAAGGTGAAGACCCGCGCTGGCCCCTTCCGCCATAAAAGTGTGGTTGCAAGGCACGCCGCGCCGAAGAACAGGCCTAAGAACCCGGTGAAGGCTGGCACCGCGATCGGGATCATCCAGGCGAACTGGTCGGCTTGCACCAAAAAGGCAAAAGCCAGCCAATACATGCCGAACAGGAAATAGCCGAACCCAAAGGCCCAGCCAGTGGCAAAGGCCGCCCAGCGTGGACGGCGGGCGCTGCCAGTACTGTCGAGGAGAAGGACGAGACCCGACAGTCCAACCCCTAAGGCGGGTAGAGCGTAATAGGGAGCCAGAGCCGTTGCTGTCAGAACACCAAACCCAAAGGCTACTCCATAGCGGCGCCACCCCTCAATGCGGGTAAGACTCGCTGCGGCTTCGGCAAGGAAGCGGACGAATGAGCGTTGGGGGTGGGCCGTGACGCTCACGCGGGTTCCGTGGGCTCCGCAATCGCTGACATATCGTTCGAGGCGGGTTCTGTCAGTTTTGCTTCCTGCTCCCGTCGCTTGGCTTTGGCCCGGATCACCACCCGGCGGATCCGTCTGGGGTCAGCGTCACATATCTCAAACTCAGGTCCGTTCGGGTGCGAAATCATCTCCCCCCGCAAAGGCACACGCCCCGCTAGGCTAAAGACCAACCCCCCCAATGTATCGGCATCGTGATCGTCACTTTCGACCGGTAGGCCGGTTTGCTCGGCGACTTCTTCAAGGGGTACCCGGGCGTCAGCGTCCCATTTGCCTTCGCCGAGGCGGCGCACCTCAAAGGCGTCGGGCTCGTCATGTTCATCACGAATATCGCCGACAATGAGTTCTATAAGGTCCTCAATGGTCAGAAGGCCATCGGTACCGCCAAACTCGTCAATCACCAGGGCCATATGAACCCGGGAGGCCTGCATCCGCAAAAGAAGATCTGTCACCGGCATGGAGGGCGGGACATAGAGGATTTTTCGTGTGAGGCTCTCCAATATGGGGCCGGCGGGCTTGTCTTCGCCATTATTGGGGTCCGCCAGGAGGCCCACCACATCTTTGATGTGGACCATGCCGATGGGGTCATCGAGGTCCCCGCGATAGACCGGCAGGCGGGAATGGTTTGCGTCGGAAAAACAGGTGAGGAGCTCAGGAAGGCTGACATCCGCCTCCACCCCGACAATATCGGCGCGGGGAATGGCGACATCATCAACCCGCTTTTCGTTAAAGGCGAGGATGCGCTCCATCATAGCCCGTTCGGCGGGGGACAGGTCTGAGCCATTGGCCGCGGCCTGGTGCAGGACGTCGTTAAAGGTCTGGTCCTTTGGGGCCTTAAACCGGTCGAAAAAGCTCAATAGGCCACTCTTTGGATGATGAGGGGCCTCATCTTGTGTCTGGGTCAGCCCCTCACCATTCAATGAATGGCTTGCGGGGCGTGTAGACGGCGCAGTGCCGTCGGGCATGGGTCTCTCCATCATCATCAGCCCCTTGGGGGCCGTTTCACTTATTGGGCGTCGGCGTAAGGATCGGGGATCCCCAGCCGGTGCAGGATGTCGCGTTCTAACGCCTCCATCACGCCCGCTTGCGTCTCATCAATGTGATCATAGCCGAATAGATGCAAAAGACCATGAACGATCAAATGACTTAAATGATGCTCAAAAGGGATATTTTTTTGGGCCGCCTCCCGCGCGCAGACACCGTGAGCGAGCGCCAGATCCCCAAGGGGGGTGGGCAGCCCCTCAACGCTGGGCATGGGCTCGGCAGGAAATGAAAGCACATTGGTGGGCTTGTCCTTGCCGCGCCAATCCTTGTTGAGGGTGTGGACGGCATCGTCTGACGTGAAGAGGAGGCTGACCTCTCCGGGCTGGACGCCTTCGGCGGCTGATGCCCATACGGCATCGGCGCACGCGGCTGCGGTTTTTGCCGCGGCCTCGTGGTCCCAGGCGTTGTCATCGACCTGAATGTCGAGGGTGAGGGTCATGAACCTTGCCC
>CALFRH010000679.1 GCA_937919225.1 uncultured Parvularcula sp.
GCGAAGGACAAAAGGCGATTCATGTGCATCGGTTTACCGCGCCCATGCCCATTCGCCTATAGGCCACCTTGCAGAAGACGAAAGGCAGGCAGACTACCGATCCCGACGTTGATCCCGCGGGCTGGGGCCCGGATCATGACGCGGCCGCAGGTCTCCGGCGTACCATGGGCCATAGCTAAAGCTGCGCGCGCCAGGGCCCGGCTGATAGCCGGTAAAGGGCACCTGCTCCGATGAGGAGGGCAGTGAGCTGGTTTTCGCGATGCCGTTCGGTTGGGGCTTGCGACCAAAAAGCGCCGCCAGCTGGTGCGTGAACTTCACATTCCGCCCCCGCAAAGACGCTGGGAACAGCACCATGAGGTCCGAAATGTCCTTTGGCATGTCGGTGGAGACCTTCAGCCCCAATTCCTGCGCCTCGGCGGCCACAATGGGATAGTCATGGGTCCACCGGCCGGACGATAGCTGATCCGCCACCGCCGCCGCGGCGTTCGCGGATACCGTTCCTCGCAGTAGCTCTTGCGCAGCGCGGCTCAGCTGCTCCGTCGCCATCCGGCCAATATCGTTGAGGACGAGGGTATAATCGTCCGTGGCATCGGCGGATTTCGCCTCCACCACCCGCGCAATCGACGCGGCGGGCAGGCCGCCAATCTGCGGATCAATCGGCCCAAGGACCGCGTGGGGGTTCAGCACAATCTCATCCGCCGCCAAGGCGATGAGGGTCCCGCCGGACATCGCATAGTGCGGCACGTATACCGTGGTCGGCCCCGGATGCGCCTTGATCGCCCGCGCGATCTGCATGGCGGGCAGCACGAGGCCGCCGGGGGTGTGGAGAACAATATCAAGCGCGCGGTCGGACGGCGTGTTGCGCACCGCCTCCAGCACATCTTCCGCATCGTTGAGGTCAATATACCGAAGCTGCGGCACGCCCAGCAGGGCCATGGCCTCCTGCCGGTGAACGATGGCGAGGACGCGGCTTTTCCGCTTTTTCTGCACCCGGGCGAACTGCCGCTCCACCTCTGCCCCGTGCCGCTGACGCGCCAGCGCAGGTAGCAGGAAAAAGATGAAAAACAATAATATAAAGGGAATTAATGACCCAAGACCGTCCATAACCCACCCACGAAAACGGCTTCCACACAACTCAGCCTAACTGTTGCGCAACCAAAGCAGAATGGCCAGCCCTTATTGCGAAGCCTTGAATGCGGGTGCTATGGCTTCAAAAGCTGAGGATGCTCCTTAGCGATGGAGATTTGATGGCTCGCCAAGCGGCCCGGTAAGATGTCCCGTTTGGGATCGAACAACCTCCCCTCCCTTTCGCGACCTTGCGAAAGGGCCAGTTTAATTTGTCGCTTTTTCTGACCGTTTAGAATGCCAACATAGCCAAAGCTGATCACGCGTCGATCAAAGTGACACCGCGAAAGATTAATCCATTGACTGACAATTTTCACCTCCGCCCCGCCCGGGCGGACGACATTCCATCCATCGCAGACATCGCGGAGGCGACCGACCTTTTTCCGGGTGAGATGGCGAAGGACATGATGGCCGGATATCTGGCGGGCGATGCCAGTGATCTGTGGTTCGTCCACGAGGGTGCGAACGGCCCCATCGGTTTTGGGTTCTGCGAACCTGAACGGATGACCGAGGGCACCTGGAACTTGCTCGCGATTGGGGTCCTGCCCGCTCACCAAAGCAGGGGCCTCGGCGCCACCATGATCACCTATTTGGAGGAGGCCCTTCGCCAGCGAGGGGGCCGCATCCTGTTGGTGGAAACATTAGGAACGCCCGCGTTTGAACGCACCCAGGCCTTCTACCACAAGCAAGACTTCACCGAGGAGGCACGCATTCGCGAATTCTACGAGCCCGGTGGTGACAAGGTGGTGTTCTGGAAACGGCTATAGAGCTTTTGAGACTATGCCGAATTTAAGCGTTCCCTTTTGTTCCCCACGGCTTGTCCGTGGGGTCCATTGCGCCCAAAAGCTCGTTTCCTTCTTGCTGGATGCCACGGACAAGCCGTGGCAAACGCATTAGTAGACCTCTAGCCTGTTTTAGGCCCCAACAAGGGTTCTAACCCCAACCACCGACGGTTTCGCTCACAATGACAGCTTCGCTCCACCTCTCCGTGCCCCACGATAGCGGCAATATCGATATTCTCAGTGCCGAGACGCCTTCGGACATTCGCCTTGCCATCAGAGAAGACGGCGCCGCTAAGTTCTACCAATGGTTCTATTTTCGCCTCACCGGCGCCAAGGACACCCGTTGTCGGTTGACGATCGAAAATGCCGCGGGCGCTTCTTACGTGCCCGGTTGGTCAAACTATCATGTGTGTGCGTCCTACGACCTTGATCATTGGTTCCGGGTAGAGACCAAATATAAGGACGGGCAGCTCATTTGGGAGCATGAACCCCAAACCCAAAGCGTCTATTACGCCTACTTTGCCCCCTACCCGATTGAGCGCTACCGGTCGTTCGTCGCGGACGTTGCTTGTTCTCCGTTAGCGGATCAATTACCCCTCGGCGAGACGGTAGATGGCGAGCCCCTCGACCTTCTCCGCATTGGCACGCCGGGCGAAGGGAAACCCAATCTCTGGGTCATCGCACGACAACATCCGGGCGAGACCATGGGGTCCTGGTGGATGGAGGGATTCCTGCCCCGGCTTCTCGACGATAGCGACGCTGTCGCAATGGCTCTACGCGACCAAGCGGTCACCTATGTTGTGCCGCTTGTGAATATTGATGGCTCCCGCCGGGGGCACCTGCGCACCAATGCCGCGGGCAAAGATTTGAACCGCGAGTGGGCAGAGCCCAGTGCCGAGATGAGCCCCGAAATCTTCCATATTCGGCATAAAATGGACGAGCTGGGCTGCGACTTTTTCCTCGACGTCCATGGGGACGAGGCGATCCCCAACAACTTCATCGCCGGTGCAGAGGGGGTGCCGAACTGGTCGCAGGTGCAGCAGCAAAGGCTTGATCAGTTCAAAACAAGCCTCGCGCAGCTATCTCCTGCTTTCCAAACCAAGGAAGGCTACCCTGTGGATGCGCCTGGCACCGCGAACCTCAAAATCGCTGCCAATGCCATCGCCCACCGGTTCGATTGCTTATCCATGACGTTGGAGATGCCGTTTAAGGACGCCAACGTGTTGCCGGACCCGGAGGTGGGTTGGTCCCCCGACCGCTGCGCGGACCTTGGCCGCTCTTGCCTTGATGCTATTTGGGCGGTTTTCCCCAAGCTGAAACAGCGATGATGGCTTTGCCACTCTTTTAGGCGCCACCGTTTCGCTACTTGAGCGCAGGCCCTGTCCTTGTCGTTCCAAACCGCCTAAATAGCCATGATGGACGAAGACCTTATGACCGCGCCCAAGGGGCGCATGGAT
>CALFRH010000680.1 GCA_937919225.1 uncultured Parvularcula sp.
CAATATATGTCTTAGCGGCGCGCGGCGCGATCGGCGTATGAAAGCTTCCCATTGGCTCCATCGCTTCGAGCACCATGCCGGGTTTCAAATCGTGATTTGCCCAAGTTGAAAATGCGCCGCCGTCGACCTTTTTGATCCCGACCTGTAGAATCCCGTCATTACGCCCTGCGCAGATAGAGTACGACCTACGGAGTTCAGTCCCGTCAAAGTCCCTTCTAAAGGTTAGGTATTGCCCCGGAACAAACCCAAAATCGCCGCCATTGGCTGGCTTAAATGACACCACAACAGCATCACGTATTGTTTTGCGAACATCGGTGACTTTTAGTTCGTGAAATCGAGGCATGATGGCGATCTCTTAGGGGGCTGATGTTAATAGTGGCGGAACAGCTTTGACGAGATCCGCCAGCTTCCATCCTGGATTTGTATGATGTGGAAATGGTTGTCGAAGGACATTCCGAGCAGGTTTGTCTCAGAGATCCAAGCACTTGCGATCTTGTCCGTCTGGGTCACCGATTTGATCTCGGCTGTGTAGTCGTCGCTAACCTCGTTGGCTTCTAACGCGCCGTAAAACGGCTCTGGGCCATCATTCAAAAGATCTGGCCCCAAATACCCTGTCATTCGCGCGTTTTCGGAGAAAATTGCCTTCAATAAGTCGGTATTCCTCGTCCGTGTGCCCTCAATATAAGCTTCGACAACTGCCGTAGGGGTCTTGGTATGTTCTGACATCTGGATCGCCTTCTGAAGTTATATGCACTTGAAGTAGTCAAACGGCTCTAAGCAGCTTCTGCAGCGCCATTGTGCTTTGCATGGTGTGGAGCCGAAGTTACTCACCATCTCCACATTGCCGGACCCGCAATGCGGACAGCTATTTGGTCCACCAGCCGCGCGAGGAGGGGCGATCCCATATTTTTCAAGCGCCGCCTTGGCGTCTTGTGTGATCCAGTCTGTGGTCCACGCAGGGGAGATTTGAGGTGTGACCTGAACCGAAGCAACGCCGCGCGCCTTCAAGGCGTCCACGATCATTACCTCGATGACGCGCGTTGCCGGACATCCCGAATAGGTCGGTGTCACCTTAACCTCAAGAACCTCGTCCACCCAGTTCACGTCGCGAACAATGCCTAGGTCAGTAATGGATACTACCGGGATTTCCGTGGCTGTGACCTGTCCAAGCCAGTCCATATTCTGAGCTTTTTCAACCGATCCTGGCACAATTGGCGCCTCCGCCGCCAGACTTGGCAGGGGTCCAGGCACCGGTTGGGGAGCCGGTTTTGCGACTTGGCGTTGCATCACCATTGCGCCCCGGGGTAGGCGCGCTGGAGCCATTGCATTTGCGCCAACAGGTGGCCCAAATGCTCTGAGTGGCGAAAGCCTATTTTCCCGCCGGTATGGGCGAAAGAGCTTTCTGGAATGGACAGTGTCGCCCTTGATAGGATGGCAGAGATGTCCCGGTCATACGCGGCCCGCAAATCTGCGACATTCGGGATAATGCCTTGTGCAACCATGCGCTCATCGAGGTCATCAACAGAGAACATCTCGCCGACATATGGCCAAAGCGCGTCGAGGGCCGATTGCATTCTGTGGTGGCTCTCTTCTGTTCCATCACCCAGTGACACAACAACCGATGCAGATCGGTCAGCGTGATAGCTGACTTCTTTCAATGCTTTTGCGCTGATTGCTGCTATTTTGTGATCTGAGCTATCTTGAAGCTGGGCCAATTGCAGCTTGTAGAAATGGTCAAATAGAAATTGCCGCATCATCGTATGGCCAAAATCTTCATTTGGACGTTCGACCAAAAGCAGGTTTCGAAAGTCCCAAGCATCTCGTAGCATTGCGAGATCGTCTGCCGTACGGCCTTTGCCTTCGACTTCAGCAGCATAGCTTAGCCACAATTGAGTCTGCCCGATGAGATCAAGAGATACGTTGGCGAGCGCTATGTCTTCTTCCAGAGCCGGGCCATGCCCACACCACTCACCTACACGGTGACCAAGGACAAGCGTGGTGTCCCCGAGGCGGCACAATGCTTCAAAGAGGTCGGTTTGGTCTGCCATTACATGGCCCCCACGTCGTCTGGAATGTCAAAGAATGTTGGGTGGCGATACACTTTGGACTCCGCCGGCTCATAGAGTGGGCCTTTGTCAGATGGGGACGAGGCGGCGATATGGCGGGCTTCAACAACCCAAATCGACACGCCTTCGTTGCGTCTGGTGTAAACATCGCGGGCGTTTTGGATCGCTTGTTCTTCGCTGGCTGCGTGCAGGGAGCCGACATGGCGGTGGGCAAGCCCGTGCTGGCCACGGATAAAAACCTCCCAGAGGGGCCACTCTTTCGATGCTCTGTGCTCCTCTTTCGTTTCTGTTTCAGGATATGCGTTGTTTACAGAGCTCATCTCAGTCCTCGATATCTTACGCTCGGTTTGGGACCCGCCGACTAGGTCGTTTGGCGGTCGCGAGACCAAAGCAAAGTTAGAACAACGGCCAAGCCGCCAAACATAGCGATAATGGCCCAGTAAATGCCCGTGCCGCCGTCGCCCAAAACCTCAGCAAGCGCGGCAGAGGTATTCACCAAAGACAACCCAATGACCGTGCCCCAGATCGCAATCAGCGCATAAGGCACCATAACGAGGTGGCGGGACGCACCGAAAAATAGCGCCATGTAGGTGATCAGCGTGAAAGCGATTATCTTGTCTTGATAGGCGTAGAACGGCGTATCCCAGTAAACGAATAGCACAGGGATTTTGATACTAAAGAAATGGGCGAGCCCCATGCAAAGAAAGAATGCGACACAAATCAACAGCAAGCCGCGTAGGAGGTGGGAGGGGGCTACCATGTCCTTTATTCCTATTCAGCCGCCAAACGAGCAGCAGTTTCTCTCTTTTGAGCGTGGGCTAGCATCCCATCGCGAACCCAAGCTCCATCATCCCAAGCCTTGTTTCGAGCCGCGAGCCGGTCTGAATTGCATGGGCCATTGCCCTTGAGTACCTCAAAGAACTCAGACCAATCCGGCTCGGAAAAATCATAGTGGCCGCGCGCATCGTCCCATTTCAGGTCTGGGTCTGGAACATTCAGCCCAAGATATTCAGCTTGCGGCACGGTTTGATCAACAAATTTCTGGCGAAGCTCATCATTGGTATTCATTTTGATTTTCCACGCCATAGACTGCGCGGAATGCACGCTGTCTTTGTCGGATGGGCCAAACATCATCAGGGACGGGTACCAAAACCGGTTGAGAGCATCTTGCGCCATCTTGCGCTGCGCTTCATTGCCCTGGGCCATCTGCATCATGATGTCGTAGCCTTGGCGCTGGTGAAAGCTCTCTTCCTTGCATATGCGGATCATGGCGCGCCCGTATGGACCGTAAGACGTCCGCTGCAAGGGCACCTGGTTCATGATCGCGGCGCCATCCACCAACCACCCAACAGCGCCCATATCCGCCCAAGTTAGCGTCGGATAATTGAAGATGGAGGAATATTTCATGCGCCCATCGTTGAGCATCTCGGTCAGTTCGTCGCGAGAGACACCCAATGTCTCGGCGGCACAATAAAGGTACAGACCATGCCCGGCTTCGTCTTGGACCTTGGCAAGCAAAAT
>CALFRH010000681.1 GCA_937919225.1 uncultured Parvularcula sp.
GCTTGAATCACCTTTCGAGACATTTGTGAATCCTGAATCCCCACAGACCCTAGTTTCTTAAGGGGTTCTGCCCCAATAAGTGGTGCTAAAAATCGCTTTCACAAGTTTTAGCATTAAATTTAAGACAAAATTTATTGCGAAGACTATGGTCATCTAGTTTGATGAGGTTTGTTTTGGGCGCGATCACCGCATAAAGCGCAGCGCGCGTCACTTTTTATCGGAATCCTCATCTATCTTTCATTGCACTCACCCAGCTTGAGACTCTATTCCTTCCTCGGTTCTCGCGAGGGTTTGATGGGTCGGTTTGCTGGGAAAATTTGTGTTGTCACGGGCGCGGCGCGGGGCATCGGGCTCGCGATTGCTGAGCGGCTGCATGTCGAGGGTGGGCGCGTGATCATTAGTGATAAGGATCAGGCGGCGGGGCGCGAAGCGGTGGACAGGCTGGGTTGTCGCTTCATCGCCCTTGATGTGGCCAATGAACGGGACTGGGAGGCGTTGGCGAGTGCCGTTCCCGCCGCCGACGTCGTCGTAAACAATGCTGGTGTCACCGGCTTTGAGGAGGGGACGGGCGCCCCACACGATCCAGAACACACCAGTCTTGAGGATTGGCGGGCGGTCCACCGGGTGAACTTGGACGGCACCTTCCTCGGGTGCCGCTATGCACTTGGGGCTTTTCGGCAAAATGGGACGGATCCGGTGGCGGGCGCTATCGTGAATGTCTCCTCCCGTTCAGGCATGGTGGGCATCCCCGCGGCTTCGGCCTATGCCAGCTCTAAGGCAGCGATCCGTAATCATACCAAGTCCGTCGCTCTCTATGCCGCGCAGCAGGGCTGGCGTGTACGGTGCAATTCGGTGCATCCTGGCGCCATTATGACGCCTATGTGGGAGACGATGTTGGGGGAGGGCCCTGATAGGCCTGAGCGCGAAGCGGCGATGGTCGCTGATACGCCGCTCAAGCGCTTTGGCACCCCTGAAGAAGTGGCCGCGATTGTGGCCACCCTTGCCTCTGATGATGCGGGCTATATGACCGGGTCCGAAGTGACGGTAGACGGCGGCCTCCTTGCTGGGTCAGCGGCGAGTCCTGGGGAGTGAGGCCTAAAAAACGGGAAGGGCCCCGTTTTTTGGGCCGAACGCGTAAAAATAGAGGGAAGGGCCCCGTTTTTTGGGCCGAACGCGTAAAAATAGAGGGAAGGGTCCCATTTCCCCACCGAACGCAAAAAAACGGGAAGGGCGCCGTTTTTTAGGCCGAACGAATAGTCTGTATGGAACTATTCGTTTCCTGCGCCCTCTCGCGGCAAGCGCAGCGCGACCGCGGGATCCATCTTCGGGAATGCAAGTCGCCTGGAGGGTTCCTCCTCTGGCAAGAGAGGATGATGGACCCCGCAGTCTTCGCCGCGGGGAGGCGGTTTCTCGGATGATGCTTTGCTTCCGTTATACCTCTCCCCAGTGGGGAGAGGTCGACGTGTTAGCGTCGGGTGAGGGGAGAGGTGACCGTCAATAGGGTCTCTTCCCAGCTCACCCCCTCATCCGGCCCTTTGGGCCACCTTCTCCCTAAATGGGGAGAAGGGATTTATCGCGCCAACGCGCTCTTGATCAGCGCCGCGGTTTCCTTCGGCCCGTAGATCTTGATGAAGGGCCCCATGCGGGGGCCTTCGGATTGTCCGAATACCACCTCATATATACCCCGGAACCAATCGCGCAGATTTTCGAACTCTTGGGCCTTGCCCGCATCGAAAACAGCGGTCTGGTAGACGTCCTCGGCCTCATCGGCGCCAAGCCCCTCTAAGGCCCCGGCCAACTGCTCGAGCGCTGCACGCTCCATGTCACTGGGGGCACGGAAGACTTTCTTAGGTTTTACAAAGTCTTCGAAATAGTTGATCGCATAGCCCAGAAGGGGTTCCAGCACCGTCATCTCTTCTAGTGAGGCGTCGGGGCGGTATTTCGCCACAAAGCCGCGAAGGACGGCGGGGTCCGATGTGCCCGACGCATCGACGATATTCATAAGAAGGCCAAAGGAAACCGGCGGGGTGACCGCCGGGGGCGTGCCCTGATGAATATGCCAGGCGGGGTTGTCCACCGCCTTGGCACCCTCTTGCTCCGGGTACTTGGTCACGTGTTGCCAGTAATCGTCCACCGTCTTGGGGATGACGTCGAAGTAAAGCTTCTTCGCTTTTTTGGGTTGGTGGAAGTTATAGAGGCTCAGACTTTCGGGCGCGGCATAGCGTAGCCATTCGTCAATGGTGAGGCCATTGCCCTTGGTCTTGGAAATTTTGTTGCCATTCTCGTCGAGGAACAGCTGATAGTTAAAGCCCGACGGCGGTGTGCCGCCCAGGGCCGCGACAATGCGGTTGGACAGCCGCACGCTTTCGGTGAGGTCTTCCCCCGCCATTTCATAGTCAACGCCAAGGGCGTACCAGCGGCCCGCCCAATCGGCCTTCCACTGAAGTTTCACCGCTCCGCCTTTCACCGAGGAGGTGACGCGGGAGCCATCTTCATCCTCATACACCACTTCACCGGTGGTGGCGTCCCGCTAGGAGGGGGACATAGAGCACCCGGCCCGTGCTGGGGCTGATAGGCAGAATGGGGGAGTAAGTCTGGCGCCGCTCTTCGCCTAAGGTCGGCAGGATGATGTCCATGATCTCATCATAGACCTCCAGCACCCGGACCATTGTCGCATCGAACATCCCCGAGGAATAAGCATCGGCCGCGGATTGGAACGCATAGTCAAAGCCAAACTGGTCAAGGAATGCCCGCAGCCGCGCATTATTATGGGCTGAAAAACTCTCATGAGTACCAAAGGGGTCGGGCACCCGGCTTAAGGGCTTTTGCAGGTGAGGCTCCAGCGTCTCCGGGTTTGGTACGGTGGGCGGGACCTTCCGCATACCGTCCATATCATCGGAAAAGCAGATGATTTTCGTCTCGCGGCCCGTCAGGCACTCAAAGGCATGGCGCACCATGTTGGTCCGCGCCACCTCGCCAAAGGTGCCAAGGTGCGGCAGGCCCGAGGGCCCATAGCCGGTTTGAAAGACCACGGGGCCGTCCTTCTTCACCTTGTCCTTGCGTGGGGCGAGGGCCTTGGCGGCTTGGAAGGGCCTGCTTTTCGCGCTTGCATAGTCGTCGGCGGTGAAGGGGGCACGGGTCACAATGATCAAACCTCTCTATTGGTGATGTCGACTGGGTAATTTTCCAGCCTTGCGCCGTGGGACGGGCCCGTTAGCGCTTTTTCGGCAAGGAAGGGCCTGTCGCTACC
>CALFRH010000682.1 GCA_937919225.1 uncultured Parvularcula sp.
GTCAACCACCGGGACCTACGGCTATGACGTGGTCCAGCTGAACCATTATGCGGTACGTTCGGCTGAGAGTTTCTTGGTGAAACGCGAGCGGGGTCGCGCCAACCACATCACCCGGGACCAGGGCCTTGGCTACTGGTTTCGTATGAACCACAACGCACTAGAGGGGGGTGTTCATCAGCCAGCGCGCGCCCTTTTTGCAAATGAAAAGGCGCGCTTGCTCACAAATCCTAAAATCCGCGCCGCGCACGAGACTGCGGTCGCCCGCCATATCGAACGGATTGCCAGCCTGAAAACGGAACCCTTCTACGCCGAGTTTTATGACGTCCTGACAAGTGATCGCATGGAGCGTCTTTCCCGCCTTTTGGGGCATTTTGGGGCCGGGGTGTTTCAGTCAGGCCCGGGTGTTGTTCCCGATGAGAAGGTATTTGGCCCTTGGAACAAGGGAGACTTTTTCACCGTGCCCCTGCCTGAGAGCGAAGATGGCGGTTTCGGTGGCTAGACAAGCACCGGCAGTCGGACACGGACGAGACACCCACCACGACGACGCCGGGTTTCGATCAAAACCTCCCCCCCATAGTGCCGGACGATGCGGTCAAGGACGAACAAACCCATACCTGCGGTGGGATCTTCTGCTTTTGCGGACAGCCGCCGCATAGGTTTCATAACATGCTCGATCTTGTCGGCAGGAATACCAGGCCCGCTGTCGGCGATCATAAGCTCCCAAACTTCACCGCTGCGGCACGACGTGACTTCGATCCTGCTGCCGTTTTCATTCCTTCCAAAAGTCAGCGCGTTGGATAGGATGACTTCAAAGATCTTGGCAATGTCCGCTTGCCCCATCCGTACGGGTACGGCGTTGAAATGGCAAAAGAAATGAGTGTCTTCTGGCGGTAAAAGGGCGCCGACCACCTGTTTGAACACATCTAGCGGTTCGACCGTCACGACTTCCTGAAGCCGCCCGACGCGAGAGTACGCTAAGAGCCCCGCCAGCATGGCGTCCAGGCGTCGCGCGTGATCTTGCATCAATCCCAAAAGCTCGTCTGGCTCGCCGGCAAGATCAACGCCCTGGGCGGCAAGATCTTCCTTCAGCCATTCAGGCAATTCGCGCATGGCGCGGATCGAAGCACGCAGGTCGTGGCTGATGGAGTAGATGACATCGTCAAGAATGTCGTCGTCAACGGGTGCGTCATCAGCTGATGCGCGTTGGTTCGAACGGTCCATGGGCACAGAGTCTCCTTTGGCTTGCTGCAAAAAGGCCTCAAGCCGTTAACTTCGGGTAAAGCCGTCTGCATTAATAATCGGCGTTGGGTATGAGAGGTAGCTATGGCCGAAACGGGTATTCTCGTCGTCGATGACGACAGCGTAATCCGCATCTCGATTGAGAGAGCAGCGCGCAAACAAGGTATGCCGCGTCAGGTGGCGTTTGCAAAAAATGGACGTGAGGCGCTGGAGTATCTTGAGCGCTCGGCCGACGCCGGAGAGGGGCGGAGCTGGCTGGTTCTTCTTGATATCAATATGCCTGTGATGGATGGGTTTGGCGTGCTGGACGCGATTTCAGAGCGCGAAGGGCTTGCCCGGGTGCCGGTCTTTGTTCTGTCATCGTCGGATGCACCGAACGATATCGACAAAGCGTACAGTCGCGGAGCTGCGGGTTACATCCTGAAAGGGACATCCATGGCTGAGGTGTCTGATACGCTCGAATTCATCGAATCGTATCTTCAAAACGTGCGGGTCCTGCCACCGATTTCAAGCAATGCGGTCTGAGTTCGATAAAATTCGAGCGATTTCGGTTTGATTGTTCTGCTGACGTTAAGGGTTCTCTGACCGGTCAAAGTTAGCTCCACAGGGGTAGATTTCAGTGGAGCCCACCCATGCAGTACATACAGCAGTCGCCCGTCGCCTCAACGCTTCCTGTTGGCGCCGATCGCCCCCTTCGCGCGCTCATTCTCGATGATAACCGCGTGGATAGGATGCGGATAATGCGCCTGTGTGAAGGCACGGAAGTGGACATCGCCTTCGACGAGGCAAGTACGCTGGCCGAATTTGATCAGGCGCTGAGCGGGTCACCTTATGACCTTTTCCTGATAGATTACAGACTGGGCGAGGGCGACGGGTTGATTGCTTTGGATATGATCGGTCGGTATCCCGCCCAGGAAAACGCACGGGCGATTATGATTGCCGGCGACAGTCAGATCCAGGTTGCCGTTGATGCGATGAAGTCCGGTTGCGGAGATTTCCTGCTTAAGGACCACCTGACGGAGACACGCCTGCTGCGCACGATTGAAGCCTTGATGAGCAAAAAACCAATTGGACGTGCGAAGCCGTCGGTGCCAGTTACTCCGGAAGCTGCGGAGTTTGCGCGC
>CALFRH010000683.1 GCA_937919225.1 uncultured Parvularcula sp.
AATAACCGTGGCGCGGTGGACACCGATTGTTTCCGCTGTCGCCGATACGGTGCCTATCTGTCCAAGTAGGTAAGCCGTTTTAATTTCTGTCCAATTCTCCATAGCGAGGCACCCCCGAATTTTGCGTTCGGCGTCGATGCGAGCGAGCGCCAGTGAAACCACGTGTGTTCATCATTGCGCACCGCCTGTGCATCCATTGTTGATGTCGGTTAAGATGACAGAAAAAAAGTTTTGACTAAGATCAGTCTCAGAAATCAGCACCTCAGAACTGGGTCATTGCGCGTTTCGAAATACGAAGACTGGTAATGCGCCCCATAAAATGAGAGCTACATAATAGATTTGAACTGGCACCAACCCGAATACGTTCGAGGCGAACAGGCCAGCGAATAAGATCACATGACCAAGGAAACCCCAGATTATCCCCGCGATGATCAAACGGACATTGGCAGCTCTGGATTTCAGCATTGCACGATAAAAGACAATGCTCAGTGGAAGGAATAATAGCACACCTGTCGCCAAGCCGGAATTGTATTCCACTGTAATGACGGCATTCAGAATATGAGCGATGCCGTTGACCAGCATGATCCCCGCCATCGCCAGAGCTGGGAATATCTGTTTCGGGCTTGTCAGGATAGCCAAGAATCCCACCGTCCAGACCATGCCAGCGTTGACGTAGAAAATTCCACTCCGGGTCAATATTCCATATTTGTCATCGCCGAATAACGTCGCGATCAAACCATTCAGGAATTCATAGAGCGGGTATTCGCGACCAAGGAGATCAACCCAATGCTCTTCGACTTGATGAATGAGGTAGGACGCCGTTAGCAGATAGGCAATTAAGGCGACGTCGGTCGTCCATGGCGATGTTGCCTCTCCTCGAGCCTTGAATCCGGCAAAGACAAGTATTGGCGCTAGAAACGCACCTATCTTCATCCAATGATCCACCATAAACGCGTGTTGCCCGAGTGGCAGCCACGCCAAGATGAAGAAAATCAGTAAGCTGATCGCTGCTATGCGTTGGTTCATTGTGTTGGTCTTTCGATGTCACATCTGCGGTATTCAATTGCGTTCTACCGTTCTTCCAAAGAGCGCTTGAACGTGACGAGCGTTATTTCCTTCAATCTGGTTGATCGTTTGGATCTGCTGCGGTGATGCTTCTCTGATGCTTCGTTTCACCAGCCATCGGACGGATTCGGTATAAGGTGGGGTCGTTAGCGATCCCTGGTAGGTGAAGTAGCCAAGCGAAGCGTCTCCCTCTGCTACAATATCGCTAACGAAAAAAGTTGTCCGCTCGTCCGTTCGTTGGGCGCCTTCGTTGGTCGGGATGGAATCGATAAATAGTCCGATCGCAGCGCTTGCCTCTCCCATTTTATAGAGAAACGCAACAACGAGATATTCAGGTGCTCCGTCACCGTTCACGTCAGGGTGTGTCGAAACACAGTGCATTTCCATGGGATAGGTTACGCCATCGATTTGATGCTCAGATGGCGTATGAAAGTGACATTGCTTGAGTTCATAAAGATCGCCATCGAAGGCGACCGACGCTCCAGGGGGCATTTGCAGTTGAACTGAATGCCCGGTGTTTCTTATTTCTGTTGCGGAAACGTCTTCACCAGCGAAAATAACGGTGTGCGACCCTGTCGCTGTATCACCGGATAAAATGTTCACTGGAGATTGGATAAGCCCATGATCGAGCCCGGGAAGCGCATAATACTCACTGCTCTTTTCTTGGGCTGAGGCAATCACAGAACCTGTTGCCTGCATAGCCAATATCAATGTGACAGTATAGGTTCGGAGCATCTACACCTCCTCAATTTTTTCGCCCGTTAGCGTGCGTGCAAACTGTCGAAGCAAACTCGACAGTTTGTTTGATTTTTCAGCGTCGAGACAGACATTGCGCGTTCGGTCGAAGGTCTCGCCGAAACGCGGAAGAGAGAATGTGCCTACAACTCTTCCGCCAAAATAGGGTGCAGCTGTGGATGCAATCTCTAAGACGCTAGCTCCACGGCGAGCGCCTGGAGACGTCGCCATCATTAAAATTGGTTTGGCATGGTAGACTTTTTGTTCTACGCGGCTAGCCCAATCGAATATGGTCTTAAATGCGGCGCTGTAGTTTCCATTATGCTCCGCAAAAGACATAATAAGGGCATCGGAAAAGCCGATGGTGCGGACGAAGGCCTTTGCTGAGTCTGGTATGCCGCCTGTGACCTCTCTTTCTGATTTATAGATTGGCATTTCATAGTCATTGAGATCGAGAATTGAGTACTGGGCGTCGACCTTCAACTTAGTTTTCAATAGGTTGAGGGTATATCGAACAAGTAAGGCGTTTATCGAATCCTCACTATTTGAGCCAGGGATACCAAGTACTTTGAGCATCTTTTACTTTTCTGTTCGTTTCGGTTTAGGCGTGTTTGGTGGGTCAAAGTTCGCACGATCCAATTTCTGAAGACAGTTCCCAAAATGCACACACAATGTGCTTCCAATGACGTTGGTCCTCACCCCAGGTTTGATCTCACACTGACCAGGAACGCATTCGAGACGCTGAGCTGCATGTCTCAAGGCTTCCGCATATTCCGGAATTGCATGTGTCTTTTGAAGGTGGATCGAAACCGCTAAATAGTCGTCAAAGGTTATATCGGCGCTTGCCGCTGTGTTCAGACACCAGTGAAGACAAACATCGACTATCGACCAATCGGAACCCTACCATCATGCTCGGTCTTTAAATCGTTCCTCAAGTCTTGGAAGAAGGTCTAAAATTTTGGCCTTTCCATCGGGATCTACCGCAAGATAGGCGGGAGATTTTTGTTCACCCTTGGTGATGTCGATAATCTCATTTTCTTAGCCGAGACCCATTTTATTAGGGCGTGACGGTTACGCGAGAGCAAGCGCGTGCTTAATGCTATCGTTTCAACGCCGAAATTAAACAGTTTGCTCTTTAGCGTCACTATTTTCAATAAGGCTGTCCATTAGAGTTCTCACCCTATTTTGAATGCCCGTGTCATTCGCAAGAGGTGGATTATCCTTTATTTTTCCATTTGAGATGAAAACGCCGGTTTGTTTGCTCTGCACTGCTAGGTCAACGCCATCGACAAGTTTTTGAGCTTGTTTTGCGGCGTCACCAAATAGGAAGGGAACAAGAAGTCTTACGAACCATGGCATACCTTGATTGCTGTCTGTCATTTGAGTTTTTGTTGCCCCTGGATCGAGCGAGTAAATATAAATATTTTCAGCGAAAAGCTCGTCTTTTAAAAAACAGGCCATAATATTGAGAACGGCTTTTGTCTTTGCATAGGCATCCATAAGACCGCCAATGGTATCAGGGTCAACCAGTTTTGAAGTGTCAAGTGTCTTCACACTATTGACTGCAGACGTTGAAAAACTGACGATGAAAGCTGGGTTGTTAGGTGTTGCAGCGGCTTTGAGACGAGGCCTCAAAGCTTTGATGAGCATATAAGGTGCAAGGGCATTTAACGCAAAATGCCCCTCAATATTTTGAGGGCTTAGAATACGCTTATCGGTTAGAAGACCAGCTATATTATACAACGCTGTGATTCTGGGGTGAGCGACGCCAATACTTTCCGCTGTTTTTTGAACATCCTCTATGTCCATTAAGTCAGCTGTATAGCCATTGAATGCTTGATTGGGGAACAACTTAGTTAAGGATGCGATCTGTTGATCAGCCTGTTCTTTGTCGCGGTTAACAAGGATAAGGTTCCAACCCTCTTGTGCGAGAATTTGAGAGACCTCACGCCCCAATCCGCCCGTTGATCCGGTCAATAGTGCTGTTTTCATATCTGTGTTTCCAATTGATTAGCTGCAGGCAAAAATTTTGATCGTTCAATCTGTGGCTGTATTTTTAAGAAATCGACTTAATCCTTCAGGGGTAATCCCTATGAACTGCGCTACATCCTTCTGAGCAATCGATTGGAGTACGCTCGGCTGCCTCTCTTGCAGAAAAGTGTATGATTCATAGGTTCGATTAAGTGATTTGACACGTATGACATCGGCATCAAAGAGTAGAGTTTGAAAAATCTTTATTCGCATATATTCACCGATAGCACCGCCGCGTAGGTACTCATCACGCCATCTTTTTATCGGGATTAAAAGCCCTTCCACAGGTGTCACTGCGAGGATTTGCTCATCGCTAGACTCTGTTCGCCAGGCGCTTCGAATAGTGGTGCAGAAATCCCCGATCGTAAAGAACCGTTCTATGATCAATTGGCCATTTGGATGTGCAAATTGGCAAGCGGACACGCCCTTGGTGACAAACAGCATATGATTGGAAATGGCGTCTGTATCAAAGATCGTATCCTTTTTCGCATATCGTGTTTGGATACACTCATCAGCGAACCTCTCCCATTCCGTATTTGGAACATTAATGCCTTCAGCCTCGATATCCTGGCTTAAGACGCATATGGGCGAGAGTTTCTGATTCCCCTTCATTCAGAGCTATTCCTGAAGTCATTGCTGCAACTACGCGACACCAAGTCATATTTATTAATGATATCAATAAGATGCCAATGAGTATTGGTCCCATTTACAACAGGATATGCGCATTTATGCGACACCTCATTTCATTGAAATGCAACCCATTCCATTGGTTCCAATCCGCTAAAGAACGTTCTACTCGGGTGCGCTTGCGCAGCTGATGTGCGTTTGAACATCTGGTCAAAATACGACATCCAAGCCACATTATTGCTTTGGAAAGGCTTTGAGTTGACTGGCCAGATTTGCCAAACGGATTTAAATTCGGTCGATTGGTCGGAAATGCGCACAGCCTATATGGTTGGTGAACTGCATACGCTGTCTCGGACCGCACAACACCTCGGCGTTCATCGGTCCACGGTGATGCGACAGATCACGTCGCTTGAGTGCCGGATCGGGCGCCGAATCTTCCAGCGCGAGCACGATGGATATTATCCAACGAAATTTGGCTTCGAATTGATTTCGGTGGCGAGGCAAGCCGCGCTCGATTTCCGAGAATTCTTTCTAACCCGCGGATCAGCGGAAAGAACAATCAGCGGCAACATTATGATTGCTGCGCCAAGTTGTTTGACCAGACTGATCACGACCGTGCTGGCCGACTTGCGCACGCATTACCCTGATCTTTGGTACTCATATTCGTCGATTGAGGAAGATGCTGAATTCGAAATGGTTGGGGAGCCGGATATTGTTCTTGCACCGCCAACCCACTTGGCTCGGGGGTATTCTGCTCAAAAACTGACCGCTATAAAGGCAAGCTTGTTTGCGAGTGACGGGTACGTTCAAACACACGGAATACCAAAGACCGTCAAAGAATTGCGCGATCACACATATATCTCAGGTTGCTCTGAAACATTCCAGGATAGTGCTGAAACTTGGTTGCGAGAGCACACTTCGGCCCGGAGTATAATCTTTCGCGCGAATGGTTTCTTTGCTTTGTATTCCGCGATTGCCAGTGGCATCGGGATTGGATTTCTTCCAACACAAGTTGGATTGGGTGATCCTGGTATGATCCAGATAAAGGAGCCGTCGGCAAATTTCTCGAAGGAGGTTTGGGTCTTTACTCGTAACGAACACGCTAAAGGGCGCAGAGCGCAAATCTTTCTAGAGGCGCTTCGTAAACATCTGTGAATGTCCAAATTGCAGGGGTCGATTTGCTGCCTGTCTTGGGCGCTAATTGTCTGCTGTTTCTGTCAAGATACGAACAAACTCCTGCACTTTAGCGACCTTCTTCAAGCCCATATGCGTTACGATCCATAAAGGAACTGATCTGTCTTTAGAAGGAGGGACAACAGGCACCAAATCCTTGAAGCTCTCAGCGACATGATCAGCAAGTATTCCAACACCTAATCCTGCGAGGATAGCTGGCAAGTTCAAGTCAAAGTCGTTTACTCGCAAAGCAATATCTGCTTTTGGAGCTGTTGAATTAAACCATTTGGTGTAGGGCGAATTTACATCTGCCACCTCATCTGTTGGGCCAATATATTTGTAGTCTTCTAGCGCGACTTTGTTCTTACGAGTATGCGCTTCATGGAGGTAGTCACGATGTGCATAAAAACCGAATTGTATCCGGCGAAATAGGCGCGTCACATAATCAGCGGCAGCAGGTTTCCGGCCAGCGCGTACCGCAACATGCGCTTCGCCGTATTCCAATTGCATAGGCTTGGCACCAGACACAAAGGAAACCGAAATCGCAGGATGGACGGCTTTAAAAGCGCGAATGGCGGGCATAATAAGCGGCGTCACCCCTATCAATGAAGTGACTATCAGCTCGCCTGATAATTGGCTGTTCTTATTCCTTGTCTTTCCTTGCAGATCAGTGAACATGTCATCGATACGACCGGTCACTTCAAGCATGTCTTTGCCCGCATCAGTCATCTGCAAGCCACGGGCATGACGAAGGAACAGGGTTGTCCCGAGGGCTGCCTCAACCGTTTCAATGTGCCGGGTAACAGTCGCTCGATGCAGCCCAAGTTCACTAGCGGCGGCGCTTGCTGACCCAAGCTTCGCCACCATCATGGTTGTCCTAAACTCTGCCCAACAATTCATACTCATTGTCCAAAAAACAGCCCGCTAACGGTCAGCCACGCTAGTGCCCGTGATGGGGCAAGCGCTGCATGCTCCACTTGCACCGCCGGCAAGGCAAAAATCTGACCAGCCCAACACATGCTGCCAAAGCACCTATAAAAGTCGGTCTTCAAGGTGTCCAGTTGGTCAGTCAGGGAGCAATTGCTAAAAATTGCCCTCCAAATGCGCTTGACGGACACAATAAACGGCTTCTGTGAATTTTGTCATTGCCGATGGAGAGTGACGTTATTGTTAGAAAGGCACGCCATCTAATGTGCCCATATCTCCTGCTTGGAAACGATGATTTGCTTCGCGGATCGCCTGTTCGCTATCGAGAACGAAACTCCCGCCAAAAACAAGTGGCTGGGGCGCGGGCTCACCACCTATCAGAAACAATTCTACTGGCGCAGCATCACTGAGTTCGAGTTCAATTGAGTGCGTTCCATCGGGGAGGCGGACAATGTCGCCCTGTGCAAGCGACTGTGCGTTGTTCACAATGATCTGGTCGTTCGCATCAAGTACGTAGACTGCGTACTCATGTTCGATATCGGGTAATTCAATTTTGAACGACGAAGCACCTGGCAAAAGAATATGCGCCATGACTGATGGTAATGCGAGCTCAAGCGGACCTTGTCTGCCACTCAACGCACCTGCAATCAAACGAAATCGAGCGCCGTCCTCAGTCCATTCGGCCATCTCTTCGGATTGATAGGCACGGTAATCGGGATCTGCGTCTTGCGCAGCAATGGGGAGACGCGACCATATTTGTAAGCCATGCATGATGGGGGAGCGATCCAAAAGATTGCGTTCCGTATGCAGAATGCCACTTCCAGATTTCATCCACTGGGCGCCCCCGGCGCCGATCTGGCCAACATTTCCAAGACTATCTGTGTGTTCGTTCGCGCCATCGAGAAGATAAGTCATAACTTCGATGCCAGCGTGGGGATGTGCTGGTAGTTTTTCTCGTGGGGCTGGGACAGGGCCGAAGTGGTCCAGAAGTACAAACGGACCTATGGAACGAACCGCCGGTGTCGGCAAAGGCCGGTTCACACGCACCGGCCCGACCATTGAGGTATTGGCTTTCCAAGAAAGCGCTGCATTGGGATCAAAACTACTCATGTCGATCATCTCAGTTATATATTGAACAAAGCAGCGTCTACCGTTTGGGGGAGGTGGCGCAGGTTTTAGGCACGGGTTAGGTTTCGGCGGTTTCGGACCTGGCTCCTTCGGTGGCCGTGGCGGACAGGGATTTGGCTTGGGGTCCGGTTTTGGCTGCGGTCTGGTTGGGGAGCGTGGCGGCTGAGGCGGCTTTACCTCCGCGACACTAGCTAGACGTGCCGCTTCAGCAATATCGAGGTCTTTGTCAACCGGTTCTGCGGTAACGACGGCAGTGCCGACAATTATGAGGGCCAGGGCAGTGAATATGCCTACCAATCTTGGAGCTGAATGGCCCATCGTAAGCGTCGCCTTCGCAGTCTTTTTTTGGCATTGTTACTGGACTGAATTTATCACTGAATTTATTCACTTTTGTAGGTGGCGACCGAACGAAACCATCATTTCAATTTGAAGATATAATGTGCACAACGCGTGCGATCTCTGCAACGCACCGAATGCGCATACTGTGTGCGTTCTGGAATATGTCCTCTTGTAGTTACCTATGTAATACTCGCAGAGAGCGCGTTAGTGAAAATCTCTGGGGAGTGAAAATGATATCTAAAGTGAGTATTGCCGCACTCCTTTTTGGAGCGTTGTCGTTGCAATCAGCATGTAGCGAAGCTCCAGCAAACACAAGCGAAGCTGACGATGTCTTTGACGCCCCCAAAAGTGCGAGCGTTTTGGAATTCGGATCAGACAAAACACTGTTCGTTGCTGATAGCGTCTCCGGCAAAATCTTTGCCTACGCTATATCGGATGCTGGTCCG
>CALFRH010000684.1 GCA_937919225.1 uncultured Parvularcula sp.
GCTACGGATGATCAGGACCGGATCCTTCTCTGTAAGCGAGCTATAGAGCCACAAAGAGGCTGGTGGACCCTTCCGGCGGGCTACCTTGAGACGAGGGAGGGCGCGGAAGTTGGCGCACGGCGAGAAGCCCGAGAGGAAGCCCTCGCAGAGCTTGAGATTGATCGTCTGCTGGCGATCTACTCAATCCTTCACATCTCCCAGGTACAACTCATCTACCGCGCACGTCTTTTGAACCCCAATAGCATTGGGGCGGGTCCTGAGAGTGAGGAAGTCGACCTTTTTGCCTATAAGGACATTCCCTGGACAGAATTGGCCTTCCCCTCGGTGGTCTGGGCCCTTCGTCACTGGCAGGAAGTACAAGGAGAGGCGAATTTTGCGCCGAAATCGAACCCGGTAGAGGGGATTTGAAGGGGGTAGAACTGGAATTGGGGCTTTGGGCCCAGGCCTTGCACCCTCGTCATCCCGGAATTGGCGAAGCCAATGTCCGGGATCCACAAGTTTGGATGGTAGGGTTTTGGCTACGTTTTTGACATCCAAGCTTATAGATCCCGGTCTTCTGCCTGCGGCAGAAACCGGGATGACCATCTTTGGAGACGGTTTCCCCGCCTTACCCCTCCGCTTTTTCCGCTTCCGGTGGGTTTTTCATATGCTTCATGAGGAAGGGGGCGTTTGCCAGAATAAAGGCGAAATAGGCGATGGTGAAGCCAAAGACCTTGATATTCACCCATGTGCCTTCGCCGGGACACTCGGCGTCCGGTAGACAATCGGCTGTCAGCGTGCGCCAGAGAACCTCATTCACCACCGCGGTCGCTGCGTTAAAGGCCACAAAGCGCCACGTCAGGGTGCGCCAGGCGGCATCCTCCATCTCGAGGGCACCATCGAAGATCACCTTAAGGAAATTCCGCCCAGCGAGGAGGCCGCCACCCAACACGGCTGCGGTCAGGCCGTAAATGATCGTGGGCTTCATATAGATAAAGGACTTTGAGTCGAGGACGAAGGTCAGCACCCCCATTACCCCGGTGATCACCGCCACCACCAACAGCATAGGGGCAACGCGCTTAGTCTTTACAATGGAATAGACAAACGCCACCGCAAACGCTGGTAAAAAGAGCGCGAGGGCAAGGAACAGCTCCCGGCCGGGATCAGTGAAGAACTCAATGCCCAATAGATTATCGACTAGCGGTGCCACGCGTCCGTGCCCGAAATAGCCGAGGAAGAAAAAGGCCAGGGGCCCCAGTTCCACCAACAGTTTGGCATTGCCCTCTAGCCGCTCAGGTGTCGCACCAGCCTCATCTGCGGGGTTTTCAGCTGTCTCGGTACGGTCAGTCATCACACGTTCTCATTTTAGGCGTCATCATCTTGGGCGGTGAGTGCAGCGGCAAACCGCTCCGCGCTAAAGGGCTGGAGGTCTTCGGCGCTTTCCCCCACCCCAATATAGTGGATGGGAATACCAAACGCATCGCCCAGGGCGACCAGCACCCCGCCGCGGGCGGTCCCATCCAATTTCGTCATCACAAGGCCGGATACGCCTGCGATCTCGGTGAAGGTTTTGGCCTGGCTTAAGGCGTTTTGTCCCACGGTGGCGTCCAGTACCAACAGCGTATCGTGGGGCGCGTCGGGCACCAGTTTTTGGATGACCCGGACGATTTTGGCGAGTTCGTCCATGAGTTCTCGCCGGTTTTGGAGGCGCCCGGCGGTATCGATCATGACGACGTCGATGTTTTTGTCCTGCGCCTCTTTAATGGCATCAAAGGCAAGGCCCGCGGCGTCTGCACCGGTTTCGCGGGCGACCACCGGTGCGCCGGTCCGCTCCCCCCATACTTTTAGCTGCTCAATCGCAGCGGCGCGGAACGTGTCTCCCGCGGCAAGGAGGACGGATAATCCCTCATCGGTGAATTTCTTGGCGAGTTTGCCGATGGTGGTGGTTTTACCCGCGCCGTTCACGCCGGTCATCAGAACAATGTGAGGCTTGCGACCCGGATGGATCGTGAGCGGTACTTCTAAGGGTTCTAAGGTTTGGCAGATTTCCTCTGCTAACACTGCGCGGACCTCATCATCGCTGATCTCTTGATTGTAGCGGCCTTTTGACAGGGCTTCGATAATCCGAGTGGTGGCGGGTACGCCGAGGTCGGCAGTGATGAGAAGGTCTTCAAGTTCCTCTAGGGTGGCGTCATCCAGCTTCCGCTTTGTGAAAATCGCGCCAATACCGCTACTGAGTCTTTGAGAGGTTTTCGAAAGCCCGGCGGCAAGGCGACCAAAGAACCCCTTTTTCGGGGCGGGCGGAGCGCTTTCGTGGCCTACCGCTTCACTATTTGAGGTGGGTTGTTCATGTCTAATGGTGGGTGGTGCCGCCGGCGGGGCGGGTTGACCGCCTGGCGCTCGGTCGTGCGCTTGGCGTTCTGTGCTGAATTCCTCTTGGGGTGCTTGCTCTTTGGGGGCGTCAGCTAACATTTCCTCCGTAGCAGGATCATGTTGTTTTGCGGTTTGTGTTTCAGGGTCCGCAGATGGCCCCCCGCTGCGGGGACCTTCTGGTTCCTGGTCAGAGATGCTGGTTTCCCGCTGTCCGAGAACTGCCACCGGTTCTGTGCCCGCCTCAATGGTCCTTTGGGCGGCATCAAGTGGGGGCGTTTCCACTGTGACTGGCGGTGGGGGAGGGGGCGCGGGGTCGATTGGCACCACTTCGGTCTCCGCCGCAGGCACGGCATCCTCCGCGGGCTTCTCTTTCTTCTTTCGACCGAAAAAGCGGGAAAAGAGACCTTTACGCTCACCCATGTTGCTCATCTCCGTTATGATGGTCCATGGGCGATCCTTTCTCGGCGAGGAGGGCTCTGTTTTCGTGGCCTATGATGCGAGCGGCCACCCGATCGCCGATGGCGACCTCGTCGTTGATCGACACATCCGTAAAATCAGCAAGTTTACCAACGGCCTTGCCATCCCTGATTTGCTCCACAAGGACGATTTCAGTGCGGCCAATCTTACGGTCGAGGTGCCGGCTAAGGGCGGTGTCAGCGGCGCCTCTTAGGCGAGCGGCGCGTGTTTTGATGATGTCCCGGGAGAGTTGCGGCATTCGGGCGGCCGGCGTCCCCTCCCGCGGGGAAAAGGGAAAAACGTGCACAAAGCTGAGGCCGCAATCATCGACCAGGGTCAACGTGTTCGCCGCCATCTCCTCCGTTTCGGTGGGAAAACCTGCGATGAGATCGGCCCCGAAACTCATACTCGGACGGGCCTGCTTAAGCCGGTTGCAAAGGTCGACGGCCTCTTCCCGCGTGTGTCGCCGCTTCATCCGTTTCAGGATCATATTATCGCCGGCCTGGAGGGAAAGGTGCAGATAGGGCGCAATGCGTTCCTCTTGGGTAACAAGGGCAAACAATCTCTCATCCACCTCGGCCCCATCAATTGATGACAGGCGAAGGGTAACCGATGATGGCAAAGCGGTGAGCAAAGCTTCAATCCCATCGCTGAGAGTAACCCCCGCGCCGAGATCGGGGCCGTAGGAGGTAAGGTCCACCCCGGTGAGGACGATTTCTTTTGCGCCGCGTTCCACCATTGCGAGCGCCTCTTCAGCAATCAATGCTGGGGGCTTAGATCGGGCGTTCCCACGTCCATACGGAATAATGCAAAAGGTGCAGCGATGGTCGCAGCCATTTTGCACCTCAAGGTGGGCCCGGACGGGTACCGTCTTTGGTGGCAAAGGGCGTGCCGTGGAGAGGTGGCTGTCGTCAAAGACGTTAGCAACCGCGGGTGCATCGTCCGTGGCCTGCCATGCCGTAGGGTGCCACGCGTTGGGGTCCAGTTTTTCGCCATTCCCCAAGACGCGATCGACTTCGGGCATTTTGGCAAAAGCTTCGGGCTCAAGTTGCACGGCGCAGCCAGTGGCGACAAGCCGGGCCCCCGGATGGTCTTTCCGCGCGCGGCGGATTGCTTGGCGGCTTTGGCGCACCGCTTCGCCCGTTACCGCGCAGGTGTTCACGACCACCGTAGGCGGCGCATCCTTACCGGCAGCAAGGGTGGCCATCCGCTCACTTTCGTACCCGTTGAGGCGGCAGCCCAGGGTGACCATATGGGGTTTGGTGCGTGTCATCAGCGGGCCTTGTGCAAAACCCGGACGGTCCTCGCAAGTCCTAAGGGGGTTGGTGACGTCAGGGAGCGTTTGGGTCAATGACCCCCTGACCCGAAAGGGTAACGGCGCCGGTCATCAGCACATGGTTATCTGCCTCGCGCCAGTCAATGTGGAGCGGCCCCCCATCCATCACCACCGTGGCCTCGCGGCCTGTCATCCGGCGCCGATGGGCGGAGACCAGGGTGGCGCAGGCGGCGGTGCCGCAGGCCTTGGTGATGCCCACCCCTCTCTCCC
This sequence comes from uncultured Parvularcula sp., assembly GCA_937919225.1. Classification (GTDB taxonomy): domain Bacteria; phylum Pseudomonadota; class Alphaproteobacteria; order Caulobacterales; family Parvularculaceae; genus Parvularcula. The sequence goes on from CALFRH010000684.1 coordinate 4,355, forward strand.
ATGTTCGGGCGCGAATGGTGCCATCCTCTCGCACCTCGGCCACGGTGACATTAGCCTGTTCGGGGAAAAGGGGGTGATGTTCCACCATAGGGCCGAAACGGTCGAGCGCTTGAGCCTCCGCATCGGGGACGAAGAACACGCAATGGGGGTTGCCCATGCTGACAGCCGATGGTCCCCAAAGGACGGGATTGTCGATGGGTCCAAGTTTAATGTCGATAAAGCGCGTATCATCCATTTGTTCGGCGAGGGGAATTTGCCGCCAATGGAGTTTGGGCTCCCCCATATCCACTGTGATCTCCCCATTGCCCCCGCGGATCGCATTTAAGATGCCGCCGGGGGAGCCGAAGCGAACTTCGTCCGTTCCCGCCTCTTCCATGAGAAGCCAGCCGACACACCGCGCGGCATTGCCGCACGCGCCCGCGGTGGAGCCATCGGCATTCCAAATGCCCATGGCGGTATCGCTGCCCGCGCGCTCATTTTCGTTTTCGAGCGCTGACGCCGCCGATCTCTGCCCATCAATCGATGGGAGGCGCTCGAGCGTAATAATCTGATCGCAGCCAAAGGGCCCTTCACGATTGCCAAGGGCTTGGGCGGCATCGGCGGTCATTTTGCCGCCGCCCCTCAGGTCAACGATGACAAAATCGTTCCCGACCCCGTCCATCAGCCAATAGGGACAGTCCTCTAAGCCACTTAAGGCTTCGCCAATCGGGGGGGATGGGTGGGTCATGGGGGCCCTTTCACGCCAGATGGGGCAGCCGATCAAGAAGGAATATAGCGAGTAGGCCGCCAAAGAGGCTGCTTACCGTCCAAAAGATAGGCTCTCCATGACGCACCGCAATGGCGCCTTGCGCAATGGCGGCGGCGCCAAGGAGGGGCGTCGCCGCCATCGGCTCCGCGGAGGCGGTGAGCACTAGGATGAGGAGCACGGACAGGCGCGCGGCTCCGCCCTTGATGCCGATGACGCGCATAAGACCGGGGGCCACCACCAAACTGGCGAGGAGCACCAGGCTGAGGCCGGACCATCCCCCCAGCAGAAGGGGGGCGGCGGCGCGAATGGTCCCCTCACCTCCAAACAACCATTCGCTATAGGCGAGAGAGGCGGCGATCATGGTCACCGGCGCGAAGCTCAAAAGATAGAAAACACGCATATGGCGGCTCAGCATTGTGCGCGGGGCGCACATGAACAAAACCGCTGCGACCGGCATCAGGTAGACTGAGAATTGTGGGACCGTGAGGAAGGCGCCACCAATGCCGATCCCGGCGAGCGGCATCCCCTGATGGGGAGCCTTCGCGGGGAGTTCCGCCAGCAGTCGCCACAACCCATAAAGGCCTACGGTGGCCCAGCCATAGCCCGCGATGAAAAGGGTCAGGCTTAAAGGATGGGTGGTTAGCAGAATGCTCCGCACCCATTTGTTTTGTGATGCTGGGGTCGTTCTGGCAACCAGCAGCGCCAAGCATGGCGCCGCCATCATGCTTGCCATGATCATGGAGATGGCCGGGTTATATCCAGTTAGCGTGTATATCATTTGGCCCAGGACGAAGCTGAGATCGCTTCGGAGTCCGACGCCTGTCACGGCACTCAAATCCCCCATCCGCCCTGCGAGGATTTCATAGGGCCAATTGGCTTCAAGAACGAAAGCGGCACTCACGCTGCTATAGAGCGCGACAAGAAGCCAGCGCTGGGTGGTCAAGGCGATGGTGGGGGAGGCGGCTTTTAGCTCCATCAATGGCTAAACCGACTCTCGTTGCGCCCGGGCGAACACGGTGGCGGCACGCTCCCCACACCCATGATCGGTCTTCTCCCAATAGTGGGGTTTGACGATAAACTGCCAAAGCGCTTTGTACCCAGCAATTGACTGGAGGGTCCAATAAATCGGTGCGAGGAGAGCGTAGGGCACCAGGTCATGCCATTGCCGCTGCATGGGGGCGAGCATGAAGAGCCATATGTGAAAGAAATTCCCTGCCAGAAGGGCAAAAGTGGCAATGCCATCAAGCGGGCTAGGAAATAGGGGGTCGATCCACGCCCCCGCCCCTGCCAGCCATAATGCGTAAAGGGCCCAGAAAATCGGATTAAAAAACGCGGCCACCACGACGCTGCCCACTAGGAAATGTAAGGTCAGGTGAAATGGCCAACCGCGGTCCGATAGTTTGATCCTGGCATGGACCACCCAGGTTTGCAGATACCCCTTTATCCACCGAGACCGTTGACGCAGCCAGGGGCGAACGGACTTCGTTGCCTCTTCATAGGTGGTCGACTTTAACATGCGAGAGCTGAGGCCAGCGGCAGCCATCCGTAAGCCAAGATCAGCATCTTCGGTGACATTGTACGGGTCCCACGCCCCCACAGCGACCAGATGGTGGATACGGAAAATATTGCTCGTCCCCCCTAAGGGGAGCGGGGCGCCTAAGGAATCAAGCCCGGGCAGGACGAGGTCGAAGAGGAGGGCATACTCGATGGCGAATAGCCTTGTTATCCAACTATCCTCGCGATTGTAGTAGTTGAGCCGCGCCTGAAGGCACGCAACAGAATCGGGCAACTGCGCAAAACTATTCGCCGCGAGGCGAAGTTGGCCCGGTTCTGGCCGATCTTCGGCGTCGTAGATCACCACAAGCTCGCCAAGGGCCGACATAAGCGCATAGTTGCAGGCTTTGGGTTTTGTACGGGGGCCAATGTCTGGCGTGATGATAATATCATATGGCGCGCTTTGGCAGAGGGTGCGCGCTAGACCGATTGTGCCCTGATCATCGGCTTCGAGAATGATCTTGATATCCAATTTGGTAATGGGATAGTCGAGGCGGCTGAGGGCATCCACAAGCCCTGGTAAGCCCGCTTCCTCTTTATACATTGGGCATAAAATCGTAACGATGGGAAGGGTGTCGTCATCCAAGCTATTGCCCTGGGGGAGTTGATGCCCGCTATTTCGTTCCTTAACGGATAAATAAAGAAGGGCTCCACGAAGCGCGAAGACCGTCATGCAGTGGAGAATGAAGAGGCCGTTGAGAATGATAAGGGTCTCGATGGGGGCAAAGACAAAACCAGTGAGTAGGATGGTGGCCACCACTCGTAAAACCCATATTTGCTCACGGTTAAAGCGACGCTTCGCTGAAAGGAGGGGGTGCCGCTCTTCAAGGCCGTGGACCGCAGCATGGGCGTGTTGTTGGCCAAACCGGGCGCGCCAGCGTGCGAGCTTGTCGGCTGCGCCCGGACCGGGCATCAGACTTTCTCTTAATGCTGATAGAATAGCGCCCCCATTTTGCATCAAAGATTCAACCGTCGTCGACAATAAATGCCCATTGTTGCCAGCGCGATCAGGCCCCCCTCGCGCCATGGCCAGTGGGTAAGCGTATCATCCAGCATAAGGCTTAGCCCAAGGTGGACCCGTTCTTGGATGCCTGGATCCATCGCGGATACGCAGCCAGTGACAAGGCTTAACGCACACAGAATAATGATGAAAAGGCGGAGTGGTCTCATCGTTCTTTCCAAAATGAAATAAAGGCGCTGTACCCGTTGTCCACATTGCGTCCATGAAGATCGATAGTGGCGCCGAGCTGGAGCTTATGTTTGCCCCTCGCTGGAAGCACGATGGATGGTGAGAGGGTAACAAGGTCATAGTCGACGCCGCCAAAGGCAGGGTCGGTCACGCTTATCGTGTTAAAGAGCTCAACAAGGACGAGGCGGCCATTACGCGCCTTATGCCCTAAGGTAAAATTGAGCCGCATTTGGTCCGCATCCCCGCCAAAGCTATGTCGATAGCCCCCCTCTCCGCCGACGAATATCGGGCCGGTCGACCACCCATAAAGACCAGAGAGTTGAACCGCGCCGTCTCGTTCCGTGTTGACACCGTTCACAAGGGCGGAGCTGATCTGGGTGGGAGCGGCATAGGCGGCTTTGGCGGACAGGACGCTTCGCCCACGTTTCATGAGGCGCCGTTGCAGAAACACCTCCGCCTCGGAAATGCCTTGGGGGTGATCTTCAAAGCCTGGGCGTTCAATATGTTGAGCGGTGTAGGTCGCCTTACCGCCCACGGTCAATTTCTTGGGGAGACCAGCTTCCCCATAGATTTGGATGTTGCTTTGTTTAAAGGAGCGGTCTTCGGCCGATGACCAATACTGATCAAATCGGTTGATGATGACATAGGCCCCGCCCATCTGACCCCATGGGGAGGCATGTGCGACGCTTGACAAAAAGGTGCCCCCCAGACCGCCCATAAGGGCCATCCAAAAGATGGACGCTTTCACCAACACCACTGCCCCCACAATGCCTTCTCTATGGCGCCTGAAAATGGCGCTGGATGATCTGATGGCGTGCCGGGCGATCCGCTCGATTAGGGAAAGTCGACTCGCATGCGAAAAATAGAGATGCTGCCCAACCGGTTTGACTCAACTCGACCTGCCCAGGCTGCGATGATGACAATGGCCAAGGGGCGGCATGGCATCCACGTCGTTGGGCGGGAATCACAGCGCAGATGCAACTAATAGTAAGTCGTTCCCACCATCTGGGGGACATCCGTCACAAAAAAGGGCCCCTCGGGGCCCATTCTGTCTTCAACTTTGGAGCAAATAATTTATCGACAGGACCGCTCCGCCCGGTCAAGGGCGTTGGAGATGCCATAGAGAGAGAAGGTGTACTCTGTCGCCGTGCCCCGTTCTGACATGGCGGACAGGCGCATTTCAGATCCGCGGCGCATTGCCGCGACAAGGCGCTGCTCATCGCGGTCTGCGTCCACAAAGCCCTCAACCCCTGAAGAGAACATGTCCCATTTGTCTGACCCAATGCGGACAATGGGCTCGGGCCGTTCCCGTAAATTATAACCGGACATGAAGGAGGGCTGAGCCTTGGCCACACCGCTTTTCCACGTGGAGACCATGAAGAAGACATTGCCGTGATTGACGCTGCCCGGTTCTTTTTCTTTAGGTTCTGTCACGGCATAGCAGATGGTGTCCCCATCCACGTCTGCCTTGTAGACGATCCAATCGCGGAAAGTGCCCACCGCTTCGGGGGTGGGCTGGGCAATAGCGACACTCACGGCAGCGCTAGTGGTGGCCGCTGCTGCGGCGGAAAGGGTGAGAAGAAAACGAGTCATGGTGGCCCCTTTTGTTCAGGTTCTACTATCGCAAAGCAAGGTCTGTGGCAAAACCCCTAGCCGCCTGCATTACCGAAAAGTGTTTCCGTTTTTTTATCGCATGTATGTGCGCAGGGCTGCCGCGGCGATAAAGGGGCATAAGGCAAGGGTTTGGAGGCTAAACGCCCCCAGAAGTAAAAGCGGGACCAACGGTTCCCCGCCGGTGCTTGCGGGGCCAAAAACAAAGGCGGGCGCGAATAAGGGCAGGCACAGGAACACCAGTAATGCCGTCCCGCGCCGCATTCCCGCGCAAAGGGCACCCATGGTTCCCGCCAGAAGGGCAAGGGCGGGGGTGCCAAGCGCTAACCCGGCCATCCCCCAGAGTGCATGCTTGACCCCGAAGAAAGAAAACAAGATCGGCGCCGCCAAGATCAATGGCCCGCAGGTGGCAAGCCAACCGGCAATCATTTTCATGAGGATGATAAGCGACAGCGGCACTGGCGTTAGCCGATAGATAGCAAGGCCTCCACTTCGCAAATCCTCCTCATAAAGACCGTCAAGCCCGATAAGAAGAGAGAGGCTCGCCGTCAGCCAAAGAAGGGCAGGGGCGGCATTGGCGAGTAAACTCAGATCCCGCCCAAGGGCCAGGGGCGCAAGCATGAGGGAGACAGTAAAGAGCCCCAGGCTGGCCGCCCATCCGCCCCCCCTGAGGCGTAAACGCAGTTCCCGGAGGAAGATGGCGCCCATCATCACGCAACCTCCCGTGCGGGCGCGGGGGCAAGCCTTAGGGTTGCGGTCCCAGGCAGGCCCTCATCGTGGGATGCCATCAGGACAATACCGCCTTCTGCCCTGTGGGTGGCGACCGCGGCCAGCACCAGGGCGCGTCCCCCGTCATCAAGGCCGCTCATGGGTTCATCGAGCAGCCATAGGGCCCGGGGCGTTAGCCCCAGCCGTAACAGGCCGAGGCGCCGCCTTTGCCCCGTGGAAAGGGCGCCTACGGCGCTTTTCTCTTTGCCGGTGAGCCCTACCGTTGATAATTGATCCTCAAGCGGCCCAATGCTGCCGTAAAGCTGGCGCCAGAACCGCACCGTCTCCTCAACCGTCAGTCGGTCCGCAAGGCCGTCCTCACTGCCTAGCCAGTGGAGTTGGGTGGCGCGGGTCTCCGCGGGGTCGACGGGTCCATCGGCAGTGTCGGTGAAGGTGAGGGCTCCCTTCATAGAGGCTGCGAACCCTGCCACTGTGCGCAGAACACTTGTCTTTCCGGTGCCATTCTCGCCGCGCAGGACCAGGGCCTCCCCCGGCGCAAGGGCGAAGCTCACCCCCGCCGCCACGGGGTGCCCGCCGCGGGTGACCAACAGGTTCTGCGCCTCAAGGGATAGGGTATGCGCCATTTGCCAATGTGTGGCGGGCCTTGGGGCCTATGGTCAAGGCAAGGCGGGTTACGCCTTCTTTCGCCGCCAGCGGGTGACGAGCCTGAAAAGGCCCCAAAGAACGGGAATGCCCACCACGATCCACGGCACCGCGCCAGCGATGAAGATGATCACCATGGCAAGGCTTTCAGACAGAACGCTGAAGAAGTTGCGAAACGCCTCCACCAGGGGGGAGGCGGTCTCAGGGGTAATGACCTTTGGGATTGCCTCATAGTTGAGAGTCATCCGATCCATGGCCACCCGCGCCCGGAGGATCTTCAGATAGCTGTCGGCGCTTTCAATCTCGCTTTGCACCCGCGCTAATTCGCGCTCAATTTGGAGAAGGTCCCCCACCTTGTCCGTGTCCCGTTCAAGCAAACGAAGAAGCCGTGTGCGGAGGGTCCGTTGGGCCTCAAGCCGTGCGGCGGTATCAGTGATGGCGCGGGTGAGATCCTCCGCCCGTGCACTCATAGAGGACAAATTACCGTCCGCAGCGTCTGCCTCGTCGGCGAGGCCTTCCCGGAAGGGATCCATCCACCCTTTGGCGGCGCGGATCTCAAGATTGGCATAAACGCGGTCGGGGCCATTTTTGCTGACCGAACTTGAGATGACTTGGCACACTTTTGGACCCGCCTCGGCGCAGCGGGCCCCATGGGCTTTCATCACCGCTCGGTCCTTTTCGGCAGGCTGGCGGTGAGACGCATTATATTCGTAAGCCATTTGCCGGGCGCCGACGCTGGGTTCGCCGGTGTCCCCTTCTCTAGTTGGCGCAGCCGCTGACTTCGCCATACGCGGTGCCGGAGCGGCCATGCCGCCAAAGCTGGCGTCGGCTGCATCGACGATCATCACCGGCTCTATCGCGGCTTCGGTATACTCTCCGCTGCCGCCCTCTTCGCAGGCGGCCAGGAGGCAAGCGGCCCCAATAATAAGTGCGCGTGTGATTGGCATGTCGCCCTCCCATTAATCTTGCTCTCAAAACGATGCCCCAATTGAGGCAGGTTTGCGGCGGTGTTGGTTACACTTGGGTTAGGGCGGTTTTTTTGCCCAACCAATATCGCGCACCCCCCTCCATTGCGCATCGCAGCATCCTCGCCCATAAGGCGCGCAATTCATCACCGTGCGCACGCCGCGTCCTACTTTCGGGTGTGGATAACAGAATCCACACCAAATGCGTGTAGTGCCACACTCGTACTCAGGAGGCTCCGACCATGATTCCAGGCCAGGATAGTTTGAAAACCAAGACAACACTCGAAGCGGCAGGGAAAACCTACAGCTATTACTCGCTGAAAAAGGCTGAAGCCCGCCTTGGCGACCTCTCCAAGCTGCCAGTGTCTCTCAAATATCTTCTGGAAAACATGTTGCGGTTCGAGGATGGCCGGTCGGTCACCACCGACATGATCGACGCATTTAAGGGCTGGCTTGATAATGGCGGGAAGAATCCTGTCGAGATCGCGTACCGCCCAGCGCGGGTCCTGATGCTGGATTTTACCGGTGTGCCCGCCGTGGTGGACCTGGCCGCGATGCGCGACGCGATGAAGGCCATGGGCGGCGACCCTGAAAAGATTAACCCCCTGGCGCCGGTGGACCTTGTCATCGACCACTCGGTGATGGTGGATTATTTTGGTACGGAAGATGCTTTCCAAAAGAATGTGGACCGCGAATATGAGCGGAACAAAGAGCGTTATCAGTTTTTGAAATGGGGCCAAGAGGCCTTTGACAATATCCGTGTGGTGCCCCCCGGGACCGGCATCTGTCACCAGGTGCACCTTGAATATCT
>CALFRH010000685.1 GCA_937919225.1 uncultured Parvularcula sp.
CACATGGCGCGGGCGTTAGAGGTGGTAATGCGGCCCGAAACCGCGACCGTGCCGGCGGGCGCCAAGGAGGCTGTTCCTGCGGCGCCTTCGAAAGGGTTCGTCCCTCACGTTATCGAGAACCCCTCCCCCCCACCACAGCCCGATGCCTATGATGGGATGATGGAGCTGCCGGTCTTAGGGAAGATTGCAGCGGGTACACCCATTGCGGCCATTCAGCATGAGCAAAATCGGGTGGCGGTTCCCCCCTCAATGATGCGGACAGGCGAGCATTTCGCGCTGAGCGTTGAAGGGGATTCAATGATTGATGCCGGCATCCATGATGGGGATACGGTTATTATTCAGCGTTGTGATGATGCCTCGAATGGGGAGATTGTCGTAGCGCTCGTTGACGATGAGGAAGCCACTCTCAAACGTATACGGAAAAAAGGCGGTTCTATTGCGCTTGAGGCTGAGAACCCTGCCTATGAAACGCGAATCTTTGGCCCCAACCGCGTTAAGGTCCAAGGCCGGCTTACAGGTCTATTGCGCGAGTATTAAGCCGGGGTCCCCGTCGCTCATCCCCGCGCAGGTGGGGGCTGCCTGCTCTTATCATTTCGAGCTGTTGGGCACCCACCTTTGTGGCCGTGAGGGTAAGCGGATCATTTTAAGCCACTAATTGATTAGGGGCTTCAGCCTCGGCGCGGGGTAAGGGCGGCGGAACATCGGCAGGGTTTGTGGTCTCTTGTACCACGCGGTACCCTTGTTCTGCGGCCCGGGTCGCTTGATCATTTGCTACCGCTTCGCGGGATGGGCCTAGCGCCGAAGATGATGAACTCTCATCAACGGGGGGTAACACGCCGTCGTTTTCGGGGCTCTCTTTTGTCGCTTGGCTGGTAACCGCTGCTGCCGCGATCTCGCTTTCAACGTCGCTAAGCTTTTGTGCCCTTAAGTCAGCTTGAGCAATCAGCCGTTGAGCTACCGCCTGGCGGGCGACAGCCCGGTCCTGGGCCGTGGGTTCGGCAGGCGCGAGCGCTGCTGCAATGACCACTTCCATTTTTCGGACGGTGTCTTGGGGGTCTTCCTCGGGGGCGATGTCGATTGGCACTTCACCTCCGACCACATACTGCCGTCCATCGGGGCCAGTGGTGTAATCGTAAGAAATGGCACCAGCATACTGTCCACCCACAAGCTTGTGAGCCTGCTCATGGGCACGCACCTCGCGGTCGCGAGCTTTTAGATCCTGAACCGCGCGCTGTTCTTCTTCGGTCAGCTGTGTGGCACTCGACGCCTCCTCAACAGGACGAGACGATGGGCGACTGACGACCGGTGAAAGACGGAGCGCGGCCACACCTAAGGGTATGCTATCAACGCCTTCCATAGCGAAAAAATTATCAGGAAAGTGTGACCGCGAAGTTATCCACAATGGGAGATTTTTTGGTAAACGTGAACGAAGTGGTAACCATAATTTTTATGGAAACCATCGTACCCGTCGGTCCTATAAGACGCCAAACGACTGTAACAGCGCGCGGCTCTCTTTACGGATGGTTTTCTTTTCTGTGTCGGTTTTCTTATCGAGATTTCGAAACACCATACCCATCCGCGGGTTGGCCCGCAGCTTTTTCTCGTTTCGCATCATGAAATCCCAATAAAGAAGATTAAATGGGCAAGCGTCCTCCCCTGTCTTCTTTGACACAATGTAGCGACAGGACGAGCAATAGTTGGACATCCGATTGATGTAGGCCCCGCTCGCAGCATAGGGTTTGGTCCCAACGATGCCGCCATCGGCCCATAGCGCCATCCCATGGGTGTTCGGCAACTGCACCCATTCATACGCATCCGCATACACGATGAGATACCACTCATTCACCGCCTCCGGTGCCACGCCGGCCAACAGGGCAAAGTTTCCCGTCACCATCAATCGTTGAATATGATGCGCATAGGCATAATCGCGTGTCGCGCGGATAGCTTCTGCCATGCAGTGCATATCCGTTTCCCCGGTCCAGTAAAACTCAGGCAGGGCATTGGTGGCCTTCAGCGCATTTGTCTCTTTATACTGAGGCATTTTCAGCCAGTAGAGGCCACGGATAAACTCGCGCCACCCGATGATTTGGCGAATGAACCCTTCTACCGCATTAAGCGGCGCCGCCCCGGATTGGTAGGCTTCCTCCGCTGCCTCACAGATTTCTAGGGGCCCCAACAGTCCCGCATTCAGATAGGCCGAAACGAGAGAGTGGTGAAGAAAGTCCTCCCCCGTCGCCATGGCATCCTGATAGTCACCAAAATTGGGGAGGCAGTCCTCGATAAAATGGTCCAAAGCCCTGAGGGCATCGTCACGGGTCACCGCATACCGAAAGTCCGTTAGCGTCCCAAAGTGATCGCCAAAACGCTCCTCGACCACGGCAAGAACATTTTGGGTCTGCTGGGTTAGAGTTGGTGCGGGACGGTGGGGCGGCGTATACCCTTTGGGTAACTTCTTGCGGTTCTCCGCATCATAGTTCCATTGGCCGCCAACGGGATCGGCCCCGTCCATCAACAGGCCCGTTTTTTTCCTCATCTCGCGGTAGAAATATTCCATCGTTAGCTGTTTGCGCCCCTGGGCCCACGCCGCAAACGCCGCCGGCGTGGCGAGGAAACGATCATCGTCGAGAACACTGACGGGGCAGCCCAACTCTTGTTCCCACGTCCCTATCTCTTGGGCCAAACGGTATTCTCCGCACGCGGTGACGCAAACACCAGATAGACCCTTCTCTGACGTTAGCGTTGCGCGCACTTCCTCCACTAAGCTGCCTCTATTCGCGGGGTCGTCAATGGTACGATAGCGGACAGTAAATCCCTCCGCCTCCAATTCGGCTGCGAAATGGCGCATCGCGGAGAAGAGAAACGCGATCTTCTGTTTGTGGTGGCGAACATAGGTGGCCTCCTCCGCCACTTCAGCCATCAGGACCACATCGCGCTTGGGGTCCGCGTCAGCCAAGCTTGAGAGCGACCGCGACAGTTGATCGCCGAGAACCAATCGCAACGTGCCCATAGTTGCACTCCTTTGCAGACGAGCTTTAGGCTAATTTGGATAAAGGGCCGATGCGCCCGATTGGCCCGGCTTTGACTTTGGGCGAAGGAAGAGGAGGAGCGTCATGGACGGTTGGTTCGTTCTCATCGCCATTGTGGTGGCATTGCTGTTCGCCGCCTCAGCGGTTCGAACAGTGATGGGCACGCTGGTGCGCTATATTCTGTTCGTCGTATTCGCGGCGCTTATCTACCAACAGCAAATCGGCGAAGAGGACTTTGGCTGGCTCAATCTTGAAATTGGCCAGCAGTTGGTCGCAATCGCCGCGGTGTCGCTTTTAGCGACGGCGGCGGTCATTTACGGCTTTTTCCGCCGCAGCCGACTAAAGCCCGTCCTGTGGCCAGTCCTCGGGCTCATTCTTACCTTCGGCATCACTGCGGTATGGACCCAACAGCTTTAGGGTGCGCGAACGAGCGCTTAGAAGATAGATAACCGCCGCGAGGGCTTGATCCCCTTCTGCTCGATCCGGTCATTGAGCAGCGCCTCATAGGTCGCTTCGCTCGCGAACGCCTGTCGGTCGGCCTCTTCCTCGTCGCCCAGCATGCGGACAACAATAGTCGCCGACTTAAAACCGAGGGGTTTGTTCAGATTGCCGCTGATGTCGGCATCGCTGCGGGCGCGCATCAACGCCTCGTAGGAGCCGATCCACCGGGTTACGCCCTCGTGATTGTACTGGGTGTGCACCACAGCAAAGCGTGGCGCACCGCGTTCGAGCGCGACGCCAGCCGCTCGGGCCAGCAGAAGCGATTCCATTGACGCCATATCTGAGCTGAAAGCGCCATTGGCCGTAATGCGAACCCGGTTTTTCCCAACGACCACGAGATCAGTTTTCTTAGACACCTGGGACCAGGCCTTTGCGCGGACATTTTCGTCGGGATTGTCGACTGTGGCGCAACCGGCCAGAGCCAATGAAACAAAGATAACAGTGATTATTTTTCTTATCGTCATTGTGTAGATCTCCACCTCTTCCCCTCCCTATCATGAAGCGTGTTCGCATCATGGGATCAACCCTCAGTAGGCCCTGCCGGAGTTCGCGGGTATCTATCGATCAGCAAGAGAGCGCCCCGCGTTGCGGTTGTGGAAGCACCAGTGCTAGCTCTCTTCCCTCACAGCGATCGGAGGGAAAACGCGTGGAATATCACCATATTCGCAAGCTTATGGTCGCAGCGCTCGTTGCGGTTTCGGCTTTTCTGCTGGTGCCATTCGATGCGGCTCTTGCTGCCGATGAGGATCTGGCTGGCGAAGCTGAGAGCGCGCGCATTGCAAGAATCCCAGCCCCGACAACGGTCAGTGCTGAAGCAAAAGAACGCCTCTCAAGGCCGGTGAGTTGGCCGGATGCCGAGACCCGCGCCAGAACCGCAGAAGAATGGATACCCATCTTCAAATCCTACGACGAGGCAACCACGAAAAGGGTATCTGATCTCATTAAACGCCTCCCCGTTTCGGTCGAGCAATCAATGCTAAACGGCGTGACGATCTGGACCATTACGCCGGACGCTGTCCCTCAACAGAAGAAGGACAAGCTACTCCTTGGGTTCCATGGCGGGGCCTATGTGATCAACGCCGGGAAAGCGGGCTTGGGCCGGGCCCTGCACCTCGCGGTTGAAAGTGGATACACGACCATCATGGTCGACTACCGCATGCCGCCCGAGCACCCTTTCCCCGCCGCCGTTGACGATGGGGTTGCTGTCTATGAGGGGGTGTTGGAGCGCCTTCCCCCTCATCGTATCGCCCTTTTTGGAACATCAACCGGCGGGGCGTTAGCGGCAGCAACCACACTCGCCGCCCGAGATAGGGGGCTCCCATTGCCGGCGGCCATTGTGATGGACACGCCGTGGTCAGACCTCGACAAGGTCGGTGATAGCTACAAAACCCTTGAGGGGGCGGATGTCAGCCTCGTCACGTATGAGGGCCTGCTTCGGGTCGCCGCTGATCTTTACGCTGATGGAGAAGATAAAAAGAACCCCCTTCTGTCCCCTGTCTATGCCGACTTTAGCAAGGGTTTCCCACCCTCTTTGCTGATATCAGGGACGCGAGATTTGTTCCTCAGCAATACGGTGAGGCTCCACAGAGCCCTGAGGGATGCCGGGCATTTCTCCGACCTCCTCGTGTTCGAGGGGATGTGGCACGCATTCATGGATGTGCCGGAAGCGGACGTGGCGCGGGTTGAGATGATCAGCTTCGTTGATGAACAGCTTTTGGCGGGTATGGAGGCCCAGTAAGCGACGCGATTCGCCGCCTTGAGCTTCGCCGCTCAACCCCTTACCATAAAATCTCGTATTTTAACGATTAGACCGCGGTCGACGGGGTGGGTGTATGGTTTGGCGTCGGTTCATGGTGGCGATGGGGGCATCGGCCCTATCATTTGTGGCGATGGCCCCGTCCAGCGAAGCGCGGCCGCTGGGGCATGCCGGCTTCCCCCCTATCCAAGATGTGATGCAGGGTGTTGAGGGGCTACCGCCCCATATCAACGATGCGCGCGCCGACGGGGACGGCGCCCTCGGCGAGTATCAACACCTTCTAGACCTCATCCCCGAAAGCCGGAATAAGGGCGCCGGTTGGGAGATCTATGACACCGAGTGGTCCGAGGCGCATGAGCGAGGCTATGAAGCCTTCGTTCAGGCGATTGGTCGCTCTGGCTGTATCTCCATCGATGATTGCCTCCGGTCACGGGCTAATCCCTATCGCGATTTGGAAGATGACGCGATTTGGCTCGGGGACTGTACCGACATGGTCTATGTCCTTCGCGGCTATTATGCGTGGAAGAACGGGCTGCCTTTCTCTTTCCAAGACGCCGTGTCTATTCGGCCGGGAAAGGACGCGGGGAACGATTCCCGCTACTCAAAATATGGCAATCGGGTCGTCAGCCGGTTTGACGTCACCCAAGCCCCCGGCAGCGCCCCACGGGACGGTGGCCGCTTCCTCCGTGGGCTTTATAATATCGTTTCAACGGCGATGCTGCGCACCAATGGTGCTGATGAGCGGCCATTGTTCAGCGATTTTTGCCCTGTTTCGATTGATCGCGATGCTATTCGCCCTGGCGCCGTCGCATACGACGTGCACGGTCATGTCAGCCTGGTTTATGACATCACCGACAATGGCCGGGTGCTGCTCATTTCGTCGCACCCTGACTATACGGTAACCCGCGATACGTACGGCGCGAACTTCCTTCGTACCGGCCCAGAGCTTGGCGGAGGGCTGAAAGCCTGGCGCCCTATCAAGCTGGTGGGCGCAAATAAGACCCGCAAAGGGACTTATGTGGGGGGGCGTATTATCGGGACCAAGAATGCCGCCCTTCCGCATTTTTCGATGGAACAATATTTTGGGACCCACCCGGACGAAACGGGCGAATGGCAAAAGGGCCGATTTGTCACCGATGGTCGCACCCTTCCCTATTATCAGTTTGTCAAAGCCCAGCTGCGGGACCCGGCGCTCCCTTTTGATCCGGTGGATGAGTTCGCCAACTCGGTTGATAGTCTGTGTGAGAGTTTCCGCCATCGCCGCACGGCCGTGAACTTGGCCATTTTTGCGGATATTCCAAGCCGCCCCGCGCCGCAAAAACTGCCTGATAATATTTACGGCACCTATGGAGACTGGGAGCGGTACGCCACCCCCTCACGCGATGCACGGCTGAAGACCGATGCGGTGGAACTGCGCCGCCTCGCCGAACGCCTTTTGAGGCGGGTCGAGGACGGGGATAGCCGCCTCGCCTATTCCAGCCCTGACCTGGCTGCGGCGCTACTCGACGTCTACGACCGAGGCGCGGCGAGCTGTAAACTATCCTACAAGCGTTCTGATGGGGCGATGGTACGCCTCACCATGCATGACGCCATGGCTCGCCTATTCGATATGAGCTTTGACCCCTTTCATTGCCCGGAGCGCCGGTGGGGCGCCCAAGGCTATGAATTACAGACGTGTACCGACGACCCGAAGAAAACTAAATGGTATGAGGCTCAGCGCTATTTGCGGTACCAGTTCGAGCGCACCTATGATCTGCGGACAGATTTTGCGGCTGAGGACCTCAAAAGCCCGGAGGATGCGGCCCCTGAGGAGGGCGGTATTGGTCGCGCGTCAGCACCGGATGTGGATGTGAAAAGCTTCCTGACCTCCCGCTCGGGCCCTCACGCGAATGCGAATTCACAGCTGGCGTCGGATGTCATTAAGGCGTCAGACGCGGTGAACGCCCCGGCAACAACGGGCCGGAACCGTCGCTGATAAGGCAGACGCGGACACGCTCCTTTATAGCAGCGGGCTGATTCAATCAGAACACCGGATGTGAAAGCACGTCGGGCATCAAAGCCTGCGCTGTCTAACCTCCCCATCGGAGTATCGCGCGCCCTTGCAACAAGGTTGCAAATTAAGTTAATAAGACTTATTCGCAATAAAAATGGTATTCAACCACCTTGCCCAAATCAGATCAGCGCACCATCAAGCCACGGAAAGACGGCGCAGAGGCGGTAGAGGCCGCTGTTGCCCTATGCCGCGTCCGGGGCGCGCAGATAACGCCGCTGCGCGAGGCGGTTTTAACGGTGCTGTGGTCAGCAACAGGTCCAATCGGCGCCTACGAGCTTCGCGATACGCTCTCGGAACAGTTGGCGCGCAAAATCTCCGCTTCAACTATTTATCGCACGCTCGATTTCTTGTGTGATTACGGCGTGGTCTCCCGAATTGAGAGTCGGAACGCCTATGTGGCGTGTGAACACCCTCAGCATGATCACGCTTGCATCCTGTTCGTTTGCGATGACTGCGGAACATCCTCAGAGATTGAAAATGAGCGGCTTCAAGGTCTCCTCACCGCCGATGCGGAGACCCTAGGGTTCACAATTGGCAAGCGCGTTGTCGAGCTGTCCGGCTCATGCGCGGAATGCCGCGAAGCGGCTCGGTGACCCATGACGATTGAGCAATAAGATGAAAACACATCCCGTCATCATTGTGGGCGCCGGACCGGCAGGTATTGGAACCGCTGCCCTCCTGTCCCGATGCGCCATCCCATCACTCGTGTTAGAGCGTGGGCGTATTGGTGAGAGTTTCCTTCAATGGCCGAAGGAAACCCGCTTCATCTCCCCGTCCTTCACCGGCAATTTTTTTGGCGCCGTTGATCTGAATGCAGTCACCCCGGGCAGCTCGCCCGCTTTTAGGTTGCAAACTGAACATCCGTTGGGGCGGCAATATGCTCAATATCTCAGTGATGTGACGGACTATTATGAACTCGAAATCGAGGAAGACATTGAAGTCCTTGACGTTGAGATAGAACCCAGCGGCAAGATATTACTCAGTACCTATGAGGGCGAGCTACGTACGCGGGTCCTGATTTGGGCGGGGGGCGAGTTCCAATTTAAAAAAGCCATTCCCGGCACCATCCGTGTCAGCGAGTCCTATAAAACACTTCCAACAGGGCGGCATGTCGTCATTGGCGGCGCCGAAAGCGGTATCGAGACCGCCTACAACCTGGTCAAGAACGGATCATCGGTCAGCATCATCGACCCTACTGAACCATGGGCCCATGAGGTGAGCGATTCAAGCTACGGTCTTAGCCCTTATACTTTTGCTCGTGTTCGTTACCTGCAGAAAAGCGGCAAGGCCGAGTTTATATCTGAGTTCGCTGAAACCATCTCTGAAACAGAAGTTCGTACACGATATCGCACCATCAATCTTGAACACCCCCCTATCGATGCCACCGGCTTTGACATCGAAAACAGCTTAGCCAGCAAGTTATTTGACTTTCCTAATGGGTACCCTCAGCTGACAGACCGTGACGAAAGCACCAAGCACAAAAATGTCTATCTTGTTGGACCAAACGTTCAACATGAAAAAGCGATCTTCTGTTTCATCTACAAGTTCCGTCAGCGCTTTGCCGTCGTGGTCAGCGAGATATTGAGGCGATGGGGACAGCAAAGCCCGGTAATCGCCGACTATGCTGACAAGGGCTTTCTCCTTGATGATTTAAGCTGCTGCGACGGAGAATGCGTGTGCTAACCAAATTCTTGGAAAGCGCCGCGACCTTCATGGCTGGGCGCGGAACGGCTATCATTCTTTTTGCGGCTATTCTGTTGGGATCAACCCTTGGATTGATGGCACCGCAGGTCCAAAATGTTCTGTCAGATCAAATAGACCTCACCATTCTGTTGTTGGTGTTTCTTCTTCTCTTTGAAGTCCGTGTTCAAAGCATCATTTCCAGTATCAACCGCTTTGGTTTTGTCGTGGCCGCGTTGGTCCTCAATTTTCTTGTCATTCCCGTCCTCGGCTTTGTGATAGCCTCCACTTTTCTATCGGCGCATCCTCTCTTTTTATTAGGGTTGGTGATTTACTTTATGGCGCCGTGCACAGATTGGTTTTTAGCCTTTACCCGCCTTGCGAATGGGAACACAGCGCTTGGCGCGGCCCTTCTGCCGATCAATATGATCGTTCAGCTTCTGCTTTACCCTATCTACCTCCATATCTTTGGCATTGACGCTGTAGGTGAAAACGCCGCCAGCCTATTTCAAACCTTGTGGCAATGGTTTCTTATCCCCCTTCTGATGGCAGTCGGGTTGCGCCTATTGGCCGAGCGTGTCCTGAGTGTGCGGCAACTCGATCTCGTTCAGTCTCTCATTTCGGTTGTTGTGCCGGTTTTACTCGCCGTTCTCGTTGGTCAGATATCAGCCGTGAATATTGGGACATTGGTAACCCATGCGAGCGTCATTCCACTTATCTTATGCGCGATTTTGGTGTTCTTTATCGCCACATACTTTTTGAGTGAGATGGTTTCTCGCGCCATGAGACTTGACCATGCAGATCAGGTCCTAATGACGATGACCACGGCGGCGCGGAATGCCCCCCTTATGCTCGCGTTAACGATGGCGGTCCTTCCGGATCAGCCAATTGTGTACGCTGCCATCATTATCGGCATGCTCATCGAGCTGCCGCATTTAGTCGGTTTAAAGATGGTTCTCAAACGTCAGAAGCGATCCGGTGAACCGGGTGTAACGCCGCTTCATAAAGACCCTGCCCTTGGATGATGCAAACTTCGTCGCGGTGACCAGCGCTCCCCGCTTCTTCGATCCAATGTAATCGCCCGGCGCGCTAGACTATTGATTTGCTGCGTTCGGCAGGAAAACGGGTCCCTTCCCGTTTTCGGGACCTGCCTCGCTCCGCCGATCTTTGCACCAATCTGGTCAGAATGCGCTCTATAAGATCGCCAACGTTAGTTGAAATGCCCCCAAAAACTCATTTGCTCGTCATATCGAAGGTGTACGCCGACAGGCGCTCATTTAAAGTTCCCGTGGTGTCTTTGTTCTCCCGCGTCTGAAGCGGCGTTCGATGCTCCGAAGCAATCGCTCGGCGCCCTAAAGCGTCTTTCTGATGCGGCGCAACTATGTTAACGGTAACATCGACTCAGGCCAGAAATGATCCCGACCATTTTTCCGTGCCGCCAGTTTTCGCCAATCGGAATGGATAGAAAGAAGAGACAGCAATGAATTGGATACGCATCACGTTACGGTCGATTATTTTTTCTGTTTTGGCGGCTGTGGGCATCACGGGCCAGCTTGCGGCGCAGGACGCATCTGCTTCCACCACGGCTAGCGAGACGACAGCAGATGCGGCGGTCGTGATCAATGAACGGTGGACGGGCTATACCTATGAAGAGGTGATGGTTCCCATGCGTGACGGCATTAAGCTGCGGACGCATATTCTTAAACCGCGCGACGCTAAAGGTCCGCTACCCATAATATTCTCCCGATCTCCCTATGGCTGGGTGCTGCCGAAGGACCATCCGCTCGGCCAGGGCGACCTTTTTGGCGTTTGGGGAATCCAAACCCCACTCATCGAAGAGCGGTATATCTTCATCGTCCAGGATGAACGAGGCCGCTTTGGATCAGAGGGGGAGTACGAACTGCTACGCCCTTTTCGGTCACAACAAGAAGGAGGCGGGGTCGACGGTTCCACCGATAGCTTTGACACCATTGAGTGGGCTCTTGCGAATATTAAAGGAAACAATGGGCGGGTCGGCCTAACGGGCACCTCTTACCGCGGTTGGCATGCCATGGTTGGGCTTATTGATCCGCACCCCGCGGTCAAGGCGGCTGCTCCCTCCGCTGCGATGTCGGAGGGGTTTCTTGGCGATGATTTCTACCATCATGGCGCCTTACAGTTGGCTTTCGGTATGCAATTCGTTACGCGGGCTATCGACAATTATACCAAGGAAGAAGTCCCCGGTAATCCGCTTGCCAACCGGCCTATGGGTATCGATGGCTACGACTTCTTTTTAAAGGTCGGCACTCTTAAAGGCCTTGAACCCTATTTTCCAAAACATCGTCCCTCTACTGAAGCTATTCTAGAAAACGATACGTTTAATGAGTTCTATCAATCGCGCGCCTTGCGCGAGTATCTTCGGCGACCGGTAACCGTTCCCACCATGCATGTGGCTCACTGGTATGACGGTGAGGATAATCGCGGGCCCCTTGAATTCTATCATGTGATGGAGGCTCATGACACGAACGATAAAAACATGATCGTTGCTGGCCCATGGTATCATGGTGCCTGGCGATATGAAGCGGCGGAGGCATTTGGCCCCCTCTCCTTCGGGTCGGCGACAGGGACGTACTTCACAGAAGAGGTCTGGGGCCCGTTTTTTCGCCATCATTTAAAGGGGGGCGCTGCCCCAGCGCTGCCCGAAGCGCTGTTGTTTGATACCGGCACAAACGAATGGCGCCGCTTTGACGAATGGCCGGTCAAAGGCTCGAAGACGGTACGCCTCTATTTGCACGCAGATGGCGCCGCAGGCCTGAAGAAAAAGCCGTCAGAAAAAGGTCAAAGCGAAACTGGATACGATGCCTATATCAGCGATCCCGAAACGCCGGTGCCTTATTATCCGCGCCCCAACCTTGGCGGTTGGCAAAGGGATTTCATGGTTCAGGACCAACGTTTTGCCCTCCAACGGCCTGATGTTCTTGTGTACTCAACACCGCCGCTCAAGAAGGATCTGAAGCTTTGCGGGCGCGCGACAGCGAAGCTGTTCGCCAGTACGGAAGGGACAGACACGGACTGGGTTGTGAAGCTAATCGATGAGTATCCGAATGATTATAGAGACCCCGAACTGCTCGGCTTTCAGCGGATGATCCATGGCCAGATCTTTCGTGCGAAGTTCAGAAAGAGCTTTTCCGAGCCTGAGCCTGTGATGCCAGGTGCGGTGGAGCCTTACACAATTGACCTTCTAGAACGGTGTCACACCGTGCGCAAAGGCCACCGACTGGTCGTGCATGTGCAGAGCACATGGTTTCCCCTGTTCGACCGAAATCCAAATACGTTCATGACAATCGCTGACGCCGAAAAAGAAGATTTCCGCGCTGTCGAGAACCGGATTTATCGCAACACGACCTATCCCAGCCACCTGGAGCTGACGGTCATTCCCTAAAGCGTGACGCCAAATGCCTCGCCCGGCCTCGCGCTTGTAGAGTTTTAGGCGTTTTTCGTTCCCCACGGCCCGCAGGGTCCGTGGGGTCTATCGAACCACAAATTGGATGCTTAACTCGATGGATGCCATACCGGCCTTCGCCGGCA
>CALFRH010000686.1 GCA_937919225.1 uncultured Parvularcula sp.
TCTTGAAAAGGTTAATATGAGGGGCATCCATGCAATATCTTAAAATTTGTGTTTTAACGCTAGTAGCCTTAGGGGCTTCAAATTTACTTATAAATTCAAGAGCATCAGCTAACGACACACTCAAAGAGCTGACCTGTCTAGGGTGTATATATAAGTCTAATATTACTTTTTCCGACACTCAAAGATTCGATAAACAGTTAGCATACAGCTTAGCTTTCGCACAAAAAGAAGGCGATGATATAGTTACTGTTGATGTAAATGAGCCTGAAATACCCGCTCGCCTCGGAAATTGGAGCAAGGTAGCGAGAGTTGCAGGCCAAAAAATTCGATATTGTCAAATTAAGTCAGATGAAAGCATTATCCCTTTTTGGGGTTTTATTAAAAAAGTCATCTCCGCAGCTTTAAAAACATATAGATACAGCCAAGTTCGCAATTACAATATAATTGTAGAGATTGATTCAAAGGAAAAAGGAATAAAGAATTTCTTATTCGTTCATGAGAACTATGACCTAAGTAAAGTGGAAGCTAATTATTCTTCATGCAAGGACGATCTCGAGTAATAGGTGTGGCTTTTGTGCGATTATTAAAATTACGAATAATAGTGTTTTTAATTTCTATTTCCACTGTATTAAGTGGAAATAGCTGGGCTCAAATTGGTGATTGTCAACGTAAGCAGGGTAAAAACGCAGATACGATATATAATCGTGCATATAACATACCAGATGAAGACAAAAAGGATTTCTTTGAGAAGGAATTACCTCCAGAAGTGCGGGCTTTTTATTCTGGAAGTTTTTTGAGGCCTGAGGAAACAACCTTTCTTCTACATGATGATCAAAAATGCCGTATCACTAGTGCCTTAAACCCATTAGGGGATTTTTTTGGCAAATCATATGTTTCAAGAGATAACTTTCAACATATCAGGCTGATTGCAAATTTTTTCCAAGATAAAGACGATCAGACGCATATTACTTTCTGTACTGGATTCTCCTTCAATGTTCTGGTGATGACGGCTGCTCATTGCTTAAACAATCGAAATTTGGAGTATTCACACAGCGTGGCGCTTGAATGGTTCATCGACAAGAAAGACATCTTTGATATTGTCAAAGAAGCAAAAGAAAAACCATTGTCAGTACAGCTACAACCAATAGAAATGCTTCATAGGTTCGGATTAACAAAAACACAATTTTCAAGTTTGGCTAGTGAAATACCACTTTACGAGCAAGATACCGGGTTTTACGACAAGCACGAAAAGCTTGACTACGCTTTTCTGCATTATCCGGAAGGTAATTCAACTGCTCAAATATGGTTACCGCCGCAGGATAGTCAATTAGAGGAATATCCGATCATAGACCGAGGTTCGAATCGACACGGCCTGCGCTCGTGGAGTGAGCGAGTACATGATAGTCTTTCCGATGACAAAAGAGTAGTCTTGATTGCCCATTCTGGGGGGTTACCTCTTTCGATGGATGAAGTATGCCACGTAGTTTCATCTGAAAACGGACTATTAAAACATACGTGCAAGTCGTCGCCTGGTAGCTCAGGCGGAGCACTGTTTGATTTCAATACCGGGCGTATCGTAGGGGTCCATATAGGCAATGGACGTGCAGTTAGTATTGAAAACATTAGTAGTTGGACAAATTCGGGTGGATTTATCACAGAGAGTTTTACGGTTAAATCTTTAAAAGCGCTCGAACAAGCTAACCAGACGTGGGGCATTGGTCAGACAAAGCCCAAGATTGGAACCCGTAGTTTTATCGAATACGACGACTAATTTCCGACCCGAAACGCACCTGATAGTCTCTGACCCAATTTTCAGGCGATGACGCAGGTTCTCGTAATTCCTATTGCCATTTCTCACCTTGCTATTCTTATATCCTTAAACGAATAGACCCCCAACTAATCGGCAGTAGTGAGGGCGCCTAAGGGCGCAGGTCAATCGTTTTAAAATTGGGGAAACCATTGTGGAAGTTAAGCGTACGCGAATAACTGATGAAAACGCGAATGAATGGCGTAATATTTGTCGAAGTATAGTAGAATCTTCTTACGAAGTACTCGGAGACATTCCAAGGGGCGATTTATTTGTCGGTTCGCTGATTTCCTATCTGGAAGACGATCAAGGTGTATATTCCTTTTTCGTAACGAGCCCATCAACACTAAAAATCGATGGCGAAAGCATCCCATACACATATTTGGGGCTGTCAGGGACAGTTCACGGGGAACGGAGCAGAGGTAAACGAACACAATGTGTAGAAGACTCCTTTATGTACCTTCGCCAAAATCACTCTGGCGAGTATGCAATAGCAATCTGTGGGACTTCACCAACTTTAGCTTTGGCTGAGACGGTTTCGCAAAGAGTAATGCCGTCCGCGAGGGCAACACCGACAGCACATGAAAGAGCCTTAGGGTCCAGACTCATAACCAATAGCACACGGTTGCGGTGAGTTGCACAGCAGCGAGGTAATTTTTGCTGAGTTTATCGTACCGTGTTGCGATGCGCCTGAAGTCTTTTATTCTACCAAACATGCGTTCAATGGCGTTTCGGTTTTTGTAAAGTGCTGGCGAAAACCCTGGTTTGTATTTGCGATTGACCTTGGGCGGTATGTTTGGCGCAGCGCCGTGCGCCTCAATCTGTTGACGCACCTTGTCACTATCATAGCCTTTATCGCCTTGAAGGACGACTGTTTCGATTGGCGCCATTGGCAATAGCCCTTCGGCAGCAACGCAATCAGCAACATGACCGCCAGTGAGGGAAAACGCGATGGGACGACAGAATTGATCTGTTAACGCATGGATTTTTGTCGTGCGTCCGCCGCGTGACCTGCCAATGGCCTGAGCTTCCTCCCCCCTTTACCGCCTGCGGCGCAACGATGAGCGCGCACCGCCGTTGAATCAATCAAAACCTGCGCAGGCGGGCCGCCAGCCTTGCTCAACGCATGAAACAGATCACCCCAAACACCCTTTTCGGACCAGCGAACAAAGCGGTTATAGAGTGTCTTATGCGGACCATACTGATTGCGCGGCGCATCCGGCCAACGGCAACCTGATTTGAGGACATGAATGATCCCCGAGATCACCCGGCGATCATCAACGCGTGCAACACCGCGTGTGTCCGTTGGCAGATATGGTTTGATCCTTGCGAATTGACGGTCCGAAAGCCAGAAAAATTGAGCACCCATCATTGCCTCCCTTTGGCAAAAATGAATCACTGTTCGCATCACTGCGCTACAATTTTATGGGTCCGGAGCCTAGTACGGCAATTCGGCTCGCAGTTTTTGCAGCGTGTGGCTAAAACCAGTGATCCAGATTTCGTATTTAGACAAGCTAGTGCATCGCGCTTTGCGTTTGACGAATGGGAACGACAAACCAGCCCGAAATATCACCATAAGGTATTCGATACTTTACATATCAATGAGCGTGATGGCGATAGGCTCGTTGTCCTTCTTGTCATTTAGGACATTAATTTACAGAAGCTCTGAGATTATTTCATCAGGCTTCCCAAGTTCGGCGAATTATCCCCCCCTGCTCGTCGTCATACTCGACAAGCTCGGACTCAATGACCTCCACGACATGGCCGCCTGCGATCTGCAATGCCGCGCTTGCTTCTTTGATCCGGCCTATGGCCTCCGCCTTCAACCAGTTCGGCGCGAGTTCTTGAGATAGCTTCATCGCTTTTTGCGCCTCTAAGAGGCTTTCCAAGCCATCGACAAGATGTTGTTTGGCGCTGAGTGTCGAACGTTTCATACTAATAAATATTCCACGAATTTATGTCTGTATAAAGATAAATTTGCATTTTTAATTTACTCTATGATAGAGATTTCCCATATTTTTGCTTGGGTATATTAAAATGTTGCGTAATGAGTATTTAAAGCGTGTCCGCGTATTAGGACACAGAGCCGATAAATTGTTTAAGTCAGGCCGCGAGGATGAAGCCGAAACCTTGTGTTTTCAAATGCAGGATTTGGACTTTGCGGCTGACCCCGAATTGTCCGGCCCTGAACCTTGGGAACAAGAGGCCAGATTATGAGCCTCGCCGGAGCGCCGCGCCTGTCGGCCACCTTCACCAGCCATGCGCCAGTGATCGGGTTTGGTAAGAAACGCTTTGACCGGAAGTTCACGCCAACAAAGCCGCGCCATCAACCACGCATGTCTTCTAAACGTCGTCGCCGGAGATTTCCGAAGCCGAAGCGCTAATTTTCTGGCGGATACTCCATTGAAGTGTGCAGCACACGTTCAATATCGACATGAAAATCATCAGGGATTGAGTACACAATCACGTAATCATAGCGCACAACGGAAAGTTCGCGTGTGCCGTCCACTTCGCCGGGATGGCCTAAGAAGGGAAAACGTTCAAGCTGGTCTATCGTTGTGAAAATGTTGGAAAGGACACGCTCGCAAGCCGCCGGATTTTTTGGTTCGAGATAGGTTTTTATGCCGCGCAAATCTTCAAGTGCGTCATCTTCAAAGCGTATATGCACTAAAACCCAAACTCTTTTCGGACGGTCTCAAGCGGGGTGTAATTTGCTTCGCCTCGCGCTTTCTTATCCATCGTCTTTTGAATTTGGGCATTCATCCATGCGCGATGCTCTGGGCTAATCGCCTTTTCAGCGGTGCCCCTCTCAATGGTTTTGACTTCATCACGTATGTTCATGGTGTCGCTCATGTACCTATTATAGCCCGTTTTTCGGTGAAATTTCCATTTAATTCTAACCCCCTGTGCCTACCCCCATCGATCATTGGGGTAGTAAGTCTAACGACGCTTGTCCCCCATCGCGGGGGACATGAAGAACGCTAACGGCCTTCATCGGTGCTGCCGCCCAAACCCTGCGCGGGCCGGTGCCGGATTTGCCGCGCCCGATGCAACACCGAGATTCCGCAATTGGGATACACTTCAAGGGCCGCCTCATAGGCCGCCATGGCCATTGTGAAATGCGCCGTGCGGCCCACAATGGTTTCAAGATTTCCGTTTTTGTCGGTCTGACAAATTCTAAAATCTAGCTCCTCTTCGATCAGGCCCATTCACGCATACCCTATTTGACGTTTTAGAAGCTCAAGGGCGGCCTCACAGGCCCGAAACCGGGTGGCGGGGTCATAGGGCTGCTCAAACATCGCCTCGATGAACCTGCGGCGATATACGCCCTCTAAAAACCGATGTCCGGCCAAGACCTCGAAAGCGGATTCTACTTTTTTGCGGTCCGGTCCCTCTTCCTCAAACACCTGCGTCATGGCGCTATCGAGATCGCACAGGGCTTCCTCGATAAAATAATGACTTGGAATAGGTTTGGTGGGACAGTTCCACATTGTTAAAAATAGGCTCTCCAAGGGGTCGGATCGTTCTTGTTTTGTTCCTTTACTGAACCACAAGCACCCCTCGCCAAGCAATCTTTTTTCTAAAATTCTTTCCCCTGTCTGATTTTAGGGAACCCCTCCCCGGCTCTTTTGGGCGTAAGAGCAGCTTTGCTGCTCGTCGCCCTACTCCTCTCGCCGTCTGATTTCAGTGCAACCCCAAAGCCATGACCGGAGTAGACGGGAAAGTGGCCCGTCAAAATCGGGCGCTTGCGCCCCCTGCTTGCAGGTTGATTTTGTAAGGGGCTCTTTCTCGGCTATCGTAGGGAATTCTGCTGGGGTCACTGATAATCAGCAAGAGGATAAAAAAGTATCGGCCTCTGGCCGATTCCTTATTCAATCAAAAAACAAGTACGCCTATGGCGTTCCATATCTTCACGAACGAGGCTTGCCGAGTGAGTGTTATTTAAGTGTTAGATTCAGTGTTACGCGAATCATAGGAAAAATACTGCATTGAAATCACAGGATAAATCATCCTGAAAAGCGCTATGCGGTGTGTAAAAGCACGATAGATGGTGTGTGATAACACGAAACTTGGTGTGTAAAAGCACGATAGATCATTCCTCCAATCTATCGCTATTCGGCGAGTTTTCCACAGGGCGCGGGTGGGTGAAAACACGAAGTAACTTGCTTTGGTGGGTGAAAACACGAATAAAGGGGACATGGTGGGTGAAAACACGAATGTACGGTCCCCTCTCCTGCCCTTGCGTCATGAACAAGGGGACTTTTTCGTCTGCGATATTTTCGATGCAGCGCCTAAAGGCGACACGGCCTCAATGGCGCATCCAATTTTCTCGTTATCGACAAAACCAGATACCCGGCCAAGGCATTATGAAAGCACGGATGGGCAGAGCTTCGTAGAAATCAAACCAAGCTCGGACGGACTGGCGACCGTCCATGATCGCGATGTCTTGATCTACTGCATCTCTCAAGTGATGGCCGCCATCAACCAAGGCAGAGAAATTTCAAAGACGCTGCGATTTAAAGCCTACGATCTCTTAGTCGCGACAAACAGAGGAACAGACGGGCGCGGCTATGAACAGCTACGGGCGGCCTTTGAACGCCTGCGTGGCACAACGATTTCAACCAATATCGTAACAGGCGGCAAAGAGCAGTTTGACGTTTTCGGGCTTATCGACCGGGCACGAATTGTAAGAGAAACCCGCGACGGACGAATGCAAGATGTTGAAATTGTTCTGTCAGACTGGGTCTTCAATGCAATACAAGGCCATGAAGTCCTGACACTGAACAGGCGGTATTTTCAGCTTAGAAAGCCCTTAGAACGTCGCCTTTATGAGTTGGCGCGAAAACACTGCGGCCATCAGAAAGAATGGAAAATCGGGCTAGAAAAACTGCGCTTGAAAACAGGTTCAAGCTCAACGGCCAAGGAGTTTAAGCGCCTCCTCGCCAAGATCATCGAAGACGATCAAACGCACGGCCACATGCCAGATTATCAGTTCGAGCTTAGAGCCGATATTGTGGTTGTCTCGCCAAAGCCTGAGTTCAAAGACGCATACACCGAGGAAAAGCCTCAACTCGCATTGTTTCTGAAAGCAGAGACATATGAACGGGCGAAAGAAGCGGCTCCGGGTTGGGACGTACACTATCTTGAGACTGAATGGCGAGAATGGATGACTGAACCCCCTCGCAGTCCAGACGGCGCTTTCATTGGGTTTTGCCGGAAGTGGTTCGAGAAAAGAGGAAGACCTTAAGTTCTTAAGGTTTTAAGATATCATACTCTTAAACTATCAGCACCTTAAGTTATTAACATCTTGTTAACCAAACATGTTATTAACTTAGGGGCGTGAGCAATTAGCAATTCAGTATCCTGATAGTTTTAGGTATTATGAACTCAACATATCAAGGTCCTAATATCTTAAGGTCTTAAGCCATGAAAATCATATCAGTATGGAATCCGAAGGGAGGGCAGGCGAAAAGCCTAATCTCCATCAACCTTGCAGCGGCGGCCTGTGAACTAGGGCTTAAGCCCCTAGTGGTCTGCGAAGACCCTCAAGGCACAAGCACTAAGTATCACAACGCAGGGAACCTGCCGTTTGAAGTGATACCGGGCATTCCCAAAGATAAACCCGATGCTGACATTGTGATTATCGATCATCCGGCAAGCGATTGGGATTTGCCGCCCGCCAATACGGTTATTATGCCCACAAAAGCAGACCGCCCTGACATCTCCACATATCAAGATGCTCTGGCGGTCATCAAACCAAGCGGCAAGCGCGTTATTCCCGTTGTTACCGATGGGAATATGCAGCGCCAAGCGCAAGTTCGCGCCGTAAAAGGAATGCGCCAAGCCGGGGCCTTTGAACTAAAATCTTCAGGCGTTTACAGCAGAGCGGGGGAAGAATACCGCACGATTTTCGATCCTGAGATGAACACAGCCTACAAGGTCAATGATCGGCGTGCGGAGTTTGAAGCAATCCTGTCCGCAGTTCTGAACATGCAGGCCCAAGACGATGACTCGATGAGAAAGGTTGCGTGATGAGCAGTCAAACACCTGCATGGATGGAAGAGGAACAGGGGCGGGCAGCAACTCAGGCCGCAACTGGCCGCACCGTAAATTCAAAAGCCAAGACTGCCCCAAAAGTGAAGCCGATAAAGCGTTCAACTAAAGGCTTCCAAGTCGATGACGAACGCGCGGCTAAATGGGATCAACTCGTCGCCCAAATGAAGAATGATAAAGCGAATAAGCGCACGGGGCCGCAGCTTCACGACGAAGCTCTTGATTATATCTTTGAGAAATATCTTAAGACCTAAAGAACTTAAGATATTAAGCTTTAATGCTCATGGCCGGGATCGTCCTTCGGCTGGCCGCGCTTCTCCCGAAACTCTCTACGCGCCTTCAACGCGGCTTTGGCCTTGCGGATATATTCCGGCATATCGCCGCGTGACGGTGCAGGGGAGGGGCTTTGTTCATCTCCGGCGCTGTTGTCGCCCGTATCATCGCCTTGCACCTCTGGCGGCTCTGTAGCGGCTTCTGAGAAGGTTTCACGGGTCCGCTTGCCCTTAGCGTATGAGGCCAGCTTTGCCGCCTCGATTGCCCGGTCTTGTTGAACCCGTCGTGTGAGCCAGAGCGCCTTAAGCTCGTCGTCTTCCTGCGCATGGCGGGCCTTGATCGCGTCACGCTCGTTTGCATAGGCGGTCCGTGCGTCGGCCACCTTTTGCTGGCGGCGCTGCACAATCGGCCCCACAGCGTCCCCGTGGGCCTTCTGGCGCTCGATTTCCAGTTTGCGCTGCTCTTGGCGCATCTGCTCCTTAAACGCCTCCAGACGCGCACCCTCGCCGGAGAAGGGCTTGTAATAGTCAGATAGCTTCACGGGCCTGTCTTCGGCTCTCTGGACGCTCCACGTGGCTTTTACGGCCTCAATCATGTTTCGGGCCTTGCCGAATAAATCCCGCTCTCTGGATTCAAACTCAGCAATCCGCATTTCGTGGACTTCCAAGAGGGCCGTTTGGTGAGGCTGATAGGCGGCAAATACCTTCGCTTTTGCGGCGCGAACAGCTTTTACGGCCTCGGCCCGTGCTTGGCGTTTTTGCGCTAAAAACAATTCCCGGCGCTCGGCCAGTTCATCCAAATGTCGCTTGGCTTGATCGCGGCCCTTTTGCGCAAGCTCAGCCGTTTTGGCCCGCTGTTCGGCCTCGACTTTCGCAAGGCGGTCCTCATTGTCGTTTGACGGATCACGTTTGACGCTTTTGGCCGTGGCGAGGTGGTGGGGCAGGTCGCCCTTGCCATAGACATGGCCGCCCATGTCGCGGGTCATGTTGTTGGCTCGGCGCTGATGACAATAAACCTTGCCGCGCTCTTCCTCGTATTTCTGCGCCCAACGTGAAAATTTTTTCCAATCATTGTATTTGGACAGCATCTTGCCGGTGTTCGGGTTCACCCGATTGACGACGACATGAACATGCGGCTGCGGCTCGTCGTCATGGCAAACGAACACCGCTTGATGCTGGTCGGCGGTGTGGCCCTTCTTGCCAAGTTGGGCGAGGGCATCTTTCGCCGCCTCGATCATGTGTTCTTTGGTTAGGCCCTCGGCTTCGTCCGGGTGCCACGCTAGTGAGAAATGCCAAACATGCTGATTGGATTTGCGCCCGCCATTGCGGAAGGGCTTGCGCTCGTCTTCCGGCAATTGGGCTTGCTCGGCTTCATGGGCCTGACGTTTGAGGCGGTCCGCATCCATCGCCACAGCGGCCATGATACGAAAAGCGGTTTCCGCATCACTGGTGCCGAAGCCTTCGGTATGGGTCCATGTCACACGCTCATTCGTGTTGGCGTGGCCTTTGTCGTGGAGCAGGTATTGCCCAACGCCTTTGAAGGATGTGCCGAAACCGTGATCTTTAGGAATCATAGGCTGCGGCCACCTTCACCAAAACGCCCTCCAACTCTTTGCCGATCTCGCGCCAGTATTCGACAAACTGTCGATCCATGTGCGTCGCGGCGGTCAGTTGGTTCACGTTCACGCCGATGCGGTTCAGCTCTGAGAGTAGGGCGGTATCGGTTGGGGATTTTGAAGCTGGCACCCGATAGTCCAAAATCCGGCGGCGCGTAAATTCAGACTCGGTCAATCCCGCCGCAGAGCAGGAGGCTAAAACCTTCTGCTTTTCATGCGGGGTGAGGCGCGTATCGATTTTTTCGGTGCGCTTCTCGTCCGGGTCTTTCTTTGGCGCTGCCATGTGGCCTCCACTCAATTACTCAGTCATCGCATCCAAGGGCGGTCCCTTGGTCGTTATGGAAGGCCGAAACCTTCCTCGTCATCCAACGGCGAAACGTTGGCCCATGTTTTTTAAGAGCACGGGCAGGCTCTTGAATTTGGTTCAGCAAAACTGCTGGCGCACTCCATCCGCGTAGGGTGGTCCGCATCCAAACCGGACAGGGTTGGTCGCAAATTCGCGCATCTCCGATGACCCGTATTTGCGAAAGCATGGCTGTAATCATCGATTACCCGTCATGCCCGGCTTCTGGGGTCGGAACCCCAGCAAGATCGCTCGAAGAGCGCGTTTTTTAGCCCCAATAACGGAGTTATTGTCGGAAAAAAACATATCTTGCTATCCGTCATAACGAAACCTTTGCCATAATACTCTGAGAATTGCAAGTTTTTCGAGATTTATGCAGGTGTACGTGTCTTTCCGGCCTTCAATTCGGATGGATCATTTAAGGGTCACCAGACGAAAGAGCGCACTTCGGGACCCTCCAAAAAGCAAACCCGTTGCTTCCTTTCCTCCGCCCCCGTCGCTCACCCCAAACGGGGCGAGGGCAAGCGACGGCGGCTCCGAAAAGCAACCAACTGACCGCCAGCCCTAAACACAAAAAAGCCGCCCTTTCGGACGGCTCCTTGTCTCAAGATCGAGAAGGCTAATCGATCAATGTTCGATGCCGTGTTCTTCGCTCTCGCGTTGTCCTTGGCTCTGGCTTCGACGCTCGGCCCGAACCTTCGCCACTTCCACATAAGACCGTTCCAGCATCTTCGACGCTGCAAGGGGCTGCATCCCTGAAAGACTGTTGGTGCGCTTCCAATTCCCGTCACCATCCTGATAGCTCCGGCAAAGCTGATGATTGAAAACGGTCTTGCCGTCCTCGGTCTTGTTTTCAAAAACGGCCACCTCAAGCAAACCGTCTTTGATCTTCAGAAGGGGGTGTTTGTCCTCTGACATTGTAATCTCCTTTCCTCGTTCAACGGATCAATGAAGCTCGGTGCCGAGCATCAACATCAACTCCCTGAAAGACCGCGTGGGGTCTTCGGGGTGCTGCGCCTCCGCATCGGATTCCGCGCTCTCATAAACATCGATGTGCCAAAGGACTTCCCCCGCTTCATCGTCCACGGCCCCGAAACTGTGCAATCCTTCGGGGTCTGTCTCCGGCGTAAAATCGTCATAGGCGGCAACCTTCGCCAATATGCGATTTACCGCTTCTTCGCCTAACGCTTCGATTTTATCGCTCATGTCGATAGCACCAGGCACGACAGGAGAGGGCGATAAACACCCCTCCCTAAACGCATCGTTCAACTCAATGACCGTATAGGCGGGGGCGTTGCCGCTCCCGCGCTGATCGGCGATCATGGGCGGATCGTTATCGACCACCAGACGAATGCCGGATTGCTCCGGGTCGATCTCGCCGCCCGTTCCATATTCCCGCTCTATCGCCAAAAGCTGCGATACGGCCCGTTGAAAGTTCTTCTCTCGTTTGATCTGGTCCATGACAGCCGCCTTACGAAAGAAGGCCAAAATGGGCTTCGGGCAGGTCGGGGAACACGGTGCTTTTGCGCTGCGCATTCGCCAAGGCTGCATTATGCGCCTGCCAACGCTGCCCCATGCGCTCGTCCTCTTCCTCCGTGAACGCAATGCTGAGCATTTCACGGATTTTAAGCCGCCCAAGCGTTGCGTCTTTCACGTCCGAATAGGTGTGCCAGATTTCCACGTCGGGATTGTCACACGCCTCATATCCGGCGCTTAAAAACTCCTGCGCCACGTCGATGATGCGATGAATGGAAGGGAATGTTTTGCCCTCCTCGATGCCATCGACAGGGACCAGCTCTTCAATGTCGCAAACGGCATTGTGCTTGTAATAGTCGATCACGAAAAACATCTTCGCCACGGCTTGCCCGTTATCGGTCAAGACGATGGAGAAGCGCGAAATCAACTGTTCGCTGATGGCGATTTTCAAACGATCCTTGGCAAGCCAGAACTGCCAATCGTTCGTCATGCCCTCGGTTGTCATCAAAAACCGCGCCGCCGTATCCATGACGATACGCGAGCGGTGAACGGTCAAAGCCCGTTGCTTCACCTGTTGTAATTGCACTGCTGCACTCATGATAATCTCCTTTTCTGAGTGGGTTTAAATGCCGTCCAAATTGAAGGCCGGAGCGGTTCGTTTCGTGTCGGGATTAGTCGCCTCTGCTCCTTTCATGTTGCGGCGGTTGCGCCTTCGCCTCAGCCATGCGCGAAATGCGCTCATGGGCCGGAAAAAGGCGTTTGGCTTTTTGGGACCGTGCGTGGTCATGGGCTTCTCCTTTGGTTGAAAATGCGGGTACGGATTCGGCCCCTTCAAACGGCGGCTTGCGATCCTTGCCGCTTGAGGAAGGAATGAAGACGGGGCGGGCGATGTCGTTGCGCCACGCATCGATGGCCGAAATCACAATGAGAATGGGAAAGCCGGCAAGGATCGGAACGGCTGGCGTGAACACCACGCCGAGCGGCGTATCGAATTGATCAAGGAAGGACGCAAAGGCGAAAGCCCCGCCGCCAACAACAACGCCATATACCGCCAGAAACGCGGCTGTGAGGCCAATACGTCTGAGGGTGATCAACACAAGGCGAGGGGTCATGCGGCCCTCCTGCGCTGTCTGCGCCGCGCCTTGGCGTAGGTTTTGGCCTTTAGGACAACATCAGGGGCAGGAGGCGCCGGAATGGCTTTTGGGGCGAAGTGCTTGGCCCAAAAATCACGGCCTTTCCGATGGCCCGCGGGCATCGGAAACTCATTGTCCTGATCATAAAGATAAACCGGACAATCGCGGTAATATTCCACGATCCTGAGCGCCAAGGGACGCTTACCAGCTCGGGCGCAAATGATGTTGCCGCCTCTGCCCGGTGTGAAGCGTAACCACCTCCTGAGCTGGTCGGGCTGCATGACGGGGATCGTCTTTTCATCGACGTGGCCCGTTTTGCGATTTTTCCGGCGTTTGGTCTTCTGGCCGAGGTGATGCTCACAAAAATATTTAAGCGTCTCGTCGCACTCGGTCTGGAAACACATTTGCACGGCGCTGTTGGCCATGATGGTTTTATAGGCATCCGGCGCAACGGCTCTCAGACCCGGAATGTCCTGCGGCAAGGCAATCGCCAATGCCTGAAACCCGCGCAGTTGCGGCCATATAGTGGCGGCTGCGGGGGGCAGGGGTCCGGTGTTTTGGATCTCATCCCAAAATATCCGCGTCGGCGCTTTGCGGTGCAGATTGTTCGGGCAAAGCTCAAGCACTTTGATCGTCAAATACATCATCATGCGGAAGAACCCCGCATAGGTGGTGCGCAACTCACCGGGCGGGCAGGCCATATTGAGGATTAAAGGCTTGTCGCCTTTAAGGTCGCACAAATTGAAATCATGCCTCGGCCCTAAAAACCGCTTGGTGTTCTCATGGCCCAGCCATGCAGTCGGCCCCGTGGCCGAAGGCAGAATGTTGGAAAGGGTGCGCTCGTCGGTACTGGCCAGCATCCCGCCGATCCGCGAAATGAAGCCGTCGAAATTCTGGTTTTCGGCAAGGGCCAGAAAATAGAGTTGCCGCGCCTCTGAGATGTCGTCGGCATACTCTGAATAGCCGCGCATCAGCCGGTCATAGACATCCATCAACGTTGCATCAGGGTTTATAGAAACCTCATGCAGTATGGCGGCTTTCCAGACCTCCCATGCCTGAATCCGAAAGAACGGTTTTTCGTTCGGGTTCTCCGGCACCAGAGATTGCGCAATGCCTTCGACAATGATGGTCGTCATGTCTTGGCCGCAGCGCTCGTTAATCTCACGGATCAGACGCGTGATATTGATCGAGGCGCTTTCACCTGAAAGCACATTGATCGTTTGAACGTTCAGCCCTCTGCGTTTCTTCGGGGGCATCACCGTTCGCGCTGCAACGCCCTTCACGTCGATATTGACGATTGAGGCATCGTCGGGCGTGAGGGCGAGTTGTTCTAAGGTCCAGTTGGTTTTGCCGCTGCCCGTCATGCCAAAGACCAGCATGGAACGATCGGGCTTGTGGCCGATATACTGCATGGATGGGATGGCCCACCAAAGACGGGCGCGTCCTAAGACAATCTCTCCGGGGGCGTAGCTTTCAAGCAAGGTCGAAAGGACGGGCAGAAAGTCGCCCGTGGCTTTAGAGCCAAAGGAAAAGTTCTCCTCCCACCACTCTTTGAAGGCTTTGCGGTATTCCTGAAATTCACGCCAAGGGATGAGGCGCGGCCACGCGCTTTCAATGCGGGGGTGCAGCAAGCCGTAATGCTGCAAGGTACGCATAGAAACGGTGCGAAGGAGGAGGTTCGTTCCCCAGACAGGCGCAGCAATTTTTACGCCTGTGATCGTCCAATCTATGGCCTGTGGGATCAGCGCCCACGAAAGCTCTAAACTCATAATCGCCTCCTGAAAGACAGAAGGCGGAGCGCTCCGCCGTGGTCACACGTCGGGCGTAATTACGCTATGCAGGGATAGTGGACTAAATTTGTTCCAGTCGCAATAGGTAAATTAGTTGCGCACCAATTGCGCCTGAAAACCACTGTCGGCGACACTCAATAACTCTAGGGATTTTTCGAGAGTGGCTGTTTGTTTTAACACGCGCTGCAAGTCGGTGTGGGGCACACCAAGCTGCTCGGCAAACTTCCGTTGTGAAAGCCCCGATTCTTCTAAGGCTATCGCCATTGCTTCGGCGGCTGCGGCACGATCAAGTGATCGGCTAAACTCTGGTCTGATATTCTCGGCGCTATCTAGCGTCTTAGTCTTACTCAAGTCCTCTGGCGCTTCTAAAGAAGAATGCTGCGCCTCGTTATTGTCTGTATAAGGTGTTTTAACATAGTTTTCTTCATTATTACGAGCTTTTTGTTCGTTTTCGGCTTCAGCTGCCCGCGATAGCACTTCTCTATGGCTCAGAAATTCAATTCCTGATGGCTGCCGAACACCAGCCGGACCGCGCTGCCGCGCTTCGGCAATCCGATCTCTCAAAAAATCTTGCAAATAACTGCTTAGATAGATGATCTCTCGTGTTTTGTTTGCCTGAAATTCCTCAAGCAACACATCATCAGGACGGAAATCCGTTCCGTCGGGCTTTATCTGCCAAGCGGATGACAGAATAGCCACGTTCATTTTCCTGAGATTGTTGAGTTCTTCAAGGCTAAACCATGCGGCAATTGCCTCTTGGTCTGGGCCTGTAAGGTTGTCATTTGTCTTTGCTGGCTCGGCCATATCAGCACCTCAAAACCTTAATTCGTGATTGCAGCATTATAGCTCCACCTGCATGAAGAGGTTCGCCACTTCGTCAGATTGAATGCACAGATAGTCTAATGTCTGCTTCTGGCTGGAATGTCCGTAGGCATCCATTAGAAGGGGCATAACCATATGTGGCGGCGTATCTTTGTTGAGCCTCAATTGTTGATAGCCCCATGTCTTGCGAAGGGTATGCGTCCCATAATTGCCCCGCAAGCCAACATTCCCGCACCACTCTTTGACCTTCCGCGTCATTGCCGAAACCGTCATAGGCGCACCGCCCCGCGTGGACGGAAAAAGCGGTGCTGTCGCGATGCGGTTGGGATGATGAGCAAGCCAATTATCAATGGCCATGACCGCAGAATTGTTCACTGTGGCCGTCCGGTGTTTGTCGGTCTTGCTCTGCTTGACCTCTAAAACATCACCGGGCGCAAGGTGTTCCACGTCGCCAACGGTCAACCGCAATAGCTCATTGGCGCGATAGGCGGTGTTGATCCCTAGAGTGAAGAAACACAAATCTCGCGGGCTGTCGTCCAAGAGCTTTTGAATGCGCTTAATCGCTTTCACATCCTTGACGGGTTCGACCTTCATGGTCTCGCCCTTTTTGATGTGGTTCGGGTTCCGAATTTTAGCGTTTTCCAACATAGCGCAATTTCGCTAATTTTTGCGCGTACTGTTATATAAATTGGCGAACTAATTTCGCCCGATCACGCCAAACCCGCGCAAATATTAGCTTAAGGCGTTGATTCTAATAGCCTAACACGGTTTCCGCATTTCGCCAATTTTTATGTAGAAATTGGCGAAATGCGGAAAACAAAAACTCTATTGTAAATACGTCAGAAAATGCGATGGTCTTGAAAAGGTTAATATGAGGGGCATCCATGCAATATCTTAAAATTTGTGTTTT
>CALFRH010000687.1 GCA_937919225.1 uncultured Parvularcula sp.
TAGGCGGCAGGGTAACAAGCGCTGTTCGGCGCAGCATCGCCATAAAGGGGGGATGAGATGGCGTTCCCCCTTACGCCATTGGGGCAGATAGCGAACGGCGCCGCCCTCTTGGTTCATCGTAACAAACAGGGCGCCAATAGCGCCTGCCGCCTGGGCGGCCACGACAAAGCCGACTTCCTGAGGCGTGAGGGTGTTTGTCAGGATAAAAAGGGCCAGCACGGTGCAGACCGCGCCACCGGCCCGGGCTGCGAGGATGAGGCCTGCAGCGCCGAGAAGCCGACGAAAGGGAGCCGAAAAACTCTTCATCTCCCCTGCAAAGGGGGTGTCGTGGGTTCCGTCAATGGGTTGAGCCCCTGTGGGCGACTACCAATCGGTGGCGACTACCAATCGGTCTGGTGGCCCGCGCCCTTGCGCCAGGCGGTATCCACCATATCGGCGAACGCCTTGGGTGACATTCCATAACGGTTAAACAGCCGGACCGTGCGGACATAGGGCTGGCTATTCCGAGGGGCCACCCATTGTTGCAGATCCACCCCATGGTCGAACTGATCAATGGCTTTTACATCTGTCCAAGGAACAAATGTCCCCGTGAGACCTGCATGCTGCTCTACACCTGCGCCCGATAAAGAGAGATAGTTCCAGTTTGGCCAGATCCCAGCCGCCAGCATCATAGAGGCCAGCATGGTGAGGGACATCAACGCCTCATAGGGGGCTTTTGCCCCGATCATCGCGGCGTAGAGCAAAATCATGGCCTGGAGGCATACCACCAAGCCGGAGCACACAGCGAATGGAGACTGCCAAAACTCAGCCTGAATTCGGTTGTCGATGCTCTTCCCATCGCTCATGGCGGCAAGCCCCGGTAAACTGATCGCTGCTTCACTCATACTCTCAGCGCCTTCTGATGCGGTAAGGCGGCCCTGCGCGCGCCTTGCCTTAAAAGAAAGGCTTACCCAGCGGCGGTAAATTTGAGTTCAACAGGATTGTTAGAGCTTTCAGGATCTGCGGCCTCTATCTCCCGGTAGAAGCATGATGGCCGACCGGTGTGGCAGGCTGCCCCTTTTTGGTGCACCTTGGCCAGCAGGGTGTCCTGATCACAGTCAATAGCGAGGCTCACCAGGGTCTGGACGTGGCCCGATGTCGCGCCCTTGTGCCATAGCTCCCCTCGGGAGCGGGACCAATAATGCACTTCGCCTGTTTCAAGGGTTCGCGTCAGCGCATCCTGGTTCATATAGGCCATCATGAGGGTGTCGCCGGTCTCGGCATCCACCGTGATGCAGGGCATGAGGCCTTTCTCGTCCCATTTGGGCCGGAAGGCGGTGGTTTCGTCTCGGTCTGGGTCACTCATGGTCGGACTCTTTGTTGGGACCACGCCCTTACGCTATCGAGCGCATGTCTCCAATGGGCTTCTTTAAGTTTGACAGGCCACCCCTTCGCCAATTAATTCGATTTTTTTAGAATAGTAGAATTGTTGGTGGAGTTTATCATGGGACGGCTGTGGTTGGTTCTGGGCGCTGTGGGGGTCAATTTCATCCTCCCATCCTTGAGCATGGCGGGCGAGGGGCTGGCCTTCTCCCTCTCGGGGGAGGCACGGGTTCGGTACGAGGCGTTGGACGGGCAGTTCCGCGCGAATAGCCAGGCTGAGGGGCAGGGCGAGGGCCATGAAAAGGGCGCGCGCGGGGATCAGCTTCTCTTATTCCGTACCCTTATTTTGGGGGAGATGGATGCCGGGGCAGTCACCTTTGGCGTCGAGTTACAAGATAGCCGCACCTATTGGGGGGATGAGGGGACACCGCTCACAAGCTCCGTCGCCAACCCCCTTGATTTCTTGCAAGTCTACGGACGGTTGGATGATCTGCCAGGCATGCTCGGCGATGGCTCGACGAGCCAGCTCACCTTGGGGCGACAGACGGCCTCGATTGGGTCCAAGCGTCAGATTGAGCGGGTGGACTTCGCTAATGTCATCAAAAGCTATACCGGTGCGAACTTCCTCTCCACGAATGAGCGAGGCGATGAGCTCCACGCCATCTATGTGGTGCCGACGGAGCGGTTTCCAAAGGACCGGGCGGGACTTGATGACAATGATCTGTCTGGGGACGAGGAACAATGGGGCCGTCACATTTGGGGCCTGCACTATCGACGGGCGGATATGGCGCCCGGCTGGGCCCCCGGCCTTTGGGGGGAAGTGTTCGTTTATGGGCTAGAGGAGGAGGACACAGGCGATGTCCAGACCCCCGATCGGTCTCATGTGGCGCCGGGGTTTCGGCTCTACCGCAAGCCTGTAGCGGGCCAGTGGGATGTTGATCTAGAGGGCGCCCTGCGCCGGGGCACCCGTTATGCGACATCCGATCCGTCTGACACGGACAGTTTAGACGTGGAGGCCAGCATGCTGTTCGCTGCGTTCGGCTGGACCTGGGACGCTCCCTGGCAGCCACGCTTGGCGGCGGAGTACTATTTTGCCAGTGGCGATGACGATCCCAACGATGATGTTTTCGGCCAGCATGAGCGGCTTTTTGGCTCTCGCCGGTCCGATTTGAACAACACGTCCATCCACGGACCGTTGACTCCCGCCAATCTCTCCGCCCCCGGATTTCGGGTGGAGGTAAAACCCAATGACCGTTGGGATGGGCGGTTTTATTACCACGCCGCCTCCCTGGCGAGCGACACGGATGCATGGGTGATTGCAAAGCTGCGCGATCCGGCGGGGCAGTCTGGGGATTTTATCGGCCACACCCTTGATGGGCGGGTCCGCTATTGGGTGATGCCGGACCGGGCACGGCTTGAAATTGGGGCGTCGGCCCTGTTCTTTGGCGAGTTTGCGAAAGATGTGCCTAACGGTCCTCAAGGCGATCGAACGTTATTCGGCTATGGTCAGTTGACGGTGAGTTTTTGAACATGGGGTCCTCGTCCTTCGAGACGGCCTCATCCTGAGGAGCCGCCGCAAGGCGGCGTCTCGAAGGACGAGGCCTCCTCAGGATGAGGACAACCTCTTCCCCTACCGCCCAATCAGTCGGAAGAAGCGCTGCTCCATATTGGGGTCGTCTTTGAAGACGCCCGTGAACTGAGTGGTCAACGTGTCCACCCCGTTTTTGTTCACCCCGCGGGTGGACATGCACTGGTGTTCCGCTTCGATCATCACAGCCACGCCGCGCGGTTGCAGGACTTTATCGAGGGTACCGGCAATCTGTGCGGTGAGCTTTTCCTGCACCTGTAGGCGCTTAGCATAGAGGTCCACGAGGCGAGCGAGTTTTGAAATCCCCACCACTTTGCCCTGGGGCAGGTAGGCGACATGGGCCGTCCCAATGATGGGCGCCATGTGATGTTCGCAAAAACTCTCAAGGCGGATATCTTTTAGAAGGACGATATCGTCATAGCCCTCCACCTCTTCAAAGGTGCGGGCCAAAACCTCTTCGGGGTCCTCTTTATATCCGCTGAACCACTCTGCGTAGGCTTTGATCACGCGCTTGGGCGTATCAACGAGCCCTTCCCGTGTGGGGTCGTCGCCGGTCCAGCGAAGGAGGGTCCGAACGGCCGCAAGGGCCTCCTCTTCGGTGGGCGCCGGGCCCAAATCCTCTTTGGTTTGCGCAGGTGTTTTGCTCTCGTAGGCAATGACGCTCATCGGCCTGTCCTATCGATGTGTTGCGATTCCACGTTCGCAACGATGATGATTGGGCGGTGGGCGCTCCTCGCCCAACGCTCTGGAACACCGGATATGGTGCGAATGACTCTGAAGGACAATGGTCATCCAGTCGCACTTTGGCGCAAGGGAGCGATTGCGCGACCGCCAAAAGGTCGCCAAATGCGCTTTTATGACCTTAAGCCTCTACGATAGCTACACCCGCCAGAAGCGTGATTTCGCCCCCGCCGATCCGTCTCGGGTGACCGTTTATTGTTGCGGACCAACGGTTTACGCGCCGCCCCATATTGGCAATGCCCGTGCGGCGGTGGTGGCTGATACCCTCCAGCGGCTCTTAAAGCACCTCTATGGCGAAGGGGCGGTGATTTTCGCCCGCAATTTCACCGACATTGATGATAAAATCATGGCGGCCGCGAAGGCGGAGGGTGTGGACATCAGCGTCATTACCGAGCGGGCGACGGCCGCCTATTTGGAGGGGCTTGACGCCCTTGGTTGCCAGCGGCCCGATGTTGCGCCCAAGGCCACAGAGCATATTGA
Source organism: uncultured Parvularcula sp. (assembly GCA_937919225.1). Taxonomy (GTDB): domain Bacteria; phylum Pseudomonadota; class Alphaproteobacteria; order Caulobacterales; family Parvularculaceae; genus Parvularcula. The sequence goes on from CALFRH010000687.1 coordinate 4,172, forward strand.
CGGGATGCAGGCCCTTGTGGGGACGCTTCTGGCCCGTGGGCATGCCTATGGCGCGGAGGGGCATGTGCTTTTCGATGTGGAAAGCTATGACGAGTACGGAAAGCTATCCGGGCTTGATCAAGACTCTATCATTGCCGGCGCGCGGGTGGAGGTGGCACCCTATAAGAAGAACCCCAGCGACTTTGTCCTCTGGAAACCATCGGCCGATGATGAGCCGGGGTGGGAGGTGCCTGGCGATTGGCCTATTAAGGGGCGCGGCCGGCCGGGCTGGCACTTAGAATGCTCTGCCATGATCCAATCTGTCCTAGGGGGGACGATTGATATTCACCTGGGCGGGGCTGATTTGCGGTTCCCTCACCATGAGAATGAAATCGCCCAAAGCTGCTGCGCGGGGAATGCTGAGGATGGACCACTCGCCCGCTTTTGGGTGCATAATGGCATGCTCCGCTTTGGCGGTGAGAAAATGTCCAAAAGTCTCGGCAATATCCAGACGCCCCAGGATTTGATGGAAGACTGGCCCGCTGAGGTGCTCCGGTTTGCCCTCCTATCGGCGCAATATCGCCAGCCGCTGGAATGGAATGACGAGCTTCTCTCTTCTTGTAAGGCGCAGTTAGATCGGTTTTACCGGGTGCTGAGTGATGGCGCCGCGCCGGGCGATGTGGCGCCAGGCGTTCTGGCAGCGATGGGGGATGACCTTAACACCCCCCAAGCCATTGCGGTGCTGCATGAGCTACGGGACGCAGCGGCGAAGGGCGACGCGACGGCGGCGGGCCAATTGCTGACCAGTGGTCAGCTGATTGGCTTATTCCAGCAGGATCCCGCCGCCTGGTTCCAGGGGGCCGCGGGCGAGGGCGAGTTAACGCCAGACGCTATTGAAGCGCTCATCGCAGACCGTCAGGCGGCGAAGGCCGCTAAGGATTATGCGCTAGCGGATAAAATCCGTGACGACCTGGCAGCCAAAGGCATTGTGCTTGAGGACAGTGCCCAGGGCGTTACCTGGCGGCGGGGGTAGTTGCGGCGTTGCTCAGCGCCTCTAAAAACACTTCCACTTTCCGTGGGCGGTAGTGGCGGGAGGGAAAAACCGCCCAAAGGCCGGCGGCGGCGGGGTCGCCCGTCACGTGATGTTCGGGGAAGAGGTCCACGAGGCTGCCTGCTGCGAGGTCGTCCGTGATCATCCAATCCGCGAGGAGGGCAGGGCCCCCACTGCCGAGGCAAAGAGCCCTAAGGGCGAGTGCGCTCGACGCGACGATGCGCCCCTCAATCGGGATAGACAGTGTCTTTTCCCCTTTGGTGAACTGCCATTCATCGCGAAAGCCGGGGAAGGGAAAGCGCAAGCATGAATGGCCCGACAGGTCCTTCGGGGTTTGGGGGATGCCCTTCTGTTCAAGATAGTCCGGGCTGGCGACAATGTGAAATCGCACACCTTTCAGTTTACGTTGAATAAGCGCTGCTCCCACCGGTTCGGTCAATCTCAGGGCCACATCAACCCGTTCATTTACCAAGTCGACGAGCTGGTCCGTCAATACAAGGTCTACTGAAAGACTAGGATATGCCTCTAACAAGGTCGGTAGAAGCGGCACCAAAACGGCCTGGCCAAAGGCGATCGAGGCGGACACCCGGAGCGTGCCGGCGATCCCCCGCTCCCTGTCTTTAGCTTCTGCTGCGGCAGCGTTGAGCTCTGCTAGCAGTGGAGCGGTGCGCTCAAGATAGGCGCCGCCTGCGTCCGTGAGGGTCAGTTGCCGGGTCGACCGATGAAAAAGGGCCACCCCCAGGGCGGCTTCCACCGCTTGCACCTGGCGGGTGATGGAGGAGGGTGCCACCCCACGGGCGCGAGCGACGGCGGCAAAACTGCCCAGCCGGGCGGCGTCGTGAAAAGCGGTGAGCGCGTCCAGGTCCATTCATGCAATATATGCACGATTTCGTTTCAGAAAAGCCGGTTTTTCGCATCGTTTAAATTTGAGATCCTCCGTTGTGAAGAATGGAGACCAGGTGATGACGAAAATAGCTTTCCTTGGCCTTGGCGCGATGGGCCGCCGTATGGCTGCGCGCCTTTTGGCAGAAGGCCACGAAATAACGGTATGGAATCGGTCCCCGGGACCGGCGGAGGCGCTCAAAAAAGAGGGCGCCAGCGTGGCGTCTAGCCCTCGCCGGGCGGCCCAGGGTGCCGACTTTGTGATCAGTATGGTGCGGGACGATGAGGCGTCGGCTTCGGTGTGGGAGCATGATCGCGAAGGCGCATTTCTAGGGATGGCTGAGGGGACCATCGCGATCGAGGCGTCAACCCTCAGTATAGGATGGGTTGGCGGCTGGGCCACTGCGGGCGCGAGGGCTCGGGTGCGATGCCTTGATGCGCCGCTCGCGGGATCTCGGCCCCAGGCGGAGGCGGGGCAGCTCATCTTTTTCGCAGGCGGCGAGGGGGAAGTGGTGGCGGAGGTGGAGCCCATCCTACACGCCATGGGGACGGCCGTTCATCGGGTAGGCCCCGTGGGTGCTGGTATGGCGGTGAAACTCGCCGTTAACAGCCTTTTTGGTATCCAGCTTGCTACCCTGGCAGAACTCCTTGGGGGGATGAAATCCCTCGGGGTGGATCCGCGCGGGGCCCTTGAGGCCCTTAGCGCCACACCGGTTCTCAGCGGGGCGGCCAATGCGGCGGGCGATGCCATGCTGGCCGGCGCCTTTTCGCCCCTGTTTCCCATTGATCTTGTGGCCAAGGATTTTGGCTATGCCCGGCAACTCTCCTCCAAAACGCCGATGATTGATGCGGGTAGCGCGGTATTCGACGCTGCCGTTGCCGAGGGCCTGGGCCCCGACAATATCACCGGCATTATTCAACGATACACCGTATAGGGACAGACTGATGATCAATCTTTTAAAGCGTTCTAGCGCCTCGCGCCCTTATGTTCTTCGCATTGATTCAAGCGCAAGGGGCGAGGGCTCTCATTCCCGAGAGCTTGCCGACACCGTGGAGGCGGTCTTGACTGCCCGCTTTGCTATCAAGCGTCGGGATCTAGCAAAAAATCCTGCTGAGTTCATCCAAGGGGAAACGATTGAGGGGTTTTATACCCCTTCTGATGCCATGACGGGGCGGCTCAAAAAGGCAACCTCTTTGTCTGACACGCTTATTGATGAGTTGATGGGCGCCGATGTCCTTCTCCTCAGTGTACCAATGTATAATTTTGGTATCCCCGCGAGTCTTAAGGCATGGGTGGACCAAGTGGTTCGGATCAATAAGACGTTTTCCTACGATGGGGGAGCATTTACCGGCCTTGTGACGGGGAAAAGAGCTGTGGTCACGGTGTCCTATGGGGCGTCCGGTTATATCGACGGTGAATTTGCGGCCGCGAATTTTGTAGAACCCTATCTGGGCTTCCTCCTGCAGTTTTTGGGCTATACGAATGTCAACTTTTTCCGGGTGGAGAGTACCACGGGAGAGGAGAGTCAGTTAAAAGGGGCCCTTGCCCGCGCAAAACGGGACATTGAAACAGCTTTGGGGTAGGGGGCGTACTCAAGCCGGGTGAGTTGAGAGGGCCTATCCCTACCCAAGGAACCCCAAATCGCTTGTACTGAACTCCGAGAGATTGGGGAGGGCGACGGCCAACTCGGCGGGGCTGAGCCCAAACCACTTGCCGATCGTGGCAGCGTATTGCTCCACCGAGACCGACGGGATTAGCCGGCCCCGACTCGGCGTATACTGTTCATGATCACGGTCGGGGGGCGGGATATCGCCAAAAATGCGTATACCCACAACGTCGCAGCCCATCACAAAATGGTGTCCACACCAGCCGTGATCCGTGCCATCACCGTTACCCGTCAGGGTCCGTCCAAAATCGGACCCGGTGAAGACGGCAACATTTTGCCAAGCCCCAATTTCTATCATGGCATTTCTAAAGGCCAGTAGCGCGTCACTGATATGCTGCTGCAACGCCGGTAGGACGGCCGTTTGCCGACTATGGGTATCAAACCCGCCAAGGGACAAAAAGAAGACTTGCCGGGAGGTATTCAGGGTCGTCCGCGTATCGATGATCTCCGCGATACGGCGCAGATTGTTGCCAAGGCGTGTGCTGGGAAAAGGGGTAAGAATGGGTTGGGAGAGTTCCAAGGCTTCGTTGAACTGCTTCGCGTTCGCGATGGCTTGCCCGCTTAAGACGCTATAGTCCGCCCGCATAATGTTATTATGATTAAAGTCTGTCTGTCTAATGATGTTCCCAAATGCGTCTCTGGTGACGTCATAGCGAGAGTTCGTTCCAAGAATTTTGGATTCGTCAATTATATTTACGCCATCTCCTGTTGATTTTTCGGGAGGTCGAAACTGACGGGCCGTTTCCCCGGACAGAAAGACGCTGCTACTGCTGATCCCAACAGCGGAGTATAGCGGATTGCTAATCGTATCTGCGGCGAGGATGGCATCGGCAAAGCGGCCACCCCATCCGATATTCGCCCCCTCGGCCTCCAAAGCGAGCCATGTTGATTGCTGATCATTATGGGAGAAAAGCCGTGGAGGACGGCGGCCTGAGCGGTCTTGGAAAGTCTCCCGTGTGATGGGTTCGAGCAAGGGTCCTACATTGCCGACAATCGCGGCGTCGCCCGCCTCGAACAGCTGATGTAAGCCCATCATCTCTCGGGGTAAGCCAAATTGCCTTGTTCCAAACGCTGATGCATTGTCCGGGTTCAGGGCCAGGAGATTATCCCGATCACGGGAACTGGTTCCTGAACCGACGTCATAACCATCAAAAATGTTGGGCCGCGCTGCGGCGAGCTGGTTAAAAGACGCCTCGTCAGTTGGAATGACGGTGTCAGCATGGTCTAAGCCGCCAAAAAGGAACAAGCACACAATCGCTTTGTACCCGGTCGTATTGGCCGCCTGTGCCTTGTGGGCGGCAAACGACCCAAGCGCGCTTGTAGCACCCAGCAAGCTGGTGGATCCTGCAAGAAAATGCCGCCGTGATAAATCCGATGCCATGGAACAAGCCCTTTACTGAACAACGCCGTAAGCGGCGAGTTGGGTGATCGTCAGGATAGCCATCATGGCGCGACGTTCGCGATCCTGTGGCGCCCCGTTGGGGTTGGATGAGATCTCGATGGACGCAACAATATCTTCCACAAGGGGCACTTCATCCTCGCTCATCTGATTAGCGGTGAGGATGAGATTGAGATGAGCCACCAGGGCAGCGGGATCATCGGCCAGCGCAAATTCATCGGTGTAGTTGGGGGTAAAGTTGGGGTCCGTCGCATCGTCGCCGAGCCGGGTCTGGTCAAAGACAAAGCTTGTCATCAAATTCACATAGCCCAACCCGAACCCTAGCTGGAGTTCAGGTGCGGTAAGGCCCGCCTCTCCCGATTGGGTCCCTGGGGCAATGAACCCAGGACGATAGAAGTTAAAGACCGAGGGGGACCTGAACTGGTGTTGTCCTAAGCGTTGATCGAGGCTGGCAAGATTGTCGAGGGTTCCCTCTTTGGAGGTATCAACATTGGCGAGCCTGAACGCTCGTGCCCAATGGACAAAGCGTAAAATGGGTTCACGGATCTTCCCGTGGGAGGTTGGCACCTCACCAACGTCGCCGTGGATGCTGGGGTCAAGTAGAATGGCGGCGATTGTGGCGGCCAGATCACCTCGACCGGTGCTTCCAAATGAGCGGCCATCTGCTGCTTCAAACACCCCTGTTTCAAAGGCTTCGGCCACCCGCTCCACATAGTCGGGCGATGGACTGCTGGAGGTGAACCGTTGAATAAGCTGGCGAGCAATGAAGGGAGCAACATTGGGGTGATCAAAAATATGATCGAGGGCCTTGGTCACACTGTCATTACCAAGGGTACCCGCGGGGATCGTCATCCCAAGGAAGGATTTGGCCTCTTCGGAATGACGGGGGTCGAACATTCGTAAAGGAGAGTACCAGGCGTCTTCGTCTTGGGAGGAGAAGATGCCATCACTTTTCAGGGTCAGCCCGGTAAAGACTCTTGCTAAGCCTTCAATGTCGCGATTATCGTATATTTCAATGGGCTGGCCGCCCGCACCAAGCCGTGGGGTGCCATCCATATTCAGCTCAACTAGCCCCACAGTGAACAGCTGTAAGATCTCTCTGGCGTAGTTTTCATCCGGCATTCGACCGGTGATGGGGTCGGCAGGTAGATTGCGAAGATAAGTCAGATAATCCGCCATAACAGGCGTGTACGTAATATCTTGTAGTAAATCCCGATAATTGCCAAAGGCGTGTTCATTCAATTTATCGATGTAGTAGGCCATGCCCAAGGGCCGGTCGCTCATATCCAGGTCAGAAACGACAATGAGCTGCGATAGAGCGAAAACCATTCGCTTCCGTAAAACATCTTCTCCGGTGATCATTTCGTCGAAGAAGGTATCGGAGTAGCGACGACCACGGACATTCAGCCCATCTTGCTCGCGTTGCAGAAGGCCGGGCAGGTAACGACTACCGGGCATGTTGAGTTGCTGTTCCACCCACTCAGATGCGGACGTTCCTGTGAGGGCGTTAAGGTCCGCCAGGTCCTCGCCAAATCCGGCTTGTGCAATAAAGCGAGCCGCCTCTTCCTCTGTTTCGTGTTCATGCATTGTGTTCACAACCGGAGGGTCCGCCGGTGGATCAGGATCAGGAACGGGGGGGTCCGGATCGGTGACAGGGGGCGTTCCTCCGCCACCAGACCCTGGTTCGTCAGTACTGGCATCACCTGAGCCGCCGCCCCCACCGCATGCGATCAGCAGTGATAGGCCAACAACTGTCAGTGCTCGGCGTCCCTGCCGAAGAACGTGCTCAAAAGAACTCATGCTTCATTCCCACCATACCAAACGCACTGACATTCACTGGCAGCGCGGTGTTGGGGAAATACAACTTCAAAGAGGCACTTTTGTTTAAAATACCGTCATTTTTTCTCGAAATTTACGCCAAAATCACGTAAGGTATTGATATATATGATATATTTTAGTATACTATAGAAAGAATCGCAATCCTATTTTTTGAAACATTTTGCATTTCATATGAAACTTAAGAACCCATGCCCTTCGTGTACGGCGGGTGGGCGCGTTTTTGTGGCTTCTAGCTGCGTCTGTTTGGGGTTGCTCTTGCGTTATAGAATCGGCTCGTCAGATTGAATACAGTCGATGCTGTAGAGCCATCCCTCTTCGCGCGTGAGTCTACTTTCTCTGATCCAAGCAGATTGGCTGGCGCGCTGGTGTGTCCAAGCAAAATGATGGCCGCTGACACTGGCGGTGTCAGCGGCCGATCTTTTGCCAAAAGGTCTTTATTCTATCGTCGTGTTTTAAACCTGAGGGTGTCCGATCCGATCATTTGTCCTGTGCCAGATGGACCATCGAAGAACTCGATTTCGATTTCATAGGCAGGTTTGTCGAAGGCCCTTTTCTTCCCGTGGGGTTCGTCTGGGACTTGCGATCGGTCACCGAAAGAGCTGAAGGGTATCGTGTTATCGACATAGTCTTTGCCATCAATTCTAAACCGGACGCTAGCAGGCTGTAGAGTGCCAAGCCCGCCCACCTGAAGGGCAACGCGACGACTTCGGAAACTTTTTGTCCGAATTGTCTGTCCATTCTTAACATCCGTATACACTTCACCCGTGCCTGTATTGACGATGGCGTATGTCAGGCCGCTCGACGGTTCATCCTCGTCCCCCGTTGTGGGCGGATCTATGGGGTCGATTGGATCAGGGGTGGGATCAGGATCTGGCAACGGTGTGTCGATCACGACGAGGGGAGCAAAGCCGTTCGTTTGGAGGGACCCCTTCATGTCCTTTCGTTTTGTGTCTTTGACCATATCGGCATTGATAGAACCGCCACCGTTCAGCACCAATGGGCGCTCGGATTCGTGCAAAAGGGGTCCAGGTGCCTTTTTCCCAAACCGATGTCCGATGGGCGTCGGGTCCGGATTAATGGTTTCGCCAATGATAATTGGTTCTTGAACAATAAGGTCCGTATCGCCATTTTTGGCGCGGCTTGCCGACTGAAAGAACACTCGCGATTCTGCGAGGGTGGGGCGAATATAGGTGAGCTGCTTATTGGGTGCTACCTGCATGGCCATGTTGCCAACTTTCCACGCGGTGAAGTCGACCACTGGAGCGTGTGCGGTACTTTGGGCAACCCCCGATCCGAATTCTAGCGCAACGCCTCGCCATTGCAGTCTATACCCGGCGTTGCCGCCTTTCGTGCCGATTGTGTGAGCGGTGTTGCCCGTGAACTCGGCCAGTATAGTGTTGTTCTTTTTGTTACCCTTAAAGACGGCTGTACCTGATCCATTGTCGGGACCAATAAACCAGAACCCCATCCCATCCGGCACAGCCACGGCGTGATTGTCGATAAAGCGATTGTCCGCATTTGTGATCCAGTAGGCCGAGGCCCGTTCGCGTTCCCGCCCATGGCGGGAGCTGGGATTGTCAATGCGTACGGATGGATGAACATCTTGGGGCAACATGGCAAGGTTGCCTTGGAACAGGTTCTCTGTTTCATCACCGTCTTCAATGTAAAATGAATGGCTCATTGTGTCGTAAACGACATTCCCCTCAAGCGTGAGGTTTTGCGTTTTGTGAACGACGATGCCGCGTTGATAGCTATGGTGTACAGATGAGTTTCGAATAAAGCTATCTGACGCATCCCCCGTGTGGTGGAAATGGACCGGATAGCTGCCGACAAGTCCCGAGTTGCCAAGGCTTTCAAAGGCCGCGCCATCAATATGGGCGGTAGCCCCGGGTAGGATAACAACATGTCCGCCATATCCGCGCCGCTGTAGATCCTGCGGGTCTTGTCCCACGCCCGAATTGTCGGACCCTAAGGACCGCTCGCCCACGACACTGACAGATCGGCTGAGGTTGGCCACTTCGGCGCGCATGTCCAAAGAGCGGTCTTCCGTTAACTGTTGGATTTCACCGAAATGTTTGAAATTCAAAGGCTGATTAAGGCTGATTTTATTGCCGTCGATAGAGGTGATGCGGCGCTCTTCGGTTTCGTAGGATGAAAAACTTGTGGATGCGATGGCGATCAAATCCCCCGGGCGCCAGCCTGTGGGCGTGCCCGCCAGTTCGATGGTTGATGCACCCGCCGGGGCGGTGGTGCCCAGCTCACTCCAACTCGTCATGTCTGCTCCGTCAAGGGTCAGATGCCCCCCGGGCGCGACGACCAACACTTTATTTGCAACGGGCCCCATATGGCCGTGCCCACCGCCATGATGTCCGGTGTGTCCGTGAGGGGGCGCCAAATGGCCAAGATGAGGGTCGAGATCACTTATCTCGCCCGTCAGCGTGATGGTGATCGGCACGCCGCGCTCATCACGTTGCGCCTCCATTGCGCCAAAAACAACAATATTATCCGCTGACAAATTAATGGGCTGCTCCGCGGCAAAGTGAAGGGTGCCATGAACCACCAGCGTGCCAAGCGGGGCGGGGGATTGATCGATGACAACCGTTTCGCCTGCAGGAATAATGATGGTATCATTTGGTCCGGGTACACTGCCATTCCAGCTTTCGACGTTGGACCAAAGCCATTCAGAACCAGCATCTTCTTCCATATGGTGATGCGGTGCGGCGATCGCGACGCTGGACCATGCAACGGTCCCAAGAAGGGCACCCATCAGGGTGCGTTTGGCTGTCGGCATTATCATCGTGAGTTCCCACCAAAAAGACTAGACGACACATCTGTCGCTTCGCGAAAGGTAGGGATTGAATCCTACCAAACGGGTACGCCAACATGGTCTTATTGTGATAATTTTGTCGCAAAACCGCCCTGACACGGGCGTGCGCATGTGAAGTCCAAGGCTTTCATTGCCTCATCGGCAATGCCCTCTACCTTGTATAAAAAGGACCCGGGCAGATGGTTTACATTCTCCTTAATGCACTTCCCATTCTTATGGCGGCTGCCGTGAGCGTGATCTTTGGGCTTGGCTTTTACGCCTTGGTTGGACGCGGTGGTGAGTTTCGTCGACTTCGCCTTTTGGGGATCGCGTTTGGTGCGGAGGCGTGGATTGCGGCCATCCTGGCGGGGGCTCTCATTCTCGCGCCGGAGGAGGCCGGGGCCTGGACCATGGCCATCGGCACAGCGGTTATCATTTGGGTGGGGTTCGTCGCGCCGGCGCTCCTCATCACCGGCCTGCACAGAAAACTGCCTTTGAGCGGTATACTGACGGATTTAGTCCATTGGCTGGCGGTGATGCTGCTTCAGGTAGGGGTGATGGAGGTTTGGGGCCTCACCCCACCGCCGGGGGTGTGAGGAGGGAGCTCATTTGTCCCAAAAGGGCTTTTCCGGTAACAGAATGTCCTGGTGGGAAAAGATGATGAGGGGAATGGGGCTCTATGCAAGAGAAGCGTCCACACACAAAGGGGTGGCATGGCCGGGTGATATCGCTTTTGTTGCTTGGCTTCGTTGTCCTGAACCTGGTGATATTTGAAGATATGCGGTCGTCGCTTCGAGGACTTGAGAACGGCACGATTTTTGTTGTGTTGTTTTCGGTGTCGGCTGTCATGGGACTGATCTGGAACGACTTCGCCTTTTTCAATGCCGTGATTGCGGTTTTAATCAGCTTACTGGTTTTGCTGGTGTCCGGATTTATCTTGTTGACTGGCGGTATTCCCACTGGAAATGGATCGGCAGATGTCGATGGGTTCATCCCTTTGCTTGTCTTTTCCGGTGCGATTTGGGTCCTCTGGGCGAGCTGGCGCACAATGCGGCCGCGTAAACCTACCCCCGCTGGCGAATAGGGCGCCGCATCGCTACATAAGGCTCATGCTCAACGACCTTTACTCCGACGCCCTCCTCGATGCCGCGGCATCTATCCCTGAAAAGGGCGCGCTGCAGGACGCCGATGCCTCATCGCGAAAAGTGTCCAAGGTTTGCGGCTCTGAGGTGGGGGTGGACCTCAAGCTACGGGACGGCGTGGTGGCGGATATCGCCCTTGATGTGAAAGCCTGCGCCCTGGGCCAGGCGTCGTCTTCTATCCTGGCGCGACATATTCGGGGCACCACGCCTGAGGAGCTGCGCATCCTACACCGGGAAATGGTTGCTATGTTAAAAGAGGGTGGCCCCCCACCGACGGGTGAGCGATGGGAGGAGATGAAAAAGCTTGAGCCTATCAAGGATTATCCCGCCCGGCACGCTTCGACCCTTCTCGTCTTTGACGCTGTGATCGACTGCCTCGACCAGATTGAAAACCGATGAGAAAGCCTATTCGCGCGCTGTGTTTGGGGCTTATCCGGACGTATCAGCTGACCCTATCGCCGCTTTTTTATGCCTGTGGGGTGCGCTGTCGGCATGAGCCCACCTGTTCTCACTACGCGGCGGACGCGTTTCGGACCCACCCTTTGCACCGCGCGTTTCGACTGACGGCGGGGCGGCTCCTCCGGTGTCGCCCGGGGGGCACATCAGGCTATGATCCGGTGCCCCCGGCGAATGAGGCGGCTTGCTGCTCTTGCGCTCAAAGCCCCCGTCCCGCAGGCTTGAAGGGTCATCATGAGTAGGGAGCGGCGTGGGCGCACTTAGATCATTCATGCGAGTTCTGGCCGCGGCGGCCCCGTTGGTGAGCGGCGTGAGTGCTGCTCAGCCACTTACGAATGATCTTGAGCCGAAGGCCCCGCCCACCGCTGCACCCGCCGACCCAATGGGGGAGGCGCTGGCAAATGGGTTCATTCCCTACCAGCCCGCGGAAGACAAAGTCCGCCTGGTGCAAGAGGGCTTTATGCTCGCTGAGGAGGATCAATCCCCCACCGGTGATCAGGTTTTCATGCTGATCCGGGCGCAGAACGGTATTCCTTACGTCCTCAAATATTCCTTTTGCGAGGCGCGGGGCTGCATCTTCCTGGAGGCGATTGCTCCCGTGCCCGCGCCGCTGCTGCGGCAGGGACTGTCTGCGGCGGATATGAACGACTTTAACCGCCTCAATCCTGCGGTGATTGTCACCAGTGAACAGGATGGCACCACCGCCATCCGGGCGAAACTGCCCGCGCGCAAGGCCTGTCCGGCGGCGTGCCAGCGGTCAGGACTGCAAACCTTCTTTAACGGTGTGAATATTACCTATGAGGCGTTCTATAATATGAGCCGCCTTGTGGATGC
>CALFRH010000688.1 GCA_937919225.1 uncultured Parvularcula sp.
ACAGTAATTGCCGCAGGATCCGTAGGGCTCTCAGTGGTACCAAGGCCACCAGCTGCAGCGTCGATCGTGTACGTGAATACTTCACCTGTATCAATGATTTGCGCCGCGAAGTTGATTGTCTCGGCTTGGCCATCAATTAGAGCAGCACCAGCTGTTTGTGTACCTGTAGCAAAGGTAGCCGCAGTACCAGCAGTGTTGGTTGTCAGTACCCCTCGAGCGTCGCCTACTGCTCCGACAGCGACCGCTGAGCTGGTGTCAGCAGCAGTCGTGGACAGGTTTTGCCCTGTGATGTCGATAGTGCTGGTGTCAACATCTGTAGCCGTCCGGTTCAAGGATGAAAGGAAGCTAAAGCTGTTCCCATTGTCGATAAGGTTCAGACCGTTAAAGGAAGCAGCCTCAACAATGGATTCAATTTGTGCTTGGTTAGCGTCGATGTCAGCCTGGATCTTATCACGGTCAACGTTGGATTGTTGCGCCTGCACGATGAGCGCTTGTGTGTCTTCCAAAACATCCACGATGCTTTCTGAAGCACTCCGAGCGAGGCCCACAGTCGCGGAGCCAAGAGCGAGAGAGTCGCTGAGGGTCTTGAGAGATGACACGTCCGCTTCAATGGTGGTCGCAATCGAGAAGACCGATGCGTTGTCACGGGCGTTGTTCACTTTCTTCCCTGTAGAGATTTGGTCGTTCAGGGTTGAAAGTTGCGTGTTAATCCCGCGAAGGGTTTCAAGGGCAACGAGTGCCGACTGGTTCGTATTGATGCTCGTCATGGTTTGTTCCCACAATATCTACCAAAACGTTCGTCATCCTGACGAAACCGGGTTCTGCCCGATGCAACGTCTCTAAAGTTGCCTTACGGCTGGTATACATCGTGAAACGATAATGCGTCCTTAACGAGACCATTCAACTTTCACGCATGACGCGAAGAATGTGTCTTTTCTGTGTAGGAAAGTTTGGCGCCCCCATCATCATACCCCACGGCGCCTACTTCTTTGGCAATATCCTCAAGCCGTTTATGGGCCGAGCGGGTGGCGGTGCGGACAATTTCGAGGAGAGCCGCATTTTCCGTCGCCTGCGCCGCAATAGCGTTAAGGATCTGTTCATCTTCGTCCGTGTCCAGTGCGTCAAGCAGTCGCTGCTTTTCCGTCGTGAACCGGTCGAGTTCTTTTAGATCCCGGTCGCGTAGGGCCGCCTCTTCATCTTTGAGAAGGGTGAGAAGTTCTTGTGCGGTACTCATCGGTAACATCTCCTAAAGTGCGTTTGCCACGGCTTTTCTGCCTGTTCCGGCGAAAGCCGGTATTGGGAGGTAATAAAGCGAAGGGCGGACAAATGATCGGTTAATCCATTCCCTTCAACGTCATCCCGGGCGACCGTAGGGAGGCCCGGGATCCACAAGCTTTGATATCGACGTTTGTTCACCGTACTGACATCTCCACTGTATGGATCCCGGCCTTCCCCCCGGAACAAGTCCGGGGTCCAGCCGGGATGACTGCAACTTACCCTAATCAGCGCCATTAAAGGCCGCCAGCTGACGGTAAATATCTTCAGCCAGGCCAAAGCCGCCCTGGTCTGCCATATCTTCCGCGATTTCCTGCAAAACAAAAGAGGCAAAGCTTTCAGTGGTCGCACTGCCGCCACTGCCAAAGGCATCGGCGAACCCAGCCGTGTCCAGCATTTGCTTGATAAAGGCGGCCTCGAACGCCTTGGCGCTCTCCCGCAAGGCAGCATCATCCACCGTCTCAGCTGGGGCGCGGACATCAAGACCAGTTTGCAGTTTTGGGGTGACGGACAACTCCATCGGGGCCTCGCCTATAAAATGTGTGTAGAAGGGTCGTGAACGGCATCGCGTAAATCTTTAGTAAACCCTATCACGCGAGACTCATCTTCGATTAACCATCGTGGATGGCGTTATGGCAGCTAGCGAACTGTTGACCAACTTGGTCGGAAAAGGTGTCAGTCAAACCGATAAGGCAGGGCAGGCCCCTGCCCGCCCCCAGGGTGATGCGGGCGCAGATGCTGAACGCGGTGAGGCCTTTCGCGCGACCTTCGGCAAAGAGGGGGAGCAGCCGACACGGGCAGAGCGGGCGAACCCCTTCGCGACCCAAGCGGCCGATACCACCGAAGCACCTGCAACGAATACTGACGGGGCAGAGGCCATCCTTGGCGGCGCCCTGCCTAAGGCAAATTCGCCTAAAGCCGATGGCCCCCTTCAAAAACTCCTGACCGATGCACCGGAATCAAAGGTGAAATTGGGCGAGGACAAGATCGCCGCCGACAAACCGGCGCCTGAGACGTCGACGATGACGGCCGTGCCGAAGCCGAGTACCGACGCCAAAACTGCGGTGCTGACCGCAGAGGCACCCATTGTTTCTGCGCAAGAGGGACCCCTTACGGAGAAACCTCGTCTTGCGGAGGACGACGGTCGCCCTCTTTCTAATGACGGTAAGGCTCCGCTGCCCCAGGATGCCGCTGTCCCTGCCCAAACAGCTAACAAACCCGCTGCAACCAACGCACCGACCACTGACGCTCCCCTTGTGACTGCCGCCGTGGTTGAGAAATCCGTTCCAGGACCAACAACGGCCACCCCCACGGGCGAAGCGCTTAATGTGAAGGCGGCAACGCCTGCACCCACTATAAAGTCATCAGCGCCAGCGACTGCCGCAACCCCAAGCGCCCCTGCGACATCAACACCGCAGGGAGCCAGCGTCCCAACGGCACAAGGTGCAACAGCCGCCCCCCTTACGCCATCGGCGACCGAGAACGGTCAGGCCGCACCGACGGCGGAAAAACCACTCCCTACAGAGCGTTCAGGCTTCCCACTTCCTCAATCAGCAGAGGCTCCCCGCGCGTCCCAGGCACCGTCGCCCATGACCCTCGCCACGGCGACAAAGGCAGGGGCAGGCGCAACAGCAACGCCCGATGGTCTCTCCCCCCTCCTGTCCGCCATCCCGGGGTCAGACGGCGGGCCGCAAGGGCTGACGACCCTCCGCCCTGCGACAATTGTTCAGGCACCGCCAGGCACCCCACTGCCTGCGCCGGTGCAACCGGTGGCTGCAGCCATCCGGGTACGCACTGGCGCACAGACGATTTCAGT
>CALFRH010000689.1 GCA_937919225.1 uncultured Parvularcula sp.
CAGTACGCTGTAGCCCGTCTTTGTGCAGCTGGCCGGAACGACCGTTGAGGGTGCGGAAGAGGGGGGCCTTCGGTGATGCCCGCTGCCTCAAGGTACTCCAGTATGTATCGCTCAAAGTTCTGGTGGCAGGGCATCTCATGGTGCTTGCCCCCTTTTTCCATCAGCTGCAGCCACAGCCGGTGGTGCATGGGAAACACGTCTTTGCGATCCATGGCCAGACAAGCGGATACCCTGGCAAAAGCACAGATCATCGTAACCGTCCGGTGATGACCGCCTTACGCTGAGATCGAACCTGTGCATTCTCATTAGAAGTTCTACTGAGTAATCATAGGAGGATGGTTTGGATCAGGCGGTGATCATCGAGGGGCGGAAGCGTCGGAGCTGGCCAACGCGGCTCAAACGCCAGATTGTAGAAGAAAGGTGACGTTCCGGCCTTAACCGTCAATCCGTCTGACCGAAGCGCCAAGGCAGGAACTCGTCAATCTTGTTGATAGGGTGGTCTGCAATACGGGTGAGGACATCAGTCAGCCAGGCTTGAGGATCGACACCATTGAGCTTGGCGGTTTCAATCAGCGTATAAGCGGCGGCTGCACGTTCACCGCCACGATCTGAACCAGCAAACAGGTAATTTTTGCGCCCGACAGCCACGCACCTCATTGACCGCTCGGCGGTGTTGTTATCCAACTCACACCGACCATCTTGGAAGAAGGGCTCCATGCGTTTCATCCGTGTGATGGCATAACGGATGGCTGTCGCCAGAGATGATCGCCCTGGCAATGAGGGAAGAGTTGCACCCAGCCATGCTTGAAGGTCGTCGAACAGCGGCTTGGATCGTTCCCACCTCACTGCAACGCGAGTGTCCGGCGGTGATCCTCTGATCTCTTTTTCGATGCCATAAAGCCCTGCGATCCGCTCAAGCACTTCGGTTGCAATTGGAGATGCGGTGCTTTCGGCAATGTCAAAGAACTTGCGCCTGACATGCGCCATGCAAGCGACCTCCTTGATCCGGTCGCCATACAGCTTGTCATATCCCGCATATCCGTCAGCGTGAAGAAAGCCGCTGTACCCGGAGAGATGGTCTCGCGGTCGTTCGCCTTTGCGGTCAGGCGAGTAACGGTAATAGGCAGAGGGCGGCGTTTCTGATCCGTATCCTCGACCATCGTGAACATAGGCCCAGAGCCTTCCGGTCTTTGTTTTACCCCGCCCGGGGTCAAGCACCGGAACCGGTGTGTCATCGGTAAAGAGAACATCACCACCCATGACATGATGGCCAATCGCCTCAACAAGCGGATCGAGCAAGGCGGCTGACTTACCCACCCAATCGGCCATCGTTGATGTGTCGAGATCCACATCTTCACGGCCATAGATTTGCGACTGGCGATACAAAGGCAGGTGGTCCGCGTACTTTGACACAATCACATGGGCTAATAGCCCTGGTCCTGGAATGCCACGTTCTATCGGCATGGATGGCATAGGCGCTTGATTGATCGTTCCGCAATCCCGGCAGGACAGTTTGGGCCGGACATGGCGGATGACAACAAAACGTCCGGGGACATAGTCGAGCTGCTCTCTGACATCTTCGCCCATGACCCGCATGGGCTTGCCACATTCTTCACACTCAGCTTCCGGTGCGTGAACCACATCCTCGCGAGGCAGATGATCTGGCAGTGGCTTACGCTTGGGCTGGTCCTTTGGTGCAGCTGGAAGTGCCTCAAAGGCCGGGTCTTCCGCCTGTTTGATCTCCATCTCTTCCAGCATCAGTTCAAGCTGGTCGAGATGTTCGGATTTTGACCCAAACTGATGCCGACGCATCACAGCAATCTGCGCTTTCAACTTCTCGATCAGGAAGCTCTGCTCCATCGCCAGGTGGCGAAGTGCCTTCATATCATCGGGCAGCGTATCTTGGGTGAGAACAGCCATTGCCGCTTGTTTACAGGCCAATCACTCCCAAAGGAATCCACAATGTCAAAGAGCTTGCCGCTCACGGATAATTAAATCACCCGTGTTGGCTGAGAGGTCACCGCACGCTGCCGCGTGAGGCGCCAATCAATCCCATCAAGCAATGTCGCTAGCTGCGAAGGTGTGATCTGGACCTTACCGTCTTTGGCTGTCGGCCAGACGAAACTGCCTTTCTCAAGGCGCTTGTAGAAAAGGCACATGCCCTGACCGTCCCACCACAAAACCTTCACCCGATCACCAGAGCGACCGCGAAACACAAAGACGTGGCCGGATAATGGATCTTCTTTGAGCACCGTCTGCGCGGTCGCCGAGAGACCATCAAACCCTTTGCGCATATCCGTCTTCCCCGCCGCCAGCCACACCTTCGTCTTCGGTGGAAACCCAAGCATCAACGATCCAATGTTCGCACGAGACGTCCCAGCTGTTTGGGCTCGATCGCCACGGGTACGAATAGCCGTCGCCCGTTGGTCAACATCACTTCGATCCGTTCCGATGAAGATGACATCTCTGTTGGCACTTGCTCAGGTGCGACATCAACGGACAAAAATTGTGGATCTGGGCTTGGCAGGAACTTTCGGCGCCAAGCGAATAGTTGGGACGGCTCAACGTCGTAACGACGCGCCACCTCACAAACTGTGACATCAGGATCGCAGCTTTCTTCTACAATCTGGCGTTTGAGCCGCGTTGGCCAGCTCCGACGCTTCCGCCCCTCGATGATCACCGCCTGATCCAAACCATCCTCCTATGATTACTCAGTAGAACTTCTAATGAGAATGCACAGGTTCGATCTCAGCGTAAGGCGGTCATCACCGGACGGTTACAGATCATCATGGTAATGATCGCTTGATCCCGCAGGCCTGACAGACCGGAGGTGTCGATCGGCCGGATGAGCTCACAAGCATCATCAGCAAAGAGAATAGGGGTTTTTGCCCTTGGTTTGAGAGTGTCGGGGTCCTCGCACGGCAGAGGCCGGGTTGGCGCGCAGGATGCCGCCGGTGACGAGCCAGTCGAACAGGTTCCGAATGGCGGCCAGATGTTGTTTGACCGTCTGGGCGGCTTTCTGTTCGGTCACCTGTTCCACATAGGCCGCACATGCACCGCATCGATGTTGATGAGAGGCCCGATCTCATGGGTGTCACACCAGGCGAAGAAATCCCACGCAGCATGGCCACATCGCGAAATATTTGAAGTTCAACAAAGCGTACACTGAGTATAAACCTATTGAACTGCGCGGACGCGTTCGATGGGTTGGCCGACCTTACCCGTCGCCCGAAAGGCATTCGTTTGCACGGGAAACGATACAGGCCCAAGAGGCCCACGGACGATGCTGCTTTCAAGGGTCACCCTGGCACCGGGGAGGAGACGGACATCGTCGTTGGTCGTACCGTACCCCCCCAACAAGGTGAGACTGTCGCGATGGTTCGTTAGCACCTCACTGGGCATATCAAGAACGAGCGACAGCTCGTCTACAGACAAAAAAGACCGGTTGCGGGGAGGCGCTTTCCCGGCATATTCACCCTTCTCCGCCCCGTTCGGACGGGCCAGATCATCTGCATCGCGCCAGTCAGCCACCTTTGCTGCTAGCTCAACCGCCTCTTGGTTATCGATCCCGATTGAGGTGAAAAAGTCAGCTAACTGTCGTTCATTCGCTAGGTTGACGTCAAGTTTGCGCATCTCTGGCGATAAGGCCACGCGGACGTCATACGCATTCAGCCGATATGGGAAAGGTAAGATCACCTCATTGCGCCTTGAGCGCGCCATTCGATAGGCCGCGACCAGAGCGGCCCCCTCCATCGCCTCCATCGCGGCTAGACGGTCGATCTGAGTCCGCGCGATCAGACTTTCGGTTCGCAAACGAGCCGCCAAACCAGCCAGTAGGATCGCGAGCAACAAGGCGGTCCAAAGCACAATTAAAAGGGCTGCTCCCCTTTGCTGTCGCCTCATCACTCCTCCTCCCGGCACTGACGGCTAACAGGGTCAAATGCGCAAGTGAGAGGGGCAATGGCGGGCACCGCCAAGTCGATGACGACCTCGCGCCGCTCTCCGCGGATATCGCGTACCATGGTCAAGCGCACCAACCGCGGCAACCGGGCACCAGACCATCGTTGCCGCCATGTGGCCGGCGCATCGCTCGTCGGCGTGCCATAGTATGACAGAGAGAGATCTGACAGGCCCGCGAGAAGAACAACCTCCTCCACTGGGCCTGCTCCTTCCGGGTTCATTGTGAGGGTTAGAGCCGCCCCCTGATCATTATTGGTGGTGGTCAGAGTGAGTTCCTGAACGGCGCCCGCGCTATCATACACGAAAAAGCGAAGGTCTTGCCCGCGCCCGGTGAAAACCACATCGCCTTTTGTCCCCGCCGGAACAATGGCCCGCCCCAGCGCGCGGCGCAGCGCGGTGATCGCCGTCCTATCCTCTTCGGCAAAGCGATAAAGACTCTCCGTCCGCGCAGTGGTCGCCAATGTCATCTGTAATAGGGGGGCGGCAAGCGCCATGATCATCGCAAGGACCGCCATGGCGATGAGACTTTCGATGAGCGTTATGCCCCGTTGGTGCATTCGAACCTTCATCGCGATAACTCAGTTTCGGTTCGTAGGAGAACAGTTTGAATGGTGAGGCTCGGACGCTCCCTATGGGTCACGGTCAGCAGGGTCGGTCGCGCCTCCTGTGATCGGACTGCGGGCAAACCCGCCACGGGGCTAAGGATCAGCGTGTACGTTGGATATGTCTCTTCAATAGCGTCAAGTGCGATGCCCGCCTTCGCTTGCGCTAGGATGTTCTGAAGCTCACCGTAAGCAACACGGCTCTCCGTTAGCCGCGTCGTGCCCTGAAGAGCAATTCTGAGGCTGGCGGCGCTGGTGGCCACCACCAAAGCCATGATCGCCGCGGCAATCAACACCTCCATCAGGGCGTATCCCCGCTCCTGCCTGTCTTCCTTACAGCGGGGCATCACGACTGACCCTCCCGGTGAAGGGTTCAATCCGAACCGTAACGGCTCTCTTCCCTCTTTCCACGGCCATCGCGCCGCCCTGGCTCGGCGCGCCAGCGGTAAATGCGAGGGGAACATCTGCGCTCCACACAAGATCGGTCCCCTCAGGCAAGGAGCGGCTGAGCCCTAGCGCCGCTATCACGTACCCGTCATCGGAAAAACTTACTTCTACAGATTCTGCCTGGGTGAGAGAAAGGGTGCGCGCCCGCTGCAAATCCGCTTCGAGAACGCTGGCGGCCTGCCGAAGGCTTAGCGCTGGAAGAGCGCGGTTGAGAGACAAGCCAGCAATCCCAGCAGCGAGGGACATGATGGTCAGAACAATCAGCAATTCAAAAAGAGAGACGCCCGACTGTCCGCTACGTGCCCATCGGTGAAGGGCAACCGGTTGAAACCCCTTCATGATCTCCTCCCCTACAACCTATGTACGAGGGTAAGCGCGCAGCACAAGCGGATAGCGCATTCATCCCTTTGTTTTTGAACAGCTATTCTGATAACAAACAAGGGCTTGAAGAGGATCCTCCGGGATTAGGGTATGGTCAGTGTCGCCTTTGGATGATCAGTCACAAATGGAACCTAGGCGCGTGACCCCGCCGTCGGATGAGGCGGCATTCCTTGACCATTTAGCGGCGCAAGGGATTATTCGTCCCCATGATGGCGCCCGCGTTCGGTCGATTACATCCCAGACGGATGATCGATGGGATCAAGTTCTTTGCAGCCTCGGCCTTGTCACTGAAAAAGCCCTGGTTGAAGCATTGAGCGACTATTTGGGTTGGCCTGTTGTTGATGATAACGCTGAACCTTTCTCGGATACACGGCTCAACAGCGTGTTTTTAGAACGGCATCGCATCCTGCCGCTGCAAGGTGAACGCGATACTCTCTATGTGGCCTTTGTGGACCCTTTTGATGAAACTGCGATAAGCGGCATTCGCTTCGCTCTGGGGGCTTTTATCCCATCTCTCCTTACCCAGAGTAACTACGACCTCCTTCATCGTCCACACCAAAACGAGGCGACCCCAAGCGATGTAAGCGATGTGGCGCTCGACATGGAACGACTTGCCGACATGGCAAGCTCTGAGCCGGTGGTTCGCCGGGTAAACAGTCTGGTGGCACGAGCCAGCAGAGGGAGCGCGTCTGACGTCCATATAGAACCTGCCGACGGTGTATTCACCGTCCGCTACCGGATCGATGGCGTCTTGCGCGAAATGGACGCGATGCCCTTAGCCGAGGGGCTCGCCGTTGTCTCCCGCCTCAAAATTCTGTCAGCCCTCGATATTGCAGAACGGCGGCGGGCCCAGGACGGACGGTTCACCTTTCCAGTGGAAGGGCGAAACATTGACCTGCGGGTCTCCACGGTCCCGACGGACCATGGGGAAAGTGTTGTTCTACGCCTTCTCGATAAACAAGCGGTCGCCCTCGACTATACAGTATTGGGGTACACAGACGGCCAAGTCCGACAAATCCAAAAAATCATCCATGAACCGAACGGGCTTGTCCTCCTCACCGGCCCCACGGGCAGTGGGAAGACAACGACACTCTACACGTTCCTCAGTGAATTAGCCGATGGATCACGAAAGGTGCTCACCATTGAGGATCCCATTGAGTACCGACTGCCCGATGTCCTACAGTCCCAAGTGAACCCACAGATTGGCGTCACTTTCTCCTCCGCCCTGCGATCTTTCCTTAGACATGACCCAGACGTCATGATGGTAGGGGAGATTAGGGACAAAGAGACCGCTCAAATCGCGATCCAGGCGGCACTGACCGGACACATGGTTCTCTCCACGCTGCATACGAACGATGCCGCCTCCGCAATCACACGCCTTAGGAACCTTGGCATTGCCGACTATCTTATCGCCTCAACGGTCAAGGGCGTGATCAGCCAACGGCTTGTCCTAAGGCAGTGTCCGGCCTGCCAAGGGGCGGGATGCACCCAATGCGATGGTCTCGGTACCAAGGGGCGGGTCGCGATTGCCGAAGTCCTCAGCTTGAGTGAGGCGACGATGGAGGCTGTCCGAACCGGCGGCTCAGAAACAGATATTAAAGAAAGCGATGAGGGCTTCGTCCCAATTGCCACGGATGCGCGGCGCAAGATTGCCGCCGGTCTCACCTCCGAAGCTCATGTTCGCCGCGCCATCGGCACCTTGGAGGGCGGTATATGAAAATATTTCAGTATACTGCAGAAGCGGCCGATGGTCATGTGGTGGAGGGAGAGGTCAAAGCCATCGATCGCGCTGATGCCTTAGCGCAGCTGCTCGAGGGTCGGCTCACCCCCCTTTCTCTTAAGCCAGCATCAGAAGGCCTTACCCTACCGCGAGGAAGTGGGACGCCCCTCCAAGGAAAGCTGTTTGAACGGTTCGCCCACCGGTTGGCAGCGCTCAACGGGGCTGGTGTCCCACTAGCCGATGCTCTTTCGCTAATGGCCCGGTCCGACGCCCGTTTAGGGCGGCATGCCCAGAAAGCGTTGGACAGCGTACGGCGCGGCGAGACACTTGCGGCGCATTTGTCGAGCCTGCCCCGGGGACCCTCGCCAGAGATGATCGCTCTTATCCGGGTGGGGGAGGAAACGGGGACCCTCGCCGCCCAGCTGCAATTGGTCGCCGACACGCTGTCGCGGAAAGCCGCCTTTCAAAAAGAGCTCATATCACAGCTCATTTATCCATTAGCCCTATGTGTCTTGATTATCCTGACACTCTTTTTCTTAGCACACTTTGTTCTACCTCAATTTGAAGAGATTTTTGCCGCTGGCAACGCGGCACCGCCGCCGGAGACCGCCTTTGTCTTGGACGCCGGACGCGTTATTCGGGAATGGGGGTGGGCCTTCCCTGCTATCATTCTGGGTGGTGTTGTTTCCATTCGCTTACTGAGGGCGCGATATCGTGGACCGCTCGACAGATTTACCATTAAGCTGCCATTTCTAGGCGCTCTTACCAAAACCGCAGAGATGGCACGGTTTTGCCGTAGCCTTGGGGCTCTCCTCATTGGGGGGTGCACGATGGCTGAGGCCCTGCCGATCGCGCGGGCTGCCGTGTTCAACCAGTCCTTATTGGATGGGCACGAGGCCGCAGCAGATGGCGTTCGCCTTGGAGCGCCCTTATCGGATGCCATCGCTGCGAAAGGCCTCTTCCCAGACGAAGCCCTGGAGCTTATCCGCATTGGGGAGCGGACGGGCCAGCTGGGTGCAATGTTGGTACAAGCCGCTCAATCGGGCGAAGAACGAGTAACAACAACCCTTAAAACCCTATCGGGACTATTAGGTCCTATCTTAACAGCGCTCATGGGCGCAATTACTGCAGGCGTGATTGCGGCAGTGATGATTGGAGTGATGAGTCTCAATGAAGCGGTATACTGATCGAAATTGCATCCGCGAGAAGTCTCAAAGAGGGCTTACCCTATTTGAGCTACTCGTGGTGCTCGCCATTCTCGCCCTCCTTGCCACCCTAGTGGCGCCTCGGGTCATCGGCTATCTGGGCCGGGCAAAGTCCGACGTGGCGTTAGGGCAAATGGCAAACATTGCCTCGGCGCTTGAGCTTTATGCCCTTGATGCAGGTCAGTATCCCACCCCAGAGGAGGGGCTGATCGCCCTTGTGGAAGCGCCAGAGGGAGTGGCCACCTGGCTTGGTCCTTATTTGCGAGAAACCCAAGGGCTTACCGATCCATGGGGAAGGGACTATCTTTACACAGTGGATGAAACCACGGCCCTCTTTACAATCTCATCCCTCGGACGGGACGGCGCCGAAGGGGGCGAGGGAGAAGATGCGGACTTATTCAAACGGTAGGGTCATCGCATTCCTAAAAAGAGTTGCGTTGTGAGTATATGCAGTTAAACCAAGACATTGATTGGCGGGCAGCTCTTCACTCCAGCGGGCGCTGGACTGTCAGTGCTTTTTCCTGGGTGAAGAATGGCGTCGTTCAATCCTTACCGTCGCGGTTACAACATTTTGTTGATCCCCCAAAAACTACCCAAACGAATGATCACGCCACCCTCGACAGTGACCGAGTTTTCTGGACAAGCATTTCCGTACCCAGAAGTATGGGTGGGCGCCTTAAAGAAGTGGCGACTCTCCAACTCTCTCAGCTATCCCCCCTCCCGCCTGAAGAAGTATCATTTGCTCTTGCGCCAGCCCGGATTACAGAAGCTGATCGCATAGCCGCGCCGGTCGCGATTGCACGGCGCCAAGCCCTTCAGGATCTGAGGGCAGAGTATACTCTAGGTGAGAGTGGTGCAATACGGACGGTTAATACTGACGGCGCCGAAGCGATTTTCGGAGGGAACACTCATAGCAAAGAGACCTTTTTGAGAATTCTGTCATCAAAGGCCCTTGCCACCATCATTGTTTTTGTCGCATTGGTTATTGCGGCCTCTACCTACTTCAACCGTATAGAGAGGGGGGCAATGGCAACGCGTTCAGATCTTGCCCCCCAGATCAAACAGGCCGCTTCTCTTAAAGCAGATGTTGAGCGTATTGAAGCGAGTACCACTCTTTACTCCCCAACCGAGCTTCTGACCCCTCTTAGGAGTGCCCCGCTCCCGGAGGATTTGATCATCGAACAGATACGGCTTCTTCAAGGACGGGTCCAACTTTCTGGCTGGGCACCTATTGGGGCTGATCTTACACCATTGCGCGCTCTTGGGCCTCTTTCTATCCAAAATGACCCTCGGGACGGGTGGAACCGCATAGCGGTCAGCTGGGCCATGGAGGACAGTCTGTGACCCTTTCACCCCCGTCTCTCACAAAACGGACCCACTCAATCGTCGCCTGGAGTATCACCGCCGGCGTCCTTATCGTCGTGGTGCAGATCTGCGGACGCTTGTTAGGTGACCTTTGGGTAAGCGCAGAAGATGCCAGGTTTGCCTATGTTCAAGCTCAATCAATTGCAGATCGGCTGGGGACAGAGCAACGTGATTTGGAGGCCTCGCTAGCCGACCTTTCGCCCACCCTCACTCTCCCTCTGCCATCAGTTGCCGATGCCGAGGCAAAGCGGGAGGCATTAGAAGCGACCCTTGCCGAAGGATTGCTGTCAGTGTCTCTCACCCCCCTTTCACCGATGATGTCGACTGAGACTGTCAGCCTTCATCAATCTACCCTCCAGGCATCAGGGCGGGTTACCGATCTCGCCGCCGCCATGAACGCTATTGACACGGCTGGATGGGCGATGACGAACGCGACCCTGACCACTGACCCCACCGATCCAGGGGGTGCACAACTTACAATGACCCTTGTCATCCTGACTGAAGCGGAGGCTGCGGCAGATGCTTAAACCATGGCTGCCCCCCCTCATCGCTATAAGCCTTATTGGCGCAAGCCTATTGGGGCCAATTCCAATGGCGAATACTCATTCAATTGACGGTTTAGAAAATAGGTCCGTTGAGAAAAATCAGCTTCAGGATGATATAAACCTTACGCGAGTCTTCGACCTGTCACCCCTTCCCCCGGTGCCGCGGCAGGCGCCGCCAGCGCCGCCCCCCCGTGACCCCGCCTTAGCCATCACCTCTACACAACTTATCGGCACCATCACGGCTGACGACATCGTTATTTTATTGGCAAGCGATGCAGGCACCTTTCATCGCCTCCGCGTTGGTGACTCTTACAAGGGTTTTACGCTAACGGAGGTGAGCGCGAGTAGCGCAACCTTCTCCGAAGGGGAGACGCAAATCGTCCGACCGGTGAACCAAGCTTCTAATGAAGCGGTACGATGATTGCGTGATGGCGTTGAGTGAAGGCGAGTAGAGTGTACCAATCAAAAACAACTGTGGAGCGCATCACTCCCATCATCGCGGTCTCAATCGGCTTCGGAAGCCTTTTGGGGTGTGCATCAACACCAGCCACAACCGAGCGCAGCGATCCCCAGACGATTGCAGAGAACCTTGCCGCCGCACCTGTCCCCCCACCGGTAGACGAGCCGACCGATGATGACGCGATCACCGCAGGAACACCGAGAGATAAAGCGTTCATCCCACCAGATCGACTACAATATCAGGGAACTCGATATGGGCGCCTACCGCGCAATGGCCGGGCGGGCCGATTATTCCTCGTGGATACGCTTCAGCTCAACTTTGTGAACGCCAATGCCGCAGACGTTGTCCGGGCGCTCATCAATGATGCGCTGGGTGAACCAGTGGCGGTCGCGCAAGGGGTGAATGCAACAATCACCCTCACCTCGCCTCAGCCAATCCCCACCCGTCAAGCTCTCCAAAATCTCGATAATGTGCTCGCCGCCTCTGGACTGGCGCTTATTGAAGAGGAAGCTGGGTTTTTGCTCTCCCCCCTTAACCAAGCGAGTGGACGAACCTCAGGCGTTGATCAAGAGTTTGGGTTTACCAAAACACTAATTCGTATAGAGAATACAACGCCATCAGCTGTCGTACGACTGGCCCAGGCCTTCACCCCCGCCACGGTTCAAGTCACCGCAGAGGACGAAGCGGGCGTTGTCATCGTTGAAGGGCCGCGTGGACAAGTTGAAAGCCTAAGAGCTACGCTAAAGGGTTTTGACTTGCCCAGCCTCTCCAACAGCGTTTTCGGCATGTTTCGTCTGCGCCACGCCGATGCAGCAGCGCTGGCAGCGGAGCTAGACGCAATTCTGCCAAACACGGCGGGGGGCGCAGCAGACCTTATCACGATTATCCCTTTGCCGCGGCTTAATCAGCTTTTTGTCCTTACGACCACCGACGCCCAGTTCCGGGAGACCACCCGTTGGATAGAGCGGCTTGATCAACCGGCCGAAGGAGATGAGCGGCGACTTTATTACTATACTGTCCAAAACGCGCCAGCTGATCAGCTCGCTACTCAGCTTGAAGCCGCCTATAGGTTGGCGCCGAGCGGGGGGTTTAGCGGAGGCACCACGGGTACCGCCTCTCCAGTAGACGGACGGCGAAGCAACCCCAGAACAAGCGCCACGCCCGGAACGCAAGCCCGGGCGGCCGGGAACTTTTTCGGTGGCGGACGCCAGGATGGCCTGTCCATTGTCGCAGATGAATTGAACAACGCCCTTATTATCCGCGCTACGGGCGGCGAGTATCGTGACCTTCTCTCCCTGATTGAGCGTATGGACGTCCTGCCGCCTCAAGTCCTGATTGAAGCGACTATCGCGGAAGTGACCCTTACGGATGACCTTCAATATGGCGTGCGCTGGTTCTTGGAAGACGGTCGCACCCAGGCGTTTTTCCCGGCGAGGGCATCTGATGACGATGCTTCAGCAGACTCTGGGCCACCCGATCTGTTCGCACCAGTCGCAGAACGGTTTAACTTCAACTATGTGGCGGGACCCAATGCTGGGGTCGCAATAGACGCGCTGGCATCAGTCACCGACGTCAATGTAATCTCCGCCCCTTCCATCATGGTGCAGAACAATCAGACCGCCAATTTGCAGGTGGGAGACCAAGTTCCCATCATCACGCAGTCCGCTACAGGCGTGAATGATCCGAATGCACCAATCGTTTCCACCGTTCAATTGGTTGACACCGGGATCATCCTGCAGGTGAAGCCGCGTATCAATGCTTCTGACATGGTGGTACTCGAAGTCGAGCAAGAGGTCTCGGATGCTATCCAAACGCTCACTTCGGGTATTGACAGTCCAACGATCCAGCAACGACAGTTCACATCCACAGTCGCCGTTCGGAATGGCGGAACTGTTATTCTTGGTGGTCTCATCCGCGAAAGTCAGTCTGAGAATGATTCGGGGGTTCCCGTCCTAAGGCGTGCACCGGTACTCGGGAATCTCTTTAAGTCCCGAAGTAATAACCGTCGGCGCACGGAATTGATTATATTCTTAACGCCTAAAATAATCCGTAACGATTCCCAAGCTCAAGAGGCTCTAGAGACATTCCAGCAACGCTTACAGGCTTTGGATTTACCGCTGGAATAGAATATCGTTTTGACGATTTTTTGGCGCTTCGGGAATCGGTAATTAAATGACATGCTGTCTCTACAGTTGTTGTAGCAGCCCGGCAGTATGATTGATTATCGGGATCGCCTCGTTCCTATAGTCTCACGAAGAAGTTATGGCGGAAACTCGGATCAGCTTAGGTCTAGATGGGGTTTATGAGGCAGCGACCTAAAACAGGAAAAAAGGACGAGCCTAATGCACGGTATGCTGGGGCTGTGATTTCCTTGCGCACAAAGTGGAAAAACTACGCGTATGTGTCAGATGCTGCCTCAAGCGAACGGCTGCAAAGACTTATCTACAACTGAGTTTGTTTAATTTATGTGGTTGTCCGTTTGCTGAGTGTGGTTTCCTGCAAAAATACCAAAAAAATTCTGTGTACCAGAATGCGTACCAAAACGTGGACCAATTCTGCGCACGATAATGTATAAGTCATTGTTTTTATTGATGTGTGAAAGGATTTTCGAGCGCATCGCCCGCTCCATATCACCACCAAAATAGCCATACACATCAATGGCTTAATTGACACTGCCGGCCGTTTTCGAGTCAATACGAGGAAAACGTTGATCAAAACGCGTACCAATTTGTGTACCAACATGACGGTGCGAGAGGGTGATGCAAGGCGAAACGAAGAACCCCGAACTCCAAGGGGGGGCATTGGCACTACAACCGCCGGGTATCGAGCCGGTTTCTTCCCTTCGAAACCTGGCGTCGCATCCGCGTTTCTTTGAAAACCAACTCTCTTGATACCACGGACAGGCGGCAGATGACTGCGTGAACGATAGGCTGCCAATCGGGCCGATCGTGATCGTCTTGCGCCCAATAAACCTCGCCATACCGATCAATGATCCGGGTTAAGCTGCACAAAGCGGTTTTAAGGTCGATATCTTATCAGGCCACACACTAAGCTTGGCCCGAATGGCATTCTAACGGAAGATCGGAAGTACGCAATTCAATCCAATTCTTCGCAATACCATCGGTCGCTCACCAGCAGCGCAAGATTTTATGCCGTCCGCGTGACCACACAAATCCCTGTAGCCCAGGAAAGTTTGGTCACAGCTGCACCATTCATGTTGTCCAACATATCTACAAAGGCCTCGACTCGTTTTTCGTGTCCTTCCGGCCAATTAGGCTGCGGCAGCATATCATCACAGACATAAAGTCCGCCCAATGAAAGCAGATCCCAAGCACGCTCAAAATTCTCATACTTACCTGGCATGGCATCAGCGAAAATGAAATCGTAAGACCCATCTGCCCGACTAAGCCAGTCTGCTCCATCTTCGATGACTAAGTGGAAACGGCCGTCGTCAGCAAAGGCCTTTTTTGCGACTGCGGCGACACCAGAATCGACCTCGATGCTGGTAAGTTGCGCGTTACTTCCCAGCCCATCTAAAATCCAGGCGGCTGAAAGGCCAGTGCCAGTTCCAAGCTCCAGTAGCGTCCCATCAGGTTTAGAAGCCGCCAAGGAGCGGAGAATAGCGCCTGTAAGCCGCTCAGAAGGCATGTCGAAGTTTAAGTTCTTGGTCTCTTCTTCGATTTGAAGGAGCTTTCTCGGCAGTTGTGCAGGCGTGTCAATCATAGCTGTTACTTCCTTGTGGACTTAAGAAACACGGCAAAGTTCGGATAGCCCGATCAATGCCGTGACCGATTTCGATGGACGTTTGAAACCATCTGAAGCACGAAGTGGGTCATCCGCCCGGTGATCGCACGTAGCGACTTCCAGATGGCCCTCCAAAACGGTAAAGAATAGAAGCCGAACGAGGCGCCCACGAGACAAAACAAGATCCAATAGTCAGTCCCGCCGCCAGTAATCGCCCCCCTCAGTAAAGCAAGTAACGCGAAGAGAGCGGCGAGTGAGTTCCGTATAATGTCAATTGGAGTGGCAGACAGTACCATCCATTGATAGATCAGCATACGAAGCATTGAAATGTAAATTAGCACATAAACCGTCGTGCCAAGAACCAGGCCAGGGATGTGTTCCGCTCCACCATATTTGGCAGATACATCCCAAACGACGAGCGTTTCAAAAATGTAGACCAGGTGAGCAGTGTGCGCACCGACGAAAGCTGCAAAAGCAAATTGAGCCCACTCAAGATGCCGCCGAGCATTTTTGGCCTGCCCAATTGAAACAAAGATGAGATGAACGCACCAGAGCAAGATTGATAGTCGTGCGGATGATTGAACCGGTATCAATATCGCTTCTTGGGGTGGGGCCATACCACGAAATGGCGCCAAGCCCACATAAGTTGCGAGTGTAAAAAAGCCGAATACGGACGCCGCGCGCCCCGCAAGGTAGGGGCTACTTCTACTTTTGTTCTTCGTCGGCACGGCGCCTTCCTCCAACCTTTTTCTGCGTCGACCTCTGAGCCGAGGGTTGCATGGTCGTAATATTTATGAAACATACTATTAGTATGGTTTAGGAGGAACATCAATGTCTAGTAAAGGAAAACAGCTGCGAATACACTCCGGGCGTTGTGCGAGTGTGGGGCGAATTGTGACCGGACTACTCATCAGCGCTAGCGCTATGCCCGGTATTGCAACAGCACAAGAAACAACTGAATTTATTGAAGATCGTACCCTCGATGTTATTACCATCACAGCAAATCGCCGCGAAGAAACTCTGCAGACGTCAGCAGCGTCAATCCAGGCACTAGATGGAGCAGCATTGGATCGAGCAGGGGCTGACGGCTTTGGGGATTACATCACTACCATACCATCGGTTAGTTTTAGGGATCAAGGAAATGGGGGAACTCGGATCGCTATTCGAGGTGTGTCGAATGTCGCTGGTAGCGACTTTGGCGCGGCAACGACGGTGTCAACGGTGGGAATCTATTTGAACGATATCCCAATCCAGGGCACTTCTGTTCTCCCTGACTTGGCGCTCTATGACCTAAACAGAGTTGAGGTGCTGAAGGGGCCACAAGGAACGTTATATGGTGAAGGCTCACTAGGGGGTGCCGTGAAGCTCGTGCTCAACGAAGCGAATCATAGCGAGTTTGAAGCAACTAGCGATTTTACCATTTCTTCTACCGAAGAAGGCGGGGTTAATTACCGGCTGCGCGGTGCGATCAATGTGCCACTGATCGAAGATCGTCTTGCCCTGCGGGCTGTAGGCTCTTATCGCAATGATGAAGGCTTCATTGACAATGATGTGCTCGGGCAATCAGACATCAATGATGATGAAGCCTACTCGATCCGCGCGGTTCTGGATGCCCGTGTGACCGATTGGCTGGATGCGGAATTTTTGTACTTGCATGATGTTCTCAAACGAGATGAGTTCCCGACACTCAATCCCTCTATTGGCGACCTTAGATCAGACTTTAGTCTGGATAGGCAGCGAGATACGGAATTTAATCTCTATGCGCTAACTTTTGACCTGGACACGCCAATTGCGACCATCACATCTGTGTCGTCGCTTACCCAAGCTGAGCTGAACCAGCTGGTGGAGTTTCCTGAGGCGACTGCCGCTTTCGCTCAGCTTGTTGGGCCATCCACACCGGAAATAGGGTTGCGGTCAGACACTGACCAGGAAACCTTTGCGCAAGAGATCAGAGTCGTATCGAAGGGCGATGAACGCATAGATTGGATTGTAGGCGGCTTTTTTCGTGACCGCGAAAACCCGGCCCCGGCAACTATAGCTTTTCAACCATCGGAAGCGCCCATTATCAATGGCGTTCTTTCTCAATTTCCAGCTCCACTTAATGCTCTGCTTGTCCCCGATGACGGTGTCGTCTTCTTTTCACCAATTACGGATGAGTTTACCCAGGTCGCTGTGTTTGGCGAGGTGAACGTCGAGCTAATTGATGGGCTTGAGTTTACTGCAGGCCTTCGTTGGTATGATGAAGAAACTACCCTCACGACAGCTTCCTTTGGTTCGAGCCTTTTGTTTTCATTGACTGAGCCCGAACAGGTGTTCGAAACAGACGACACCGGCATCATCCCCAGATTCAATTTGGCGTATCAGGCGACTCCTGACCACCTCATCTATGCGCAAGTCGCCCAAGGTTTCCGCTCCGGTGGCAACAACACGCAAGCCGCATTTGGCGCCGGTGAGGCGACATTTGGATCAGATACTCTTTGGAACTATGAAATCGGTGCAAAGACCACATGGTTAGATAACCGACTGACGGTTAATGGCGCTGTCTATTTCACCGACTGGGATGACATCCAAACAGCGCAAACAGATTTGATTGACCTAGCTGGCACGCCAACACCGATCAATTTTATTGGAAATGGTGGCCGTGCCGAGATCTTTGGATTTGAGCTTGACGCTACCGCACTCGTTAGCGAGTCCATCGTTGTGGGCAGCTCAATTGGCTACAATGATGGTGAACTCGTTGACCCTGATGCAGAAAGCGGTGTTGTTCCTGGCTCAAGCCTTCCCAACACCCCGGAACTAACAGCGAGCGCTTTCATCGAGGCGCGACATCAGATCGCCGATTTCGAAGGCTTTGCGCGCCTGCAATATCGCTATACAGATGATCAAAATCTACGCTTTGTTCAGATTAATCCTGTTGCTACTGGCGACGATGGATTTCCGGTGGATAGTTATAGTCTCGTTGATCTAAGGGTTGGTATTGATGGCGAAAGCTTTGGTGTTGATTTCTTTATTGACAATTTGACAGATGAGCGAGCCCAACTCGGCCGCGGCTCCATTTCATCTTCGTCGATCTCGTTGCCTGACTTTATTTCCGTGGCGCGACCCCGCACCTTTGGTGTAACCCTGCGCAGCAGATTTTAGCTGGTAGTGATTGGGCGTATCGGGATCAATTCGGATACGCCCAAGGTCCATGGCCTCGGACTTAGAAAGGGCGCAAAAGAAGATCAGCATGAGTTTCGCAGATGACATGAAAGAACTCCATTAGGGTGAAGTGTTTGGTGAAGCTTATCTAAGGTGACGCTTCGCCCCATGATGAGCGCTTCGTGTGCTGCTATTCACCTGGCGCGGGCCTCACCCCTCTCGCGTAGGCCAGCAATCAGGAGCTGGATGGCATCTACATAGCTTGCTTTTGCGGTCAGCTTGCCGCCATCGGCCGCACAAGCGAGCGCAGACTGAATGACGGCTCCCCATATTGCTTGACAGAGACCTTTGATCTCACTCTCTTCGATAAGCTTTTCATCTGCCCAGTGTTGTAACGCGTGCCTAAGGAGCTCAAGCACCGTTGGCTCTTGAATCGCAGTCCATTCTGCCCAGCCGAGAACATTTGGCCCCTCGATCAAAAGCAGTTGCCGAACGTCGGGGCGACCGTAGAGGTCAAAGAGAATAGAGACACCGACCGATAGCTCGTCGAGTTCAGAATGCGATTTCTTCATCGTCATTTCGTAAAGAGAGCTACCTATTTCGCTGACTATGGTCTGACAAACCGCAGCAAAAAGCGCGCGCTTATCTTTGAAGTGATGGTACAATGAGCCTTTCGTTACGCCAGCATTCGCCGCGACAAGTTCTGTGGCTGCTCCAGAATAACCGTGGTCAAAAAAAACAATTCTAGCGGATTGAAATAGTTTGGATATATTCCGACCACACCAGTATGGCGCCTATTCAGTCGCTGTGGATGTGGCGTCTACCATGTCTATCTCGAGTGCAGATTTCAACAAAACACATATTTCGTCGAGCTTATCAACACCTCCCATGTACCATAAGTGTCCCGAGCCCTCAAACATACTACTAGTACTATATGATTTTCCTATCTAGTATCAGCCTTAAACTCAAATTATCGATGACCCGGTGGTCTCTTGTGCGTGAAGAGTTGGCTTCGTTCGTATTTTGGGAGATGGGTTTCCTATACCTTAAATCCAAATTTGCATCGAAGTCCAATCGCTCTCAGGCCTTGGTCTGTGGCTTTGTAAGTGATGTTAACGAAAATTGTCAGCATAACGCGAAAAATCAAAAAATGGTTGCTTTCTCAGGGGATAAAATAATACTATCGGTATGTTTTAAACGCCCGCTTTTTTGGAGAGCGCATATGGCCCTGACTCGTCTATTCATAATCAAAGGTGCGGTAACAGCTGGATTTGGGCTTGTCTTATCGATCGCGCCGGATGTTGTTTTCAATTTGCTAGGCACGTCTCTAGACAAAGGCGCCGCAGTTTTTGTGCGTTTGTTTGGATTGCTGTCGCTAGGTGTTGGAGTTGGCCTTTTGCTCGATAGCGGCGCCCGTGAAATCGATAGCCGATCTGCTTTGGGCAATGCTGTTTTTGACAGTGTTGCCGCTCTAATATTGATCGTCGCTGGGGTAAGCGGGACGTTCAACGCGTTGTCTTTCGGGCTAGCGGCGATCTATATAGGCTCTGCAGCGCTCTATACGCTAGTTGCATCAGCCGAAGCCGATGACACCGCCTGACGCTGGTTCCCAGCTTGATTTCGGTGGGTGTAGGAATTGAAAGGCAAGCGTAACCGTAAAGTCGATATTCGTAGCCCCATACTCGGGTTTTTGAAGCATGACTGTGCCGTATTACCCATTCTTGTTGCCGACTTGTTGGATCTCTCAAAAGAGATCTAAGGCAGCAATGTTCGCTCTACTGCCTTGGTCCAACCGTGAAGCAGGGTTTTTCGTTCCTCGGGGGACATTTGGGGACTGAAGGTTTGATCCTGTTTATTCATGGCGCGGATACCGTCGAGGCCGTCCACCACGCCAGACTGGAGACCTGCCAGGGCGGCGGCGCCGAGGGCCGTTGTCTCTAGGTTGGTGGGTCGGTCTAGGGGCACCGCGCATATGTCGGCGATGAATTGGCAGAGCCAGTTATTGGCCACCATGCCGCCGTCAATGCCCATTAGTTGAACAGCGACACCATCAGCGGCAATGGCCCCCAATAAATCTTTTGTCTGATAGGC
>CALFRH010000690.1 GCA_937919225.1 uncultured Parvularcula sp.
GGCGGCTGGGACCGCAGAGCAAAGAGCCAAGGCGCGCTATGAGCGTGCCCGCCTGGCGGCGCGTTCCGCGCGCTTAACGTACACAACTGCGGAGCAATTGGCGGCCACTGCGTCGCTCGAGGAAATCGTTCATCGCGTTGAGCTCGTAGAGCAGCTTGTTAGTAAAGGGGGAGACCGGCGTCAGGTGACAGAGGCCATTCTAGGTCTCGTCGACGAGCCCACCGTCTCCATGAACGGGATGCTCCAGTTCTATTTCGATACGATTTGTTCGGAGAAACGACGGTCCAAAAGTCCAGCTCAGTGGCGCCGGTTTCAGAATTCTCGGCTGCGCGCCTTTAGGCGTGCCGAAGAGTGCCTTGGTGAGGACCTCCCTATTGGGAAGGTCACCCGGGAGGAGGGGAAACAGTTTCGCGATCATCTAAAGAGGCTTGTGGACGCTGGTAGCATCAAAGCGTCGACCGCCGACAAGGATTTGATTTACATCAACGCGGTCTGGAAGGCTTATCACGAACACATCGACGAACCGGATCGGACGAGTCCGTTTCTGGGCATGCGGCTCCAGCGCGGCCGCGCCGCCGCACGGGACAAACGTCTTGGAAAGTACCCACCTTTCTCGCGGGAATGGATTGAGAAACGCCTTCTTGACCCTGAGAAACTGCGAAAGCTAAATGCGCCGGCGCGTGCAATATTCCTCATCCAGATTGAAATGCCGGTACGGCCGTCCGAGATTTGCAACCTTAAGCCAGAGAGCATTCATAATGACGATAGCCCTCCCTGGATACAGATTCGGGACGACGAGAATCGCGAGGTTAAGTCAGAGAGTGCATTGAGAGACCTCCCGCTAGTGGGTATCGCGGCCGAAGTCATGAAATTGTGCCCGAATGGATTCCCGCGGTATGCCGACAAAGAAGACTCACTATCGGCTGCGATCAACAAATGGCTCAAAACTAACAATCTCAAAGAAACTGATCGTCACGTTTTCTATTCCCTTCGCCACGGCTGGAAAGACCGCGCCATTGAGCATGAGGTCGATGAGGAGCTCAGAGAGGTGATGATGGGCCATACTGTCGGGCACATTGTCTACGGCCGGCAGGGTTCGATCGAGAAGCGATATGAGGCGGTGGCGGATATGCAAATACCGTTTGACCGAGTCATTGTACAGCAATTGGCTGAGGACCTGAAAAAGTTCGAGGTCGCCAGTGCAACAAAGGGTCGTTCAAAGTCTTAGCTCTTGGGAGCGTCTTGCTGACCAGAGATTACGTCCGAAAGATCCGAGTTCGATCAGTGACGTGATTGCTCCGTTTAAAGACCGGAAAGTTTGGCTCGGGCTTAGTCTCACGCCCGTTATCAGGCTTTGAGCACTGGTCATCTTATCCCGACGAAATGAGGGCGGCCTCGATGTCGCTGTTCGCTTCTGGCTGCCATCGAACTCATTCGACGACTACAAAGCAGAACCCCGCCTGCATGAATGGGCGCAGAAAGGCTGGATACAGAAAATTGAGGGGTGCTTTGTCGACTTTAAAGCGATCGAGCACGACGTGTGTGCAGTTTGGGAAGGGGTAGACGCGCAGTTATTGGCGTTTGATCCAGCCTATGCTGACTCGGTCATACCAAGCCTTGAGGAAAGAGGCGTTGCAGTCTGCCAGATTCCAGGAACCGCTGCCCTGACGAGTCCCCCCATCAACATTCTTTCAGAGCGAGTTAAAGATGGTACAATCCGTCACGATGGTAACCCTTGCATGACATGGCAGATTGGCAACCTGCATACTGATTTCAATAAGGAGCTTCAGCGGCCCTGCAAAGCCCAAACTTATCAGGAAATCGACGGTACGGTGGCCTTGCTTAAAGCGATGGCTGCTTACCATTCGACTTCAAACAAGCCAAAGGTGTCTGACTCCCTGGTAGAGAAAGTCGCCCGCGCACTATGCATAAGTCAGAAGATTGATCCTGACGCTACCGGATTTGGCATGGGGCGGGGAATGCCAAAGGGTAAGACTTACCCTATTTGGCACGCTTGGCGTCGTATGGCGGCGGCTTCAATTGAGGCTGTTGGTGCTGAAGTGTTAGAGGAATAGATGTCGCTATGTGCACACTGACGACTGATGAGATCAAGGCTATGTCGAATACGGACTTGGCCAGCTTTATCAAAGAGCATCGCGCTGTGTTCTCCGCTCACCTAAGTGACGAGGTGGCGCAGGACCCATATCTGCAGGAACGTGCCGTCGAAAACACTCGATCTCGGATCAACGATTTCATTCGCGTTGAAGCAGCGAAGGGTCGTTGCGACCCAGTTCGTTTCACAGAATTCCAGGTCCAGGACCGTACGGTGATGAGTGGCGAGACGTACGTTATACCTCCCGCGGTTATGCAGGAGATCCAGCGCCGACTGCTTCTGTCTGAACCGGTCCTATTAGAGGGGGGTGTGATTTGATGCCGAGAGCAGTTGGCGATTTGAGCGCCACTTCGGAACGAAATAGGACAAATACGTAATGCCCCTAATTGATACCGGTGATACTGAGCGAGATGCTTTAATTAAGGATATTTGTAATCAACTATCTGAAACCAGTGGGGCCGGTTTCGAATGGTATGTCGAGATCATGCTCAGTGCGTTGGATGAAATGGGCTATGAAGTGGTAAAGCCGGATCGGAATTCGTAGGCTGCGATCTAGGGTGCCCGACTGGCTTCAAGGATTGGAAGGTTGGCCTCTGTGGGCACGTAGATGATCTGGTTGATCGTGCCTGCCTGGAGCGCTTCGGCAAAAGCGCCCATAAACTCTTGATTTCGGTATTCAGGGAACTCCTGGGAAGCCTGCCTAACAATGGCGATGGCTTCCGCGCGCATGGTGGCTGCTTCCTTTTCGGCGCGCGCCTGTTCCACCAATATCTTCCGCTCTTGTTCTGCCTGGCGGAGATTGGCGAGGCCGGCGCGCTCTTGTGACCAAGGGCCTACCAAGGGCTTCCATAGGATCGTAAACGCTACAAGCGCCAGGATAAACCAGGCGATGATGGTTCCCCAAAAGACGTCAAATACACTGTCATTCATGGTTGCCTCTAAGTGCTTCGCGGTTCGGTGTGTACGATCTGTTCAGGCCCGTTCATGACTCGTTCAATGATATTGTCTGCACTTGAAGTGCTTTTTCTAACTGGGACATTTTGGCGACGAGGTTTGGGTGTTCTGCATTGCCGAGACAGTACTCAGTCACAAATAATCGGTGCGAGTGTCTCGCTCGGATTGTCGATCTGTCTAGCCTTTACCGATTTCATTCAATCGTTGAGCAACTTAGCGCGTTCAGACGGCGTCATTCTCGGGATCATTGTCGAACTCAACAGATACGCGGTCGTGGATGCGATAGGCCAAGCAATTTAAGCCACCAATCAACGCAGTCTGGGACGAATGGTCGGTGTACCTATCCCAAGTTCCATCCTTTTTGACGCCGACAACAGCGACAGCTACAAATTCGCCTGCCTCCGCCCGCTTCATGGCATCCCTCAAAACAGAGATGATTCTGGGATCTGTTAATCGGCGTTCTACAATATCGCTGGGTTGGGGGGCCGGACTTGAGTGTGCGCTTTCGGAACTGATGGGACGTTGCGTCGGGAAGTGCGAAGAGCAGTCAGTATTCACCAAATCCGCGGCATAAAGAAGGGCGGCTTTGAAATCAGAGGGCTCAAGGTATGGATAGCCCCTCAGTATCTCGTCTTCGGTCATTTCGGAAGCCAACAGCTCCAAGACATCGGTGACCCTAATACGCATGCGGCGGATACAAGGCTTGCCGCCCATTTTGCCGGGTTCAACGGAGATCCGTTGGAGAAGCTCTGATCTCTCATTCATTTTCGAACCCCCTAAAGGTTAGTTCAAAGAATATTGTTACCAATGATCGGTCGCCAAAGGCGGCTACCGGCAATTGTTCATCCAGTAGCTACGATACTTGTTCAGCCGTGTCTTTTCTGCTGCCAGAAGAACCCCCGCAATCATCGATTGTGCGGGGGAAAGGTCGCCGGCCAGACGATAAACCTCTGACTCCACATCAATTCTGGCAAAATTCCCGTTCTCATCACGTACAACCACGTAGTTTGCCTGGACGGTTTCTCCAGCATTCTGCCAAGCTGTGATGTCGTAGGGCTCGCCAGGAATTGAGTACGAGAAATCGACAGCCTGGCAAAAAACCTCGGGTTCAGTAACATCGACGCGTTCTGTGGTTGTCACTGTCTTGGTGCGGAGAGGACTGCAGGCTAGGGTGCCGTTGACCAGCTCATAGACTGGACAATCATCTTGAACCAAGCCATTGAGGTTAGGCGTGATTGCATCTGCGTAAACTGAAATTGTTAGGTCTGGCAATATCGTCTCTTCACGCTCAACCATTTGATATATGTGGTAATCATTAAACAGATCAAATGGCGTAACGGCGATCTCGGCTGCAATGCGCGCTATCTCTAGGCTGTAATAGCCCAAATAATCAGCTTCATTCTCGCGTGTAATCCGCTTCGTTGTGCCGTCGCGGTGGGTCACGACCAACGTATTCGTATCAACTTCAATTTCAAACGTCTCGTCAATCGGTGCCTGGTCATAGGAGAACGGGTAGTTCAATTCAGCTGAACCGGTGGCGGCCGGCTCTTCTTGAGCATAGCTGATGCCCGCCATCGACAGCATCATGGCCATAAGGGTAAACTGTTTCATCGGGACCTCCGTGTAATTGGAGGCTCAGTCTTCCAAGGTGTCCATGACTCGGGAAAGGGCCGTGTCCGCTTGAGGAGCTGAGCCCAAGATACTCTCTTCTACATTTGCGAGAATCTGTTGACAGGCTCTCCTCACTGGTTCGGCGCCAATCGACTCCAAGGTGACGGCTGCGCTGCATGGTCTGTTAGGCCTAGTGGGTGGGTCGATAAGCTTCTCCGTGACAAGCGCGCGATGCCCTTGACATGGGACTATATCACCAACTTCTATGCTGGTGTCGCGCCCAATCCGCACCGTCCATTCTTCAAGGGCCTGACCAAGCGTCTCCAAGCCACCTTGCAACTCTTCCACAGCGACCGTTGCAGCTTCAAATCCTGCGGCGACGGTTTCAAAATCAGCCCTATCGAAGCGACCAAAAGACCGATTGTGCATGATGCGGTAGGCGTGCACGGCTCTCATCATAAACTCAGGCTCGTCGCTAAGATCTGCATCGGGATCTTTTGGGTTGAGGCATAAACGAGCGACAAATTGGGCCGCAGCCGAAATTGCTCGGTCATCAGGCATGCTATTGTGTTCTGCCTTGAATTGGATAACGTCGCCGCTTGGTGCAGTTTCAAGCGTTCCAACGTGGACGGCATCGCGCTTTACACGGTAGATGAAGCACTCGCCACGTTGTGCTTCGCGGAAGTATGTCGGGACACAGTGTACCATCTGAGCCCCTTCCTCTCGATACTGTTCAGCCGTCAGCAGTAGCTCAAAATCATGTCCGTCACATTCTAAGTAATGGAATCGTCCGCCGTCTTTTGCTCGTCGTTCCGGATCGCCTGAAAGAGCCCAGCCCGATAGCGCGGTTTGACCGCCACCGTATGTGAAAATGAACCCGTTTGAACGAAGAGTACGAGCCATCAGGCTGGGATCCCGTCCAAATGCTGCAAGAATACCTGTACGAATGGAATCGGGAATGTAAAAATCCGTGCCTAAAGAAACCTCCTGGTGCCACTTCTGTGCCTTTCGCACAGCTTGGTCCCAGGTGAGGTTCAGATCAAAACCCTCCTGAACGTGATAATCGCGAACTTCTGCAAAGCCCTGAAGCGGTAATCCAAACTTGAAATGCCACGCAATGAATTGGGCCGTGCATTGATGATATCGTTGAGAATAAAGGCCCAGAATATTACTGGAAACGCGTCCCACGCCATATTGCTCCGACATCCTCTGGATGCCAAGCGCAATTTCAGATCTGGACAGCGTCCGCGTCAAAAGTCGCAGGTGCGCGATATCCTTTGCAGGTTCACTAAATGACTGGCCACGAATGACGCGAAATTGCGGTGCGATACCCCAGTGAGCCAGTAGTTTCTTCGGGGAACCGCCATGTCGATTGAGCTCGTTTCGTAGGGAACCCATTCGGGTTCGCTGCTCTACGAATGATCTGTAGCATGACTGCGATGAATCCCGGTTCTTCTTCCATTCGGTTTGGAACAGAGGGACCACCACAGGGAACTCTCTAACGCAATCCCTTCCATGTTTATGCTGCCGCGCTAGACGCACTGCCGTCTTGCGGAGGCCTGCCGAAAAAGTCATGGCTTCAGTTCCCGCTCTTTGTCCAAAGAAAATCATTCCACATTTTCGACGGGGTCACTGACTCGCAATAGGCGGGCGCGGCTGTTCTTTTTGTCGTCGTCCGTTGCGAACGATCCGCCCGCGCGCCAAACCGCCTCCATCACTGTTTTGAGGGCATAGCTTGTACTGAACCTGGCGTTGACTAAATTCGTTACTGTCGTCCCTGAGTGGTCTGGCGCCAGGGCGAGCGCTAGGTTCAGTTGCTCTCCTTTCAACGAGGCCCCCCATATCTTGGTGAACCTAATGTTTTCGCGGTAGAGCATTCGCTGCCATGACGTCCGATCGATATTCTTTCCGCTTTCTGATTTGATGATTCTGAACGCGTCGATTTGGGTTTCTCCTGCGACCGACAACCGTCGGGCGCGTTCAATCCAATAGGGGGTCCACGTCCAGCCGCGCCGTGGTCGGCTTATGCCGATACGCTTGATCTCCGCATTCAACCGTTTCTCATCAATATCGATTTGGAACCGATCATTAAGTTCATGAACAGCCTCTTTCTCCGACATTTGTTGATCGGAGATATAGACTCTGATGGCCGCTTCGATCTCTGCATCAACCATTGAAGAGCGACCTTTCTGAGCGGGCCGAAACAGCACCCCCAGCCGTGTCGCCTCATCCATTAAGGCGTAGGCGGTTCGCTTGCGCCCGAAGATGGTTGGCCATTTTCTTGATGCGCCTTCAGCGGTGTACTTGTCACACATCGCCGCAATCGCGCCTTGCTCCCTTTGTGAGAACGCATCTTCCTCTGTCGGCTCCCGCAAAAAGATTTTGGTTCTGGTGAGCCATTGCTCGAAAGCTTTTGGATTTCGTGGATCAAGACTGTGCTTCTCAATGGCTTGTTGCACCCATTCTCGTCCCGCTTCGGATAGGATGAACCCGTCCCCGCGAATCTTCTCGACACTCTGCTTTCCTAGCCTCGCGCGAATGTCGACCATCTGCACAGAGAGGCCATTTTTCTGGCCAGCAAACTCTGTTGTTTCGGTTAGAATCTCGCACATGTCCTCATCGCTAATGGGCACGCGTCGGGCGAATAGGATCATCACAATGGCTTGCTGCACCTTGGTGAGGCCGGGAAGCCGGACATATTCAGTGCCGCGATAGAACTCGATTTTGAGCTTTAAGTCTTCGACGAGATCGTCGAGGTCAGCGACTTTTTTGCGAAGCTGATCGATTTCTCTCATCTTTGCGAACACCGCCTGGTGGCGTCGCGAATGACAAGCTCTCGCTCTGCCTCAGATTTCACAATGAAACCGCGTGTCGGCACCCATGGAAGGGGTGGGTCTTTAGGTGTCGCCTTGATGCCTCGCTGGGTTGGGAACATGCTCACGACTGAGCGACGCACGGTGCTTAAGCCCCGTTGGCGCCGTCGCGCTTGGTACGACTGAACTTGTTCGGACCATTCGGGCTGCGGAAACGCAACAATATGGGGCGGTAAGAACTCTTCTTCGAGGTTGGCTAACCCTGCCATCAGAAGATTGTTTGTGGTCGCTGGTAGGAGCTGCGGTGGCGACAGACCCCATATCGCCAGAGTGTCAGGGGCTTCGTCTTCTTCCCACTCAAACCGCCCGGGCAGCCGTAGGGTCTCGCCCGTGGGACTCTCCGCGGTGCGAAGTTGGGTAAATGGGTACTGCCGAGCATTGACCATCCACCATAGAATTCGTGCTTGTGCCGAGCTCAGTGACACAGGCCCTCCGCAACAAAACGATAAACCTTTTGCGCCGCCACCGGTATGCTCGGGCACGTGGGGATGACGAATCCATGAAGTGCTCGCGCGCCAATATAAGGTGCATCACTGTTGTGTGACGGCGTCCAATGACTCGGCCAATAGCCTCCATCGTCCAACCAAACTCGCGCAGCACACTGCAGATAGCGGCCCTGGCATCCACCGCGGCCTGGGTGTGGCGCACTGCAATCTCATTTTCTGACACTCGTGCAGCCTTGGCTGCGATTCGCAGGAACTGATGCGGTTGCAGTGGTGCTACGGTCGCGGGGGCAGGGGGGTTTTCGAGAGGAACAATGCGTGCTGATGTCATATTGGAACGCCGTCCAGAAGTGATAGCTGCGTGCCGGCGCGCGCCGCGGGGTTCAGCCATAGAGATTCCGTGCGCGGGCGCCCTCCATCCGCGTAAGTTTGAAAGTCGTGTCGAAACCAATCGATGAGCACGTCGTCATAAAGCGCGCAGCGATACCCTGATAACAGGATCATGCCCTCAAGCTCTTGGAGATGCGTAAGCAGCTGCTCGTGCCCTGCTTCGTCCATTTCATGGCGGTAGACTCCGCCATGATGCTGCCGTCCGCCGCGGCGCCGGGTGTCGGGGTGGTACGGTGGATCCAGGTTGTGGACGGTGTCAGGGCCATCAAAGCAGGATGTCACATGAAGTCCGTCGCGGTTTTCAATTGTGATGCCCCTCATGCGTTCAACGAGCAGCGGTAGCGCTTTGGTGTAATTGTCCCAATCGCTGGCGGGTGATCGACCACTGTCCCTGCTGCCGGCTCTGAACCCCGTTTTGTAAGGTGAGGAGGCACCATCCGCGCCGAAACCCATGAAGGATCGCACGATCTACGCCCATGCGCGATGGACATCGTCAGGCTGCTCCTCGTACGCATGGTCAAATTCAGTGCGCGCAAATGGTGTCAGCCTTAACTTCGTGTGGAGTTCTTCTGCATGCGAAGTGTGGCGCAAAACGCGGAACAGGTTGACGATTTCATCGTCCAAATCGTTCCATATTTCTGTATGACTCCGCGGTTTCCTCAGAAGGACGGAACCTGCTCCACCAAAGGGCTCAACATAAATACGGTGGGGCGGGATGAACGGAATGATTTTGGGCGCCATTAGCCACTTACCGCCGAAATAGCGGAGTGCTGGACGGCGCAAGGTGACCACTATTCGTAACCCTCAAAGCCGGATCCTCGGCGTTGATCTTTATTGCGTTTGTTAAAGTAAAAGGCGACGCCAAAGAAAACTCCCGCCGCCAGCAGGCCGGGCAGGATTTTCCCGATCAACATGCACGTAGAAAATACGCCCAGTCCCAGCAGAACGACCAGTTTGTCGAAGTCATCGCTCGCATCTTTTCGTTCTGGTTCTGACGTATCTGAGCGATATGTGTCATGACTGTTCATTGCTATTCCTTTCCTAAAGAGAATTGGTCGGTGTCTTACCGTTGTGACGTGGCTAGCGTTTC
The DNA here is from genome assembly GCA_937919225.1 of uncultured Parvularcula sp. Lineage (GTDB taxonomy): Bacteria > Pseudomonadota > Alphaproteobacteria > Caulobacterales > Parvularculaceae > Parvularcula. The sequence continues at coordinate 9,475 of CALFRH010000690.1, forward strand.
CCAGCCATCGACCACGCCGCCAGGGACAGGAGCATCCCAGGCGCGGATCTGGGCCCTTAGAGGCGTAGTTTCGGGTTCACGTTCGTCCTCGTCCTCCTCGTCCCAATCGTCATCATCCCAATCACTATCGCCGTCTTCACCCTCGTCATCGTCCGACGTTTCCACAAGCCAGCTAGCGAGCGGGGTGAATTGTTCGTGGGGGGGGGCTTTTGTTGGCCATTGCCAGGGGTCACTGCGCATGGCCTAAACCCTCACAGGCATGGCAATGCGCCGTAGCTCTGACGTTTCCAGGAGTGCAGGCACGCACCAATTTTCGGAGTCTTCTTCTTCGTCGATGAAGGGCTTCATGTGCAGTGAAACAGGGCCGCTAACGTCATCCAGCAGACGCAGGATATAGTCCGAACGGCAGGCAAAGTGTCGAGCATCGCCTGTTATAGCAAAAGGCACTACCCCAAGATCAAAAGAGCAGACGGAACTCTTATCAAATCTGAGGACGGACCCGCCTTCGTACTGCCTATCTAAAATCGCAATTGGTGACTGTTCAGGATTGTCATTCTCTAAGGGCTGTAGAATGGTCGACAAACGATCCGCATCAAAATGAAGAGAGTGGCTTGTGTCTTTGGGAAAAACCTTTTGATAGTCGGGATAGGTGCCATCAATTAGCTTCGCGAGAAGCGAAACACGACCGACGCTGATTGACATTTTCTTAGGGTCATCCTCTTCCCAGCCTATCAGGACATCTTCCACGCCCTGATCTGCGGCCCATGTCAGCTGGCGGCGACACCAGTGCGCCGCGGTGGCGGGCAAGATTGCATCCGGAAGCGGGGCTCCCTCCCAATCGGCTATTTTCGCCTCGCTCAGCATATGGCCCTGGGTGGCTATCGCCACCGCCCCGCGATCAGCGTCATGGCGCAAAAACACACCGTTCAAATAGTAGCGGGTTTGTTCAACCGACATGAAAAAGCGCGTGCGGTTAAGCGCGGTAAGTAACCCGCCGCGAGATACTCTCGCTTTTGTTTCTAATCTGAGCTCTTCGGCAGGAAAGGCATCCAGTGACGGCCAATGCCCGGCCTTTTCCTGTACGAATAAGCCATTTGGTAGTGTCACTGCCGTTCCCACGGGGCTTGTGTCGATTTCCAACACGCCTTCGCTAGCGCTCGTGTCCTTGATGCGATCCAAGGCATCCAACATACCGTGAAATGGCAGCAGACAAGAGGCATCATCATCGTCACAATCAGAATTTAAACGTACACTGACCGTAAAGTCTACGTCAGTCCCAATGAATTGTACGATGCCAGACTCAGGGTCAGGAACGAGCTTGAAAAAACTCAGCGCCCGAGCCGGACTTCGCGCATCTACAATTTTGTAGAGTGGCTTTAACCCCTCAAGAAAATCTTGAAACTTAATGCGGATCATGTGTTGCTCCTTCTCGCTAAATTCGGTGATAATGAGAGCTGCTTATCGGCATCGACCATCGTCAGTAGGCGTTTTGGTTTGAGAGCCTCAATCATTTCCGGATGAGCGACATAGGTACCATCAATCATATACATCGCCGGGACCTTAACGGTCTGGCAACCGAAGCGCTTCAACAGCTTTTTATGCACACGCTTTGAGCGGTGGCGAGACGGTTTGAAGTTCCACTTCTCTCGTGTCGCCCAAGGACTGGGAACGACGGTGATCCCGCCTATAAAATCCGCCAGATCAATACCGGTTATGTACGGATTATTTAGCATTTCACACCCTCCGAAGGAGGAGAGTCGCTATCAGGTTCTGGAGATGAGAGCTGCCTCAATGCCTCCAACTCGTCAGCGGTCTTCCGTAGACGCGCGATCACTTGTAGCGTCGACCCCCAGTCCGAATTGATATCGGCCAAAGACCTGGCCGCGGTGGCCACGGTTTTGACGTCTGACCAACCTCCAATGAAGTCGGACCCAAAGGCCTCATCAAAGTCTGAGATGCGTTCCGCGACCTTTGACAGTTCGGATGTTCTGCGCACCGCCGCTCGCTGCACTTCGTCTTTGAACTTTCTGCGTTGTTCCTCAGCTTCATTGATCGCCGCGGCGTGAGACTCGCGCAGCGTTTCTTCGATCATCAGGCGCTGAGTTTCATCCGCCCGCCGCAGTAGAGCTGCCAGGAACCCTCTCGTCACGGGTTCAACATCGGTCCTTTCGGCATCATTGATCGTTCGCCAGGCACGCCCATCAAACTCACGAAGGCCCCAGGCAGGCGGCAACTCCGCCACATCTTTAATCAGGTCCTTCGGAGTGTGGATCCACCATCGATCGCAGAATTGCGCAATCGCTTCAGCCTTTGTCGGATCGGCCGCCTCTCGTTTCCAGTCGGATAGAGAGACTTTAATCTCTACCCCATGCAATTCGAGGCCGCGAGACGGCCACAATGACATCATCACAGCATCGGCATAGCGGTTCCCCCGCGCCCCGGTAGAGTTCGCCACTTCCCACATGATGGCCCATTCAGGCGCCGCCCATTTCTTGGTCATAGATTTGCGAATCTGGCTGGCGGAGATTGGTTTTTTAGGCATTTAGCTTCCTCCGCACGAACTCTCCGTCCTGGTTTGGTCGATCCGTATAACAACACCCCTGAACCGTACTCAAAAAATCACTTGGCACTGTTCGTGGTTCTAGATCGTCGCTTGCGGCCACTAGATAATCTTCAGTCTCTCTACGAAGTAGCAACCGCCCGTGAGCATACCACTTTTGGGCAAATCCCGCGGAGTTCAGACCAACCAAGGCATTGCCAATTCGGACCGCCAACGCCACTCGGCCGTCGCGTGTCCGATACGATGTAAGCTGTTCCGAGCTTGGTAGAGTGGAGGCTGCTATCCGCGCGTTCACTTCTTTACGCGTACGTTCTGACGGGAATTTGAGGTCGTAACCATCCTCGTCTGGCTCAAATGTTGGGTTTGTATTTCCCACGGCTAAATACCCCTACTCACAAATCCGTGGCCCCGGTTCGATACTCCGCCTGCTGTTGCAACGTATCGGCCCGAGCGCCCGCTCTCGTGTCATCTTCTTCAACTGCGTGATGAGGGTGGCTTTGCATCATCAACTGACGATCCAGCCGCTGGTCTTCCGCGCGGCGGCGTTCAGCTCCATCGTGCGTGAAGAGTTGTCCGTAAAACGCGTTTTCGTAAACCCAAGGGCCGCCAATAAGCCCCTCAACCATCATGCAAAGCTCTCTACGTGTACGAAGATGATGGACATGCAGAAAACGAGAATAGAGCCCTGAGAAATCCGACCGAAACCAGCAAAACCATTTGTCTTCGTCGTTGTAGGTTGCTGCGACCTCAAGCCCAATGTCTTCGACATCGCCGGCGGGCGGCTCAAATGCTCGTCCTAGCCACAGTGTCCAATGACGTGAGGGTTGGCGATCCCGCTGGGACCAGCGGAAGCCAACGGCATAAAGCCACGGTTCAGTAATTGAACAATCAATATCATGGACGTCAAGGTCGAGGGCCGCTGCTTTGATGCGATCGCTGATCGCCTTCTCTTCGTCCAGGTTAAGGCGCTTAATTGGCATATCCTAACCTTCCCCGAGAATCTTGTCGAGGTAAGGCAGCTTAAAGTGCAAGCCACCATTGACCTTTTTGATATGCTTGCCCGCGCGGACCCGAACCCCTTGTTCCCAGGGCTGAAGAATATATAGCCAGTTGAAAGCCTCTCCGAAGAGCTGTATGATTTCTTTAATCCAGTTCACAGGACCCTCTTGTTAATCAATCTGTACACGGTATGCTTGCAGTTGAAGTGTATACATAAAATTGGATCTAGGGACCCAATTCTCCTGCCTTGAAGCGCACATAGTAAAATATACTTGTTCATAGGTGTTCTTGAATTCTTGAAGCTGTCGGTATTTCGCTGCAGTGAACGGTTCAGCCAATAACTCAATCTTAGCGGCTGGCAATGCCCCGAAACAATAGTCGGTATCAGGTGCAATTATATGAACTTTGTGGATCTGACCACCTGTAATTTCGACAAAATCATTCACGGCTTTGAGCGCCAAGCTGGTTGCGTCTAGGGCGGTCAATGAAGGGGACTTACTCATGAACTCGCCTCCCGAGGCGAAGGCATTTCGTCATGCTCAAGCCCGTCTAGCCGCCGTCCAGCGCGTTTTTTACCAAGAGCGTGAATTGCATCGTGTTTGGCCCAAAACGTGCCCGCATAGATCGTAGCGTCTTGAGTCACATTCGTTGCGCTAACGGCGAGCAACTGATTGTCAGATTGAGGGGACGGCACGAAGGCTCCAAGCTGTCCCGGGTCGTAAACGCCACTGCTTCCACTCCCGACCCAACCCCATTTACCCCATTGCTTGAAGAAAAAGGGAACGCCGTACACGCCGCAGTCATCACGTATCGTCCGTACCCATTCGGGATGCATAGGTCGTGCGTTAGGCCCGCTCTCGCCGCCAACGATCACCCAGTCCAGCTTGTTTCCTTGGGATGTGGCCGCGGACATGTTTTCAGGCGGCTCATGATACTGGGTCCCGCTCAGTGCATCGACGCCATACTCCCCCGTGCCAACCCAATTCAGATCCAGTGTCCCAAGTAGAGGCTCTGCGGAGATAAATCTGATGGCGGCCGGTGTTTCCAGAAGGTGCGGTATTCGTTCGTCAGCGCGACGCTGGTCCTCGGTAGAGACGCCCAGCCAGACATTCGGCAGAGGTAGTTGCGGAGCCACTGCGAGCTGTTCACTGATTAAACGGGTTGTCTCATCTGGCAACCGCGCTGGCCACGGTGCCCGCAGATCCAGGGAAAGGATGTAATCTCGCATTCGCTGTGGGCGTTTCGTCAGAACCTGGAAAACATGCTGGGGACAAAAGGCCATGATGGCGAAGACTTCGTCTATCCACTGGTCAGGCACGTTTTTGTGGAACAGGTCGCCCATGGAGCACACGAAGAACATCGTGGGCTTTTTGCGCTTTAGAGGGATATGCCAGTGATCATCGCCGGCACGCGCTACTTTTCCCGTCCAAACGGGATTATGGCGGTGGCGACCCTGGTCTTTCGTCAAACCCTCATAGTGTGTTGTATAGATGTTGCCTGCGCCATCGGGCTTCACAGCCATTGACGCCAAACGGTGGGCCATTTTCATGGCGTAACAATTGGTACACCCCGGCGAGACAACCGAGCAGCCGACAATGGGGTTCCATGTTTTCTCCGTCCACTCAATGTTGGTCACCAGCTCACCTCATTGATGTTCTTCTGCGTGACGGAGAAGCAGACGACACGAACGAGCGGGTTGGCGTACCAGGACTGCTCCTCGGCGGGGTATAACTCGTCCCAAAGGACACGAAACGCGTCAATTGGGTCGCTTTTCCAACGGTCTAGTGGCCACGCGCCCTTTTCGCCGCTAGGCCCGCCAGCGGGCCCCCCGATGCCATAGCGCCACTCACCATTGAGGATGTTAGTGGCGCTGATGCCCTCAGCCAGCGCGTCATCCTCCGTGATTTCGTGGAGGTGTTCATGGCGCCGTGCAGTCACCCGGAGGGTCGTACGGCTCAGGTTTTTGGGCATGAAGATAGATGGTCTAAGCTTGCCCCACTGGCCCCCACCGGGGGCGCAGCGTCCGTCGTCGCTACCGTCGCCATTGGCCTCGTACCAGACGGGTATGGATGACAGGTTCAACTCTTTCAGATCGTTGGGGCCGATGTCGTCATACAGGGCCTCCACCCGAAAACTCTCCTTCACCCAAAAGCGGTGGCCGATCCGTGGGGGGATCTTATGGGGAATACGTCGGGTTTGGGTCTTTGCGCCGCGGTGGCATGCGGCCGCCATGGGTCCGAACATAAGGATGGGGCTGTCGCTGAGATGTTTGTCCATCATCCAAACCCCAACATGTTGGCCTGTTCAAGGAACAGCGCCTCGGCGGCTTTGACCGACTCGAGGGGAAGGATGGTTTCGGGGTCAGGGGATGGCAGGTCGGGCCATGGCTCGTGCACCCAGCAGATATCCCGCACCTCGGTCGCCAAGGCCACATTGTCCGCTCGCTGAACCAAATCAGCATAGGTGTCCGCGTGGGCAACGCCAAAGCGTTGGAAGATGGCATCGCGCACTCGCTTTTCAATGCCGTGGAAGTCCGGCAGCATCTGCCGCAACGGCCGTACCATATCGCCCACATAGGCTTCCGCCGCATCATGGAGTAACGCAACCCGCATGGCGGGGAACGGGTCCGGCGTCTTTAGCGGCTTTGCCCCATCATCCTTTTGCCATTGACGCTTTAGGTCGGCGCGCACCTTTTGCATGACCCATACGGAGTGCTCTGCCACCGTATAGGGGCGAATAGTCCTGCCGCCAAAACGATGCAATCGTGAGAGGGCGACGGCAATGTCACCCAAGTGAATTTTAGACGGGTCGGGTTGGTTGAGATCCAAGTAGGTGCGTCCTGTCCAGATCACGCCGTCGCCACGGCACCCCGCAATGTCTTCGCGCATCATCGGATATGCTCCAAAAGTTGCGCTGCAATAGTCTCTGCCTCCAGGACAACAAGGGTGGCGAGGATGATTTCAGTAAGCTTTGGGGCGGCGAAGCCAAGCTTTAGCCAACGAAATAGGAACCGAACCGCGACTGCCGCGCCAATAATATGCAAGATGCAAACGATCGTGAGGAAAAGTTGTATACTGAGGTCACCCAACGTCATCATGCTGCCACCCCTTTCTCTTGCTGCAGTTGTTCGATGAAAAGTGGCCAGAGACGATCCCAGAACAAAACCAGCTGCGGGTTTGGCTCCTCTGCGATCAGCGCCTCACAATCGGCGCCGAAGAAGTCGCAGTGCAATCCCTCATAGAGATCACGGGCAACGTCATGCGGTTCACGATGCCAATCAAAGCGCTTGACGTACCCGTAAAGCTCCCGCGCGCGGTCTCGCGACATTCCATCGGTGCGGGCCGGGGTTTCTGGCCATTGAGCCCGTTCTTCCAAAATGCGCTGACACCACATTTTCTTTGATCGCTCCGGCGAATAGACCTTGGCCCGAGTCCCCATCGTTTTCTTACCAAAATAGCCACGGTTAAGGTCCGCCAGAAAGCTGTGCAGGTGCTGAGAGCGGTGGGCGCATGGCCAGATGTGGCTGAAGGAGCCGTAGCTCGTGTTGGCGGCAAATAGTCCGGTGGTGTCGTCAGCGACAAAGACACCCCATGAATCAAATGCCGTCTTATCACGGATTTTATAGACCGTTGTCCTCGTGCGAGACATCTCACGAACAAACTCCTGATGCCACTCATCTTTCAGGGCCTTCAGCTGTTCAGGAGACAACGAAACAACGTTGATGAACATTGGTTCGGTCGAAGTGTTTGGTCCGGAGAGGCCGGACTCCGTCGGCGGCACGGGGTTGGTCGGCGAGGTTTCCGGGCCGGTGGTGTTGCCAAGGGGGCGCTGTTCGGAAATCTGCTTCATCGTCATGCTGCGCTCCTGTGGGCCGCTTGCGCTTCTTCCCATGCTGTTTGAACTTGCTGAAACTCTTCGGGATCGCCCCCTTTGTCAGGGTGCGTCCGCTTTACCGCCGTGGTGTAGGCATGTCGGATCACGTCAATGTGGTCATCTGGCCGGCAGACCAAGACTGCCCACCAATTCTGCGCGGATCCCGCCGGTGGCGGAAGCGCGGAGAACCCTTCCATCGCTGTACGAAGCATATTGCCGCCGCCATGGCGCTCTAGGTCGCGTAGCGCCTTTACCGCTAGACCGGCCGCTCTCAGATTGCCAAACGGTTGGTCATACATATCCACGGCGATACATCGCCGCTCCCCCCCAAGGGTGAAGTAAACCGCGACCCCTGGGTCTTCAATCCGGCGGCGTGCTTGATCCGCATAGGGCAGACCATCCCGGCGAATAGCTAGCCAGGAGGACACGATGGTGTTTGCCGCCCCCATCAGCCGCAGCTGGTCAAGAAGATCATCCATAGCCCGTTGCCATGTGGTCTTAAACTTATAGGCCGAAGACCGATCATGGTCAGCTGTGCGCCCCTGACCATCAGGCCAGTGCAAAGGATATCGTGGTTCTAAATCCGACATTGGTTTTTCCTTAGAAGGCCCCCACCCGATCAAGGGGGGTGGATCGGGTGGGGAATGGGCGGCATTTGGCATGGGACAAGAGGGCGCCGCCCATGTTCGGTTTATGCAGAGGTGAAAAAACTCTGTAACTTGTACAACGCATGCAGAACTCTTTGATTGGTCAAAGATTAGGTAGAGAGGGTGGTGCTGACAGCGGTCAGCACCACCAAGCCAGACAGCTCGCGTAGAGGGAGGGGACGTTAGGCTGCCTGTGCATAGGATGGCGCGAGACCAGCGAATCCGGATAGGGCCTCGACGCCTTTGCCAAACTCATTTCGGAAATCGCTAGTATTTTTGATTGACCATGAATTATCGCTGCCGCGCAGCAAGACACATGAGACAAGAACGGTTGCGCAAGTCCCTTTTTCGATAATCAAGGGCAATGTGTACAGCGGTGGCGCTTCAACTGAATCGCCATCCCTGATGGTCAGTCGAGTGTTAGAAACCGCACTCAGTTCATCATCGTAGAATGCTATGACACCGGCAACCAACGCCGTGATGCCCCCTGGAACAGCATCAGTTTTAATCAAAGCAGCTTTATTGTCGACGGCGCTATCGTCAGCTATTAAAGCAACTCCAGACATTTGGAGCGCGCCTCCAAAGACTTCCAAACGATTAGTATACAACATATCGTCCGTGGAGATGATATCATTGCGAACTGGTTGAACAGCGAAGTCAAGTTCAGCCCTACCTTCCCAAGCTGCGCCAATGTAGAATTCACGCGAACCTGCGGGTTGAATGGAATTTTCAGTGAGTCCGGCCAATTGGCCCTTATCAAGAACGTTCATTTTGGCTCCGATGGTAGGTGAGTAACGAAAGAGGGGTGGTTTGATGGCTTGTAGCCAAGTTTAAGGCGGAAGAGCCTGGTACAGATTAATTGGATAGGTCATGCTGCTGCCTCTTTGAGGCGTGCAATCGCTTCCTCCATACGCCGCCGCTTGTTCTCAATTGGGGCGATCTCTCGTTCGATGCGGTCAAACAGGCATGATGCCCGCCCATCGATTTGAACCGCCGCCAGTGCGACAAGACTGCGCGCTCTATCAAGCTTAGCGAAAAGCGCCACGTCATCCGTAGGCAATGGAGGGAAGTCTGTTTGCCGTTTCATTGGCAAGCAACCGCTGTTTCAACGAAGAGAAAGTCCTCGACTCTGACCCAGTAGTCAGGGGTGAGTCGACGCCAATTGTCTTGGCGCCATTGGCGGCCATGGTGAGCGTCTAATTCTTCGGCAGCGCGTAAGCTGCCAGCGATTTCGATCAGTCCTTTGGCTGTTTGAACCAAGAAAACTGGTGCTGGAAAGTAAGGATCTTGTACTGAGTTATGTATGGTCGATATCGGGATCGGCCTTAGGGCGCAAGACTGAGCCCGTGATGCGTATGCTTGTGCCTGCTGGGTTGGCATTATCTCTGTCGACATAACGGCATCCAAAAAGAGTTGCCGGGGGCCTCAGGTTGGGAAGGGGCGGGGAGGTGAGGCCCCCGGGCCACCAGAATCGCGGTGACCCGTTAACTATCGCTTTGTGGCGCGAGTATGTCAATGGAAATCGCGGTGTGCCGCGAAAAAAAGACATTTGCAGCCACACAGCGATTATGGATTGTGGGAGCCAGGGGCTTGAGAGGGCCCTCCGCGACCCTTAATATTGGCTCATGGTTGATATCGAAGAGGATGAGGAAGGGTCACCGGTCGTAAGGCTTTGGGCGTATGACGTCTCTATCTCGCCTGGTGACGATGGTTTAAACGAGCTGACGGTTGTCAGTACTGATACAACTTATGTCTTCAAAATCGATGACGACGATCTCAACAAGCTGCTATCGTCGACGAAGAAAAACTAGCCGTTCGGATGGTCGACAATCGGCTCTACAACCCAACCGTAGACTGAATCTGATGCCAGTACGCTAAGCCCATCCCCATCAATCCTGTTGAGACGATTATTAAAACAATAGGCATTCGACCGATGAGTTTTGGTTCCCATCCACGAGACCCTCTCTCTTTTTTATCGTGAGTAGCCCACAGAAAAAGTAACCAAAGGTAATTTGGTAGTACCAGGGGGGCGATACAAAATATCACCACATCACTTAAAAATATACCAGTTCTCGATATGTAAAACTTAAATCGGCGACGCCATCTTATCAGTTTTTTTAGTGACTCTTCTTCCTCGACTGTT
>CALFRH010000691.1 GCA_937919225.1 uncultured Parvularcula sp.
CAGCGGTGCCGAGAATATATGTGTCTGTTGTATGGTACACAAACTGACGACCCGGACGAGCCCGTTTAGGGTATTGGGTGCAAGCGAGCCTAATCTTATCCCTATGGTTAGGCACTAGGAAGAAATCAGCCTGGACGGCGGCGTTTTCATCCGCATCAGAAACAGTGCTGGAGTAGCGCCCCGTGGCCATGTCAAGCGCATGTTCAAGGGTCACACCCTCCCAACCCCTGACCTTCGCGCATTGCGGCACATAATCATTGATGAGTGCATCCTTCGCCCCCGGATAAAGGGCCTCTAAACGCATTAAGGCAAGCCCACCGAACACGGACTTCGCGAGCGAATAGGATGGGATCACCATGTCGTCGCAATAGGGATAGGGACCTGACCGCGTTTGGCAGCCTCCGCCATAATGCACCCCGTCAGCCACCAGGCCGAACACCGTCATGGTCTCAGGTGCCAACACCCCGCGCGCCTCGAAAGCATCGAGCGCAACGCCTGGATAGGCCGCCCCGAGTGCGGACATTGGCTGCACAGAGCTGAGCGGGGCGCCTTGAACTCGCGTGATACGTGCCTTTAATCCATCCGTCTCAGGAACGGATTCGGCATCAAAAGTCGCAGTCGCAACGCCCCATGCATCGAATTGGAAATACGCACAGGTTTCAGAGGCTATTTGCCATAGAGCCTTTGAGGCCACACCGTCCGGTGACAAACGAAAGCTCACCATACCATTATGGATACAGTTGGCATTTTTCTCCATCAGCGCAAACGGTAGCGAAACTCGATACCAATCGGACCGCCCCCCTTCCCGCCAAATAAATCCTGGCGTCAGCACCAAATCCCAAAACGGATGATCGGTTTCAAGAATACTGCCCCTCACGGGAATCATCCGGTTGCCATCTTGGACATAGTCCATATCGATCGCGGTCAACCGATCGAACAGCCGATTGGGGAGCGCAGCAAATCCAAAGCGGTCTGTACGAACAACTAGCTTCGCTTCTCCCGCGGTCAATCGGAGACGGCCAGACAAATCGCGCGCGCCGTCCATCGGCAGCGCGTCGCTGGGTATAGCAAATCGGTCCGTTGGCAGAAGGAAGGGCGGCATGGTGCCATCAGCGAAAACCTGCTCGGAGAGAACAAATGCCTCGGCCGCCTTAAGATCCGCAATCCATGCTCCAGACATATTGACATTGTCGAGCCAACACTGATCATTTTCCCCATCCACGACAGCACGGGCACGCAAAATCACACGATCTTGATCATCAAACTCTTCATCAGTCAAAGCGCCTGGATGGAGGGTCACTGCATCATCGGCACCATCTTCGACTTGAATAATAGTCTGCCAGTTCTTACCATCATCCGCCGTCGCCTCAAAAAGGCATAAATCACTGCGTTCGAGGTCATCGGCCGCCATCACAGCACTGATGGTTACCCGGCTATACCCCTTCGTCGTGATCGCCGCCACCGCCGTAGCTGGCCCTCTCAGGTTAAGGGAGACATTGCCAGCAAAGGTGCTTAGCCCGACGGTCCCGTCTCCCGTAGCGCCCCATCCATCTGCCTCGCCATCCTGGAAATCATCGCTAAAAATGGTTTCAGCGGCCACAGATCCAACTGCGATAAATATCGCAAGTAAACTGATTAAAATCTGTTTCATCACCATTTTGGATCTCCACACTCTTGAATAATAGCGTCCCGGAGAGGTTGTAACTGTGTCTCATACTGCCGCCAAAGATCAACGGACGCTGTATGAATGGGCTGTCTGACCTGCGCGGCGCTCGCCGTCGCTGACGGTGCCGCGTTCGCGTAGAACGCCATGCAGCCCTCATCCCATTGCATATGGCATGCGGACAAAAGGGTCCGAACCGTCTGTTCGGGTTCGGTCACCAGATCCTCATAGGCGACCTCAATCAACCGACCGGGCAGCGCTTTTCGCCAGTGATCCATCAAACGCTGATAACCAGCAATATAACGACCGAGATCCGTCAAATCATAGGAGTACGGATAGCCCATCCGGAACAGCGTCTTGTAGATGGCGTACCCAGCGGCTATGGGATGGCGCTGGACATGGACGATTTTTGCAGTTGGCATCGCCAACGCAATGAGACCAATATAGAGAAAGTTCGAAGGCGTCTTATCAACGATTGTGTTTGCATTGATCCGTCCCTGTAGCCGTCGCCAGTACTGCGTCCCAAGCCCTTCCATATCGATGGATGCCGCCCGCCTAATTCGATCACCCTTATCGCTGGCCCCCATGGTGGCCGCCGTTAAAGAGAGAGGCATATCATCAACCTCCCCTACACTAGAGATATCAGCATGGGAGGAAAGAATCCGATCAATGAGCGTTGTCCCGGTTCGCGGGAGCCCCAAAACAAAAATGGGTCCAGTATCCGACGCGGCCTCCTTAACGCCGGAAAGCCGTTCAGCACCAAAGGTGTTGGCAATCTGCGCCATCGCCTCAAGATCGGTTTCCACTCGATAGGGGAGCATAGCCCGCCGTGCGCGAGCCCCCTCCTCTAACGCGGCAAAGCTCTCAGTCCACCGACCAAGATCTTCAAGCTCCTTGGCCAGCGCATATCCAAGCGCAGGCGGGCAAGGCGACACCAGCCGTCTTAATTCTCTTAACTCAGTAATGTGATTATTGTCTTGTGTCTGCTTCCGCAGCGTCGCCCGGTTATAATAGGCATCATAATCCCGGGGCTGTCTTTTGATCACCATGTCGAGATCGCCTTCCGCCTCATCATGCCTGCCGATGGCGATCCGAGCGGCCGCACGGTTGAAGAGCAGCCCAGCATCATGTGGCGCAGTCGCGAGCGCGCGATCTGCCAGTCGCTCGGCGTCCTCAAAAGCACCGCAATGGGTGTAAAACTCACTCAGCTTCGATAGGGCGCGTGTATCCGCAAGGGCGATTGTCTCCTCAAGCAAAGCGAGTTCGTCACGCAAAAGCTGAAATTGCCCAGAGAAGATCAGCGCCTCACAATACAAGAACGCTTCATTCAGCCCCGCTTTCGAAAGGTCGCGCGCAGACTTCGCTGCACTGACCATGCCTGCGAAGTCTCCTTTCGCCTGCCGCACTTTGGCAGCCAAAGTCCAGCTCGTGGGCGATTGGGGTTGGCCAACCAGCAAGCGATCAATTATGTGCTCAGCTTCAACAAAACGGCCCGCCGTCAGGCATTCGACGGCCCGCGCAGGACTTATATCAATGACTTCGGGCGTATCGGGCATAGGTGTCAGTGACCATGGACGGCATAGCGAACCGGCATCCGTACACTGCCGGCTCGCTACACCAGAGAAAGGTTGTTAGAAGTCCAACCGAACCGTAAACCCTACCGTCCGAGGTAGAGCGATCAGGTCTTTACTCGCATTTCCAAAGAAACCCTGATCCGGCGCGGTCCCCATAAACTCTTCTGTAAAGGCACCAGTCACCCCTTCTTCGTTAAAAATGTTCCGCATCCAAAGCGAAGCGCTCACGTTCCCTTGAGTAGCGGTCAAGACACCGTTCGAGATGGCAAAACCGTCGAACTCTTGCGCGAACAAAGGTGATGTGCCCACAGAGTTCTGAGTTTCTGACTGGTATGCCCCATCAAGACGAGCAAACAAGGTCCAATCGCTGTTGATATCGAAGGTATAATCGAAAACCCAGTTGAACGCATGCTCCGGCGTTCCAGGCAATGTAGCGCCATCCGGCGCGAGCGCGAACAAGGCGGCGGGGTCCGGTGACAGAAATTCGCCAGTAAGCTCAGCATCAACATAGGCATATCCAAACTGGTAGTTCAGGCCAGTCCCAACATCCCAAGTCCCCGAAAGCTGTGCCTCGACCCCTTGGGTTCGAGCACTATCACCGTTCGCGACACTGAAGAATCCGAAGTTCGGTGTTGAGGTGTTGAGCTGCGGGTCCTGCCAATCGATATAGAAGAGGTTTAAGTCATAACGCAGACCATTATAGCTCCCCTTCCAACCAACTTCATAGTTTACCACCGTATCGGCGTCATAGATCTGCCACTCCGGTGCTTCGGCAAACAAGCCAACAAGAGGCCCCGCAGTCGTTACGGCGCGGCGGGCCCCATCAGAAATGGTTGCGTAAACGAGGGAATAGTGG
>CALFRH010000692.1 GCA_937919225.1 uncultured Parvularcula sp.
GCGCCGTCAGGTGTTAGTAGTGGGGATGATCGCTGATGTCGGCGGGCTTGTTTGTTGTGGGTATTTTGCACGCTGCGATGTGGGATACCCCCATGGTTGGCTTCCTCTCTGCAAGCGTTGTTAAACCACGTGTCGACCTGACCGTGCAGGTGGCGCTTGACCGTGAAGACGGCGTTGTACGCTTAGGGCTTTACGATTGTCGGAGCGCATACCGTGCCGATGATCCGGTTCAAGACGCGCATCTTACCCCAAATGCCGATGGTACGGTCACTGTGACCTTTCGTGGGCTGGCGCCCGGCACCTATGCGGTGAAGGGCTTTCAAGACCTCGACGGGGATGCAAAAATTGACACCAATATTGTTGGTTACCCTACCGAACCCTTCGGGTTTTCGAATGATGCGCCAGTGCGGTTTGGGCCCCCCTCATTTGACCGTGCAGCGTTTACGGTAGACGCCGCAGGCACCCATCACCGGTTCAGCCTGCATTAAACCCTTTTTGGGGCTCCCCGGCTCCCCATCCCCGAAGGTGGATAGGGTTTATCGTTCTTCCCCCCTTCGACACCCCATAGACTTCCGCGGCTCGTCTCCTTATCACGGGGGCCCTATTTCGCCTTTGTTTGGAGACCCGTCCATGCGTCTATCCGCTTTCTATCTGCCGCTGTTGAAAGAGACCCCTGGTGACGCTCAAATCGTCTCCCACCGCCTTATGCTTCGGGCAGGGATGCTCCGGCAGCAGGCGGCGGGGATTTACGCTTGGCTACCTCTGGGGCACAGGGTGTTGCGGAAGATTGAAGCCATTGTGCGGGAGGAACAAAACCGCGCCGGCGCAGTGGAACTCCTTATGCCAACTATTCAACCCGCAAGCCTGTGGCATGAGTCTGGTCGGTACGATGCTTATGGCCCCGAAATGTTGCGGATCACCGACCGGCATGATCGCGAGATGCTCTATGGTCCCACTAATGAGGAGATGATCACTGAGATTTTTCGCGGCGGTGTTCGATCGTATAAGGATGTAGGGAAAACCCTCTACCATATTCAGTGGAAGTTTCGGGACGAGGTTCGCCCCCGGTTCGGCGTTATGCGCGGGCGCGAGTTTCTGATGAAGGACGCCTACAGCTTTGATTTAGACGCGGCGAGTTCGCGCAAAAGCTATTTGAAGATGTTCACTGCCTATTTGCGCACCTATCACCGGATGGGCCTTCGGGCGATTCCGATGAAGGCCGACACAGGGCCCATCGGGGGGGATCTTAGCCATGAGTTTATCGTGCTGGCGGACACAGGGGAAAGTGAAGTGTTCGCGCACCGCTCTTTAACGGAACTAGCTCCGCCCCCAGCGGATATCGATTTTGATAGTGACCTTGAGCCCATTTTTAACGCTTGGACCGGCCAGTATGCGGCCACCGACGAAATGCACGATGCGGCCGCTTTTGAGGCCATCCCAGAGGCGGACCGGTTGTCCGCGCGGGGCATTGAGGTGGGTCACATCTTTTATTTCGGCACGAAATACTCAAAGGCCATGAACCTTGCCGTAGACGCTCCGGATGGGCAGCGCTTTGTCGAAATGGGGTCCTATGGCATCGGCGTCTCCCGCCTCATGGGGGCGCTTATCGAGGCGTATCATGATGAATATGGCTGCAAATGGCCGGTTTCCGTTGCGCCGTTCCACTGCGGCATTATCAATTTGAAGGCGGGTGATGCGAGTACAGATGAAACGTGTAAGACGCTGTACCGCACCTTAGAAGATCAGGGTATTGAAGTCCTCTATGATGATACCGGCGACCGAGCAGGGGAGAAGTTTGCCCGGATGGATCTTATTTGCCTTCCATTTGCGGTCACGGTTGGGCCACGCGGCCTCAAAGAGGGTAAGGTTGAGCTGAAAACGCGCGCAACCGGTGAAAAAGACGAGATCCCTGTCGATAAAGTGGCCGCGATTGTTTCGGATAGGATCCGGTCTGCTTTGTAAAGTGTTTGTATAAAGATTTATAAGGCTGAGATATGGTGCTGGGAACATCGACCCAAGAATTGGGGCCATTGCTTTAGAAAGGAGCGATCTTGGTCCCCCGTAAGCGCTGACTCTGCCAATCTCTGACCGCATTTGAATGCGATGTGTTCTACTCAAAAAGATCTCAACGATAACGTTTTTCTCGAGTTGATCATTTAGACTCGAATTGTTGCCCTTAGATCACGAAAAAAGCTGGAAATACAACCAAGCGGCGAAGGGGAGTTGCGTTTACAGCTTGTTCCCCCATAGCCCAAAGGTTAACACTTTCCTGTTATAGTTGTTTTTGAGTAAAAGGAGCGTTTCTCCGTGAGAACTTTAATTACCGCACTATCGGCCGCTGCTGCGATGGTCGCCGTGCCCGCTTCCGCCTCCGTTATCTTTTTCGACAGTTTTGAAGCTCCCGATGTTGCCGACTGGGCTGTGTTCAGTAACGCCGGCGATAATGGGGACTGGTCTGTCGTTGACGGGGCTGGCATTGAGATTCAGCAAAGTGGCGTTGTTGTTCAGGCATTTGACCAGGAGCAATATGTTGAGCTTGATTCCGACACTAGTCGGGGTGGCGCTAACGCCGGCACCAATACCACCATGGCGGCAAATGTCGCTTTTGTAGCTGGTCAACAATATCGCATTACCTTCGCTTATCGTCCCCGCACAAATGGTGCGAACGACAACGGTATCGAGCTGTTTGTTGGTGAGTACGATGGGGCGAACTTAACCAATGAAGCAAGTCTGACCACTGTGTTTGCTCAGAGTTCTGTTCAGACTGATTGGCTGCCCATATCGGTCCTTTACACGGCTATGGCTGACGTTGATGCGTTAGGCTTCCGCGCGGTTGGAGATGAAAATTCGCTTGGCGGTTTCATTGATGCTGTGAGCGTATCGGCTGTCCCACTGCCAGCAGGGGTTCTGCTCTTTGGCACTGGCTTGGCGGGTCTTAGCGTTATGCGCCGTAAGGGACGCAAAGCGTAACAGCTTTTAAGTTATCTGTTGAGAAGCCGTCCCTGCTCGGGGCGGCTTTTTTTGTTGGTCCGCAGGGTTTTCGCTCCTCAAGCTGGGATATCTTAACCCTAACCTCAGCAGTCAGATTTTATATCTGTATGGAGGTATAAGATGTTGCCCAGGGGCGCTCGCTCTCAATCTGTGCTGCGATTTGCAGTAGAGTATGTTCTTGTCCGTAGGCTGCCATAAAATGAGCACCCACCGGGACCCCTGTGTGCCCAACACCCATCGGTACGGTGATGGCGGGCCCGCCTGTCATGTTCGCCTGCAGGGTAAAGGGAGAGATCCCGAACAATCGGTGAAGGTAGGCTTTCACATCATGATCGTTGATGGCTGCGTCGTCGGGCGTCCAGGCATGCTGGGCGAGGGTGGGGGTGAGAATGAGATCCACCCCTTCAAAAAAGGCGCCCAGCCGTCGGCCCATCTGGTGAATAAACCGGATGGAAGCGAGATAGTCCGTCCCACTCACCGTCTCAGCATCGCGGTAAAGACCCCAAAGAGCGTTCTCTACCAGCCGCTCGCTGGGGGCTTCGCCTAGGGCGTCAAAGCCGTTCTTTACAAAGGCAGCTCCGTTGACGGCGCTAATCGTATGGAAGTGATCGATCATTTCTCCGTGATCGATTTTAAGGGAAGCGTCCACGAGCTCGTGACCCAAATGGGCGCAGAGAGCTGCCGCGTTATTCGCGGCCTTCGCACTGTCGTCGTCGACCACGGTGCCTGCGGGTGCATCCGGCCAAAAGGCGATCCGTAAGCGTCTTGGTTTGTCGTTCAGCGCCTCCGCATAGGCTTTAGGGGGCGGAGGGGCTGTGTACGGCGCACCGGCATCCGGGCCATGGGTAAGGTCGAGGAGGAGGGCGCTGTCCCGCACTGTCCGGCTCACCACATGGGCACAGGCAAGGCTGCCCCACGCTTCGCCTGCGATAGGGCCTGTCGGTGTTCGTCCCCGGCTTGGCTTCAGTCCCACAAGGCCGCAAATCGCGGCCGGTATACGGATAGAGCCGGCGCCGTCGTCAGCATTCGCGATGGGGGTGATGCCGGCAGCAACAGCGGCGGCGCTGCCGCCACTCGAACCGCCGCTGCTATACTCTATGTTCCATGGGTTAAGTGTATCGCCGAAGAGTTTGGACCCTGAATGAATGGAGTAGCAATATTCCGGCACATTGGCTTTACCGATAACCACTAGACCGGCGTTTAAATATCGGTCGGTGAGGGTTGCATTCGCTGATGGCATGTCATCTTTGTAAAGACGGCTTCCATTCGTTGTGGGGGTGCCTACCAAATCAGCACCGGAGTCTTTGAGAAGAAAAGGAACACCTGAGAGAGGGGACTCTACGGGTAGGTCCAATAGGGCGGCAGAGGCTTTGTCATAAAGCGGTTGGCAGACTGCGTTGATCTTGGGGTCGATGCGCTCGGCCGCTGTGATGGCCGTTTCAACAACCTCTTTGGGCGTGATGTCCTTTTTTCTGATCAGCCTGGCGAGGCCGGTTGCATCAAAAGAGGCGTACTCTGTGTAATTCATGGAGGTATGTCCCACTTGGTATCGATGGGCCAGACCGCATCGGGGCTTGAAAATTGGGGCTATAGCATCGGGTGTTCTGCTTGAATCAGTCCGATGGCTATAGAGTCTTTATTTTTCACGCGTGGGCCGGCTCCGATCCGATCCAATGTGATCGCCTGGCGCGCTAACCGGTGTCTCCAGTTCACCCCGCAATGTTTGCTCAAAGGATCAGGCAAAAACCGAACGGACCTGCCCCTTTTAAGCTTCCATTTTTGCGTTGGGATAGCAAAAAACCGGATCCACCGCGCCGTTACGGGCGCCGTTTCGTCGGCGTGTATCCTAGTCGAAGGCTCTTTCAAGAGCTGGCAGATGTGGGGTCAACGTTGCAACATCCTCGGCGGGCACCTGTTCAATGGCGCTCATCAATAGTTGGATAGAAGCCATCTGATCCTTCAACCCAGGGGGCATCATGCTTTCAGGCATGTTCGCGGCCATCACTTTGAATTGTGCTAATTCCTCAGCATTCGCTTGGGTAGCGATGTAAGTCATCATGATGGAGTCTGCCTTGCCCGAAAAATCATTGAAGGAGGAAAAGCCGCTATCTTTAACCGCACCGGTCATAGCGCTGTATACATCTTTGTTCCCTTTTAGGGCGGCGCCGATACGAGTGAACATGGACAGGCTACCATCCTCGTCCAGTAAATCTTGCAAATTGCCCTCACTGCTGATTTCCGCTGGCAGGTCGACCTCATCAAACTCGCCCTCGAGTGCCTGCATGTTGCCAAGGGCGACAATGAAGTTCTGAACGTCCTGACCGGTAAAGCTGCCTGCGAGGGCAGACGTCGACCAGAGGCTCATCAGAGCCGATATGAATATTGTGATTGCGCGCATGTCGCTCTCCCTATTGAAGGCCGACAAGCTAGACCTGAACGCCCTACTTTCGCAAGCAATTGGGGTGGTTTGGGTGCGTCTCCTTAAGGACTAGTAAGGTTCCCGCTCCCCTAAATCGCCTGGCCGCTGGTCTAGGTCTTCGATCCGGTTGCATTGGGCGTAGCCCGAACGCCACCCGGCGCGGTAGCTTTTCTCGTCCTTAAACAGCTGCTTGTCCCGGAAAACCTTGTCCGAAAAGCTGGCCTGGCTGGCTTCGCCGGTGCGGCAGCCATCGGTGAAACCGGCAGGATAGAAGGGCCCGTCCGCACCGCTGTCTGTGGCACATCCGGCCAATAAACTCGCGCCGACGAAGAGGCTTAAAACAGAAGGCCGAAACATGCTTTGGGGTCCCTGAACTCACTCATAGACTGTCCTAGCGCTGGTAAGATTAACTGACCAGCGGAAACGCGCCGTTAAGCCCATTTCGCTACACCACTTCAGGTAGTATGTCGTCATCCGCACCTATACCTGTGTCTGCTTCCGACACGGCGTCCGACCAGACGCCGGAGGCCGCCGCGCCTCAGGCGGGGCAGCGGGCAGAGCTGTCGCGCATGTTGGTGGATGTACTTGCGCTTCCTGCGGGGCAGATGAACGAAAATGAGCGCGCCTTTGTGGGCGATATCCTCATTGAATTGCTCGATTTTCTTGAAGAAGCCCACAAGGTTGAGATTGCCGAGCGTCTGGCCGGTGTTTTGGCGCCGCCGCCATACCTTTTGAGGCGTCTGCTGCAAGAATCGATATCCGTGGCCGGTCCCTTGATCAACGCGTTTAAGGACATACCGGACGCTTTACTGATCACGGCAGCGCAAGTCAGTGCGGACCACCGCGCTGTTATCCTTCGCCGGACACGTATGTCGGAGGGCCTGGCTGAGGTTCTTCTCGATTCGGAGGAGACCAAAACATGTGTGGCGGTCCTGGCGCGGGATGATATTTATTTGCCCGAGGGGCGCATCGACACTCTCGTTAATCGGACGATGCACGATGTCTCGCTCCGCGGGCCTTTGCTGCACCGCAGAGAGTTGCAGCCCCGCCATGGCTTCACCATGTTTTGGTGGCTCGATTCTCAGTTGCGCCAGCAGGTGATCACCCGGTTCGCGATTGATCGAACAGTGGTGCAAAACGCCCTTAAGCCTCTTTATACGGCGGTTTTCCCTGACCCTGATCCCGATTTGGTGGTGAAGCGTGTCCTCACCCTCTGTGACCGACGCCATCGCCCCCGCGGCAAAAATGGGGAGGCCGTCTCGCCTGAGGTGGTCGAGCGTATGCTCGCCGCCGTGCGGGCCAACCCGACGCCGGATTTGTGCGCCGCTGTGGGCCTTCTTGCGGGGGTGAGTGCGGATACGGCGACACGCGCGATTTTGGATAAGGGCGGCGAGCCCTTTGCGATTATGTGCAAAAGTATCGGGGTCTCACGAAAAGCCTTTGCCGAGATCCTCAACAAAGCGCTTATCTTGCGCAAAGCCAACGCATCGGGACCCGTCTTTGATGCGGAAGACCATGAGCGGCTCGTGGGGGCGTTTGACATGGTGGCGCGGGACTATTCCCGCGCGGTCCTGCGGTACTGGGACTGGCGCCGCGACAGCTATACCAACCTAGCAGTGCCCGAGTAGGGATCCGAGCGTGTCCCCATATCAACCGTGCGGTTGCTGACGCGGTTGTTCGTGCCGCCAAAGGCGAAACTTCTCCCTTTTGTGTAGAAAGTGAGCGCGGGGCGGTTGCTTTCAAAATAAATGATGCGATTTTGCGGGCTTGCGTCCAGCAGGAATTTGGGCGCTAAACCCTAACTGGTGCGGCAGGTCGCCCCTCGGCGGCCCGCATTGCGTTGTATCCAGAGGCTTTATGGTGCGGTTTATCACACGCTCGTTCGGTCGGCAGATCGCGTTGGCCGTAGTACTTTTTGGTCTATGGCTTGTTCTGTCGGGCTATTTTGAGAAGGCGACCCTCGTGGGCTTTGGCGTAGCGAGTGTGGCGCTAACGGTCTGGCTGACGGCCCGGGCTGGGGTATTAGACCCCGAGGGGGTGCCCACCCGCGTTTTCCCCGGCATTCTTGGCTATATGGTCTGGCTGACCTTTGAGATTGGGAAAGCCAATGTGGTCGTGGCTCGCGAGGTCCTGCGGCCGACCCTACGCCTATCGCCGAAGATGATCCGGGTCCCCGCTTATCAGGCGAGTGATTTGGGGAAGACCATTTTTGGGAACTCTGTAACCCTCACGCCCGGAACAGTGACGGTTGATGTGGAGCAAGACGTGCTTGTCATCCATGCGTTGACGGAAGACTTGGCTGACGTCGACGGGATCGCCGCCATGGGTGAGAAGGTCTGCGCCTTCGATGGTGAGGAGGGCCGCGCTTGGGCGGCTGAGCGTCGGGCGACGATGCAGCAAGGGGAGGGGAGCTGATGTTCGTTATAGCGGCCTTTGCCCTTGTGGGCGCTATGGCATTGATGCTGATCCGCGCGATCATGGGGCCAACGCTCTATGACCGGGTTTTGTCGGTGAATAGTTTTGGCACCAAGACGGTGCTCCTCCTGGGGGTGATGGGCTATCTTGGGGGGCGTCCTGACTTTTTAGATATCGCGCTTCTTTATGCCCTCATCAATTTCGTTGGCACGATCGCGATCCTCAAATTCTTCCAATATGGCCGCTTGGCGCCTGCAATGACGGGAATGGCCATCGAACAGTCAAAAGAGGGCTCGCAAAAGGATGCTTAACTCTTTGATTGATGCCGTCTCATGGGCGCTTTTTCTATCGGGCAGTGCCTTTGTCCTTCTGGGGGCAATTGGTGTTTTGCGGTTCCCGGACTTTTATACCCGGCTTCACGCTGCGGGAGTAACTGATACGCTGGGGGCGGATCTTCTTCTCCTGGGGATGGCGCTGCAGTCCGATGACTTCCTCGTCATTGTAAAGGTGGCGCTTATTTTCATCTTCATCCTGCTGACGAGCCCCGTATCGACCCATGCGATTGCCCACGCTGCCTATGTCCGTGGCCTCAACCCAAAAGTGGGGGATGACCTTCACTTTGCCGCCGATGATGAGGAATTAGGGCGCCCCGCTGACAGCTCAACAAAAGGGGAGGCGTCATGACCGACCCTGTCACCCTCGTTAGTGACTATGACACGCTGGTTTCATCCACGGTTCTTCTTGATCTGGCGATCCTCACGCTCCTTGTGATCTGTGCGTTTGCCATGATCACCATCCGTCGCCTTTTCGGGGTGGCGATGTTGTCGGGGATTTACAGCCTTCTCACCGCCCTTTTCTTTGTGCTGATGGACGCGGTCGACGTGGCCTTTACCGAGGCAGCGGTCGGCGCTGGGGTTTCGACCATTCTTGTGCTGTCCGGGATGGCGCTGGCCTCCCGGCGGGAGAACCCGGTATCGCGGCAGCGGGCACTCATGCCCCTGATTATCGTTGGCCTTGTGGGGATTGCGCTCCTCTATGCGACCATTGATATGCCGCACTTTGGCGATCCGGAGAGCCCAGCCAACGCCTATGTGGGCCGACAATATATTGAGCGGATGCCGTCGGAGATTGATGTCCCAAACCTCGTGACTGGCGTGTTGGCGAGCTATCGGGGGTACGATACGTTGGGTGAAGTGGTGGTGGTCTTTACCGCGGGGCTCGCGTGCCTGGTCTTGCTCGGCGCAGGATCTATCCGAGGGGGACGTCGCGTCGTTGATCCATCGCCCGACGCGCTCTCACCGCCATCACAGGCGCCGCTTGCAGTGCCCGATGTGTCTGACACACGCAAAGAGGAGGTGCGCTCATGAGTATGGGCCATATGCTCTTGAGGGTGACGATCAAGCTACTCTTTGCCCCTATCATTCTCTTCGGCCTTTATGTGCAGTTCCACGGCGATTACGGTCCGGGGGGAGGGTTCCAGGCCGGGGTGATTTTCATGGTGGCCTTTGCCCTTCACGCCTTGGGCTTTGGGATTGAAGAGACCAAGCGGGTGATCCCGCCTAAAATCTTGCCGGCCGGTATGGCGCTTGGTGTGCTGATCTATGCGGGGACAGGTGTTTACACCATGCTGTTGGGGGAAAACTTCCTCGACTATGACATCATTCAGCCCGACAGCCACCATCATGCCGGCCAGCATATCGGCATCCTGGTCGTGGAGTTTGGGGTGGGCCTCGCGGTGGCCGCGACGATGCTCCAAATCTTCTACGTTTTTGCGAGCCGTGAGGCCGAACCCCAGGACGATGTGTGGTAGGCCATGGTTGAATTCATCCTTGCACGATATAATTATTGGATTGTCATCATTTTGATGATGATGGGCCTCTACATCGTTTTCTCCCGCGGAAATCTGGTGAAGACGATCATTGGGCTCAATATCTTCCAAACTTCCGTTTTCATTTTCTATATCACCATCGGGAAGGTGGCAGGGGGGACCGCCCCTATCCTCATCAAAACCTATGGCGACAAAGATAAGGAGCATGGCGGCGACCATCACGGCGACCATCACAGTGATGATCATGGTGCGAGCCACGGGGAGGTCGTGAGCGAGGAGGGGCACAATGCTCATACCGAGCCGTTAAGCGCCGAAGATGCCGCCGCCTTCGTCAGCGGTGATGCGGCGAACGCGCTTCCCCTTAATGAACCGGGGGCATCGACACCTGATGGAGAAAGCCAAGCGGCGGACAGCCTGCACACTCTCCCCGATGCGACCCCGTCCAATGCGCTGACCGCCCCTGACCTTGTCAACGGACCTATCGCCCCTCGTGTTGAGGAGGTGACTGTCCCTGACATTGCATTATCTCTTGGTGGCGAAGAGCAAGGCAGCACGGGCGCATCCCATAGCAATGTCGCCCACGGAGACGCCGCCCACGCGGATGGCGGATATGGTGCCGAGGCGGCGGCTGATATTTTGTACTCAAATCCTTTGCCCCACGTCTTAATCCTCACCGCCATTGTGGTGGGTGTGGCCACGACGGCGGTCGGCCTTTCCATCGCAGTACGGATTAGGGAGGCGTATGGGACGGTGGAAGAAGACGCCCTCGAACAACTCGACAATGCCGCCGAATTTGGTGCGGCGCCGGGGGAGGTCCCGTCACGGTGAGTCTCATTAGTCAACTTCCCGTCCTGCCGGTTCTTTTACCGCTGGTCTCCGCTCCGCTTTGTGTTTTGCTGCCAAAGGGGCGGATGCCCTGGGTCTTTGCCACAGCGATTAGTTGGTTGACGGCAATCTCCGCCGTTGCGCTTCTTTTCCATGTGGCGGAGGTGGGGAGCGTCACTTATAATATGGGTGGCTGGGCTGGTCCCCTTGGGATCGTTTACCGCATCGATATTGTGGGCGCGATTGTCATGGCACTCGTCGCTCTTATGGCGGCGGCGGTCTTTCCCTACGCGAAGGAAAGTGTTGCCTTTGAGGTGGGAACGGAACAATCGCCCGCCTTCTACTCGCTTTTTCTTGTTTGCTTTGCGGGTCTTATTGGGGTCGTGGCAACAGGGGATGCGTTCAACGTCTTTGTCTTCCTCGAAATCAGCTCGCTGAGTACCTATGCTCTCGTCGCTCTCGGCGCCAAGCAGGATCGGCGCGCTCTCACGGCGGCCTTTACCTATTTGGTTCTAGGGACCATTGGGGCCACCTTTTTTGTGATTGGTCTGGGGCTTCTTTATCAGGCCACCGGCACCCTCAATATGACTGACCTTCACGAGCGGTTGACGGGCCAGGATAATCGGGTTGTGAGGGCAGGTTTCGCCTTTATCGTCACGGGCCTGGGGCTGAAGCTTGCCATGTTCCCGCTGCACAAATGGTTGCCCGATGCCTACACCTTTGCGCCCTCGGCGGTCACCGCCTTCCTCGCCGCAACGGCAACGAAGGTGGCAGTCTATGCCATGCTGCGGTTCTTGTTCACGGTGTTTGGCTTCACCTTCGCCTTTATGGATGTGGCTCTTACGCTTTTCATCCTATTAGGCCTAACGGGGATGTTCGCCGCATCGCTGATTGCGGTGTTCCGGGATGATGTGAAACAGATGCTGGCTTTCAGCTCTGTGGCGCAGGTGGGCTATATGCTTCTTGGCATTTCGTTTGGCACCCCTGAGGGCGTGGCGGCGGCAGTCATGCATGTCTTTAACCACGCGTTGATGAAGGCGGCGCTCTTCATGGCGGTGGGGGCGGTGTTCTATGTCACCCTGTCCCACCATTTGTCCGCTTACAAAGGGCTTGGAAAGCGGATGCCCTTCACCGCGGCATGTTTCATTATTGCAGGGCTCAGCCTTATCGGCGTGCCCTTCACCGCTGGGTTTATTTCCAAATACCTTTTGATCCAGGCTGCGTTTGAGGCGACCTTACCGGTTTCCTCTTTGTTCATTGTGATGTTGATTGTCGCGTCCTCGCTTCTGGCGGTCGCTTACATCGGACGTGTCGCCTATGAAATGTTCCTGTCCGACCCGCCTGAAGGCGTGAACCAGGTAGAAATGCCCTGGACCATGATGGTGCCGATGGGGGTTATGACCGCCGCCAATATCTATTTTGGGATGGATGCTGAAACCCTCACATCCCTTGCGCGTCAGGGCGCTGACCTTCTCAGCATGGGAGGGGCGAAGTGATGATCCCGAGCCTACCTATTAACCCCGCTGACGCCATGCTGATCGCGCTGTTCATCCCGATCCTTGGCATGTTCGGCCTTATGATAGCGGACCGTCAGCCGAACGTGCGGGAGGGGGTGACCCTAACTTTTGCGGTCATTACCTTCCTCCTTTGTTTGACGGTTTTAAACGATGTTGCTGCCGGCGGGCGCCCAACCTTGACCTTGTTTGAAGTCCTGCCAGGCCTCTCGATTACGTTGAAGGCCGAACCTTTGGGTGCGATGTTTGCGGTTATCGCCTCGGGCCTGTTCATCGTGAACAGTCTTTATTCTATCGGCTATATGCGCGGGAATGAAGAGAAGCATCAAACCCGTTTTTACATGTGCTTTGCGGTGGCGATTTCTGCCGCTGTCGGCATCGCCTTTGCGGGGAATTTGCTCACCTTCTTTACTTTCTACGAAATCTTGACCCTGAGTACTTTCCCCTTGGTGACCCACAAGCGGGATGAAAAGGCCCGGGCGGGGGGGCGCATTTATCTCGGCATCCTTATTGGGACGTCCATTGGGCTTCTGCTGCCAGCGATCATATGGACCTATGTCATGACCGGCACCACGGATTTTGTCCTTGGCGGGATTATGCGGACCGCTGCGGATATGTATGGCGCAGTGCCGGTGATTTTGCTCGGCCTCTACCTATGGGGCATTGGCAAGGCGGCGCTGATGCCCATTCACCCCTGGCTACCAAATGCCATGGTGGCGCCAACGCCGGTGTCGGCCTTCCTCCACGCGGTGGCCGTGGTGAAGGCGGGGGTATTTGGGGTGCTGAAGATTAGTACCTACACTTTCGGCATCGATTATCTGTCGAGCAGTGGGGCGACGGATCTCTTCCTTTGGATCGCGGGGGCGTCGATCCTTATCGCTTCAGCCATCGCGATGACCCAGGACAATTTGAAGGCGCGTTTGGCGTATTCCACTGTGTCCCAGCTTTCCTATGTCACCCTTGGTGCCATGCTGGCCACCAAGATGGGGGTTATGGGCGGCGCGACGCAGATTGCGGCGCACGCCCTGGGGAAGATGACCCTTTTTATGTGCGCAGGGGCGATCTACACGGCGGCCCATAAGTCATTGATCTCAGAAATGCGCGGGACCGGTCGGACGATGCCTTACACCTGGATTGCGTATATCATTGGGGCGTGTTCGATTATCGGCTTGCCGCCGATGGCCGGATCCTGGCCCAAATTCTACCTCATGCTGGGCGCGGTGGATCGGGGAACCTTGTTCCTTCTCCTGGTTCTGGTGATCTCGAGCCTGATGAATATTGTCTACCTGCTTGCGCCTGCGGTGCGGGCCTTTATGGATCCCGTGCCAGGGCAGGGTGAGGCGCTGAAAGGGCCTGTCGCTATCCAGGAGGCACCGCTCTTCTGCTTGGTGCCCGCTTGGTTCACGGCGATCGGCACCATTGTTCTCTTCTTCTACATGGAACCCGTTGTAGCGTTTCTGAACCCGATTTTGGGAGCTGGCTCATGACCCATCCAGACGTGCCAGAGGATGAAAAGTCCGTATGGGAAAAGCCTGGCACCCTCAAAGCCATTTGGATTATCCTTATCGCGGGCTGCGTTTTCTCGGCCGGGTGGGGGTTCCTTCTCGCCGCTCAAGGGAAGCTTGGCTATGATCCTCATTTTGAGGATAAGACGGGCCTTGCGGGCGTCCTCGGCGCACTGGCCGACCATTTCCCCGCCTTTTACGCGCTGGTGGGGTTTGTCAGCTTCTCGTTTATTGTCCTGGCGGGCCAGCATTTGCGCAAAATCCTGATGCGGGACGAAAGCTATTATGACGGGGAGGAGGGTCGGTCATGAGCCAAATTCTGTCCCCTGACTTAAATCCCGGTATCATTCTTATCATCGCCGGCGTCTTGCTAGCGGTTTTGCCGAAGCTGTTCCGCAACCTTGTCGCTGCTGGCGCCATTGTCATCAGCTTTACCCATCTATGGGGCTATGGTCTGCCCGCCTTTGGTGAGGTGAGTCTGTTCGCGCAGTCGACCCTAATGGGATTTGAGACCATTGGGGTACGTATTGACCGCCTCGCCATGATCTTTGCGGTGATCTTCCACATCGCGGCCCTGATCAACGTGATCTACGGGTGGCAGCATGCAACGCGGCTCGAGGCTTCGATGGGCCTCGTCTATGCGGGTGCCGCTATCGCAGGGGCGCTCGCGGGCGATCTTCTCACCTTATTCATTTATTGGGAGCTGGCCGCGCTGTCGTCCGTCTTCATCGTATGGGCTGGGGGTGGCCACGCGGCCTTTAAGGCGGGTATGCGCTACCTCGTGATCCAAGTGCTGTCGGGACTTTTCCTGCTGGCCGGAACGGTCATGCACTATAGTGACACGGGCAGCTTGGCGTTCAACAGCTTTGTGACCGGGGATGGGGCCTTCGGCGATTTGTCATCGGCCGCTGTGCTGATCCTGATCAGCTTTGCGATTAAGGCAGCGTTCCCGCTGCTCCATACCTGGCTGCAGGACAGCTATCCTAAGGCGAGCGCTGTGGGCGCCGTGATGCTCTCCGCCTTTACTACCAAGCTTGCCATTTATACCTTGGCGCGCGGGTTCGCGGGGCTTGATGCGCTGATTGTTGTTGGCTGCGTCATGACAGCCTTCCCTGTCTTCTTTGCGCTGATCGAAAATGATTTGCGGAAGGTGTTGGCCTACTCCCTCAATAACCAGCTTGGTTTCATGGTGTGCGCCATTGGGATTGGCACCCCCCTCGCGCTCAATGGTGCGGCGGCTCACGCCTTTGTGCATATTATCTATAAGGCTCTTTTGTTTATGAGCATGGGGGCCGTCATCGTTCGGGTGGGAACCGCCAAGGCAACGGAGCTTGGCGGGTTGCACAAGAGCATGCCGTGGACCACGATCTTCTGCATTATCGGTGCGATGTCGATCGCGGCTTTTCCACTCTTCTCAGGGTTTGTGGCGAAAAGCATGATCACCCTAGCGGCGTCGAAGGAGCATATTCTCTTCGCCTATTTCATTCTCCTGTTCGCCAGTGCTGGTGTGCTTGTGCACTCGGGCATCAAAATCCCGTACTTTGCATTCTTTGCCCATGACCAATTCTCACCTTCACACACGGGCAAACCGCGGCCGAAGGAGGCACCGGCGCCGATGCTGATTGCTATGGGCCTTGCGGCGTTCCTCTGCATCTTTATTGGGGTGCAGCCGCAATATCTATTTGCGCTTTTGCCCTATGAAGCAAAGTACACGGCCTATACCGCGGATCATATTGCCACCCAATTGCAGCTTCTTTTGTTTGCAATCCTCGCCTTCGCGCTGTTGGTGAAGTTCAAGCTTTATCCGGCGGAGGTGCGGTCCCAGAATTTAGACGTGGACTGGTTCTGGCGGGTGCCAGGCCGCCACCTTCTGATGGGAGTGGTTAATGGCACTGCCGCCCTATGGCGTTTTGTGTGGCGGGGGCTATGCGCCCTTAACGGCCGGATCTTAAGGCGCCTTTACATCGTACACGGACCAGAGGGGCGGATCGCGCGCACCTGGCCCGTGGGGTACACGGCGTTGATGACCGCTGTGGTGTTTGGGGTCGTTTTATTCTCTGTATACTTTTATTAATCACCTATTAATTGGCGTTTTTAAGTATTCCCTAAAGAGATGTGATCTAGTTTCTTCGAATAGTATTCAAATCAGACCCAAAAACTTATCCCCGCTATGGTTGTATGTAGTACCATGCAACAGCCGGAAGGGAGTCCGGCTTTAGAAACGGTTAGAGGGTCTAAACAAATGTTTATTCAGGGCACCGAAGAGACTGTGCAGAACTGGCACGCTTTTACGGCAAGGCGTGTTGTAGCCAATGAGTTTCGCGTGGCGGAAGCGGAAATGCTGAAGCCAAGTCGGTCGGTTGCGGAGGTTGCCTTCGCACGGCAGGTAGCGATGTATCTCGCGCACGTGGTCTATTCACTTAGCTATAACGAAGTGGCTGCGGCGTTTGGCCGCGAACGGAGCACGGTCGCGCACGCTTGTGCGATAGTGGAAGACGCACGGGATGATGCTGTTTTCGAAGAGCGTATGGCCAAGCTGGAAGAACGCTTGAAAAAGCTCGACGATGTGCGTCAGCGCGGTCGGGTGGAGCGTGGTGGACGGCTTGCCACGATCTTGGCTGAGGCTG
This sequence comes from uncultured Parvularcula sp., assembly GCA_937919225.1. Taxonomy (GTDB): domain Bacteria; phylum Pseudomonadota; class Alphaproteobacteria; order Caulobacterales; family Parvularculaceae; genus Parvularcula. Next base: position 16,125 of record CALFRH010000692.1, read on the forward strand.
CGCAGGTAGGCGAAGCCTTAAAAGATCGGTAAGCCAACCATCTGGAAGATATCGTCGCGGGTGGCGCCATTGGCGCGCAGTTGCGAAATGGTCACATCTTTGTCGCGTTTCGCAAGGCGTTTGCCTTGGTCGTTGGTGATCAGACGGTGATGCTGATAGATTGGCGCCGGCAGGTCAAACAGAGCATAGAGAAGACGATGCAGCGGCGCTGCGTCGGCTAAATCTTGCCCGCGGATAATGTGTGTGACCCCCGCTGCGTCATCGTCATGGACCGAGGCCAGATGGTAGCTTGTGCCAATATCTTTCCGTGCCAGGATGGTGCCATCGAATTCGTCGAGGCAGACTTCTTGTTTAACGAGTTTGGCGTCTCGCAAGACTTGATAGGTCAACTCTTCCGCGGCGGGCCCTAATTTTTTTGATACTTCCGCTGTGGAGAGGCGCCAGGAGAAGAGATCGCCTTGGGCCAGGCGCTGCGCCTCCTCGCCTGGTGACAGCGGTGAAAATGGAAGCGGGCGGGGCATCGGGCCGTGGGGGGCGGTCAAGATAGCGTCCATTTCCTTACGGGACCGGAAGCAGCGGTAGACAAGACCATTATCGATGAGGTGCTGAAGGCCCTTATCGTAATATTCCCGCCGCTCTGATTGCCGCCAAACGGGCTCGGACCAGGATAGGCCAAGCCAGTGTAGGTCCTCAAGGATGGCTTCCTCATACTCGGCCTTGCACCGCGTGAAATCTAAATCCTCTATGCGGAGCAGAAACGTGCCCCCCGCGACCGTCGCCGCGCGAAACGCTGTCAGCGCTGAGAAGGCGTGCCCCAAATGGAGAAAACCGGTGGGAGAGGGCGCAAATCGCGTCACGAAAGCCATAACTGTCTCAGTTTGGGACGGGCCGGTCATTTTGACCAGCCCCGAGGCTCTGATGGTCGCCTGAAGACAAACTTTTCACCAATTTGAGCTAGTAGAGACCTTGGGGGCGCAGCGCTGGCGGTCCCCATGTGTGAGGTAAAAAGGGCGCCCCAATGTTTGAAAAAACTCAAATCCGACCCCAGAAGTCAAAGCTCCTGGTACGGTTTTGTCTGAATGCGGGCGAAAACGTCGAGGGGGATGTGTTTTTGGCGCGGGGAGAACGCCTGACGGATCTACTCAATGATGAGCGGAATTTCGTTCCCATCGATGTCGGGAACGGACGGGTGGATATGGTTGCTAAGGCGGCCATAGCGTCTGTTCACAGCCTCGGCGAAGCGCAACCGGTCTCCGGTGACCCCTATCAATTGCTTCGGGTAAATCCTGAGGCGAGTGATGAAGAGGTTCGGGCGGCTTGGATGAAGAGGCTAAAATCTTGTCATCCCGATCGACTTGCGGCCCTTAATCTTGACCAAGAGATTCTCAATGCGGCTCGTTCAGTGAGCCAGCAGATTAACGCTGCATACGATCAAATTATGCAATCAAGGCGAGCTGCATAGAGCTAAGTATATCAGTGCGACAGCTGAAGCTTCGTATGGCGTGTCTCGTTCGCAAGGCCGCGTAACATCCTGCACGGACCTTACGGGAGTAAGAAGGTAAAATCTTCGATAGTTCTTTGGCTGGATGTCTAGTTAGAGCTGTTAGAACAGCAATGAAGTTCAGAACAAATTGCTACCGATGAATAACATTCGTTTATTTACTGTTACCTATTGTGGCGCGCTTCTGCTTATTGGAAGCCTCACTGTTGGCCTGCACTTCTTTCAGGTGCAAATCGTTGAGAGTCAAAAACGAAATGCGGAGATCATAAACGTCGCCGGTCGGCAGCGGATGCTTTCCCAAAAGGTTGCCCTCCATTATCAAAATTATGTCGCTGAGAACGATGCTGATCGCCAGGTTGAGCACTACCGGTCTTTCGAGGAGGCGGTTACCGTCATGCGTGACAGTCACGGTGCTTTAACGGTAGGATTGTTTTCCCTGTCACCAACGGACCCGTCCTATGACCGATTAAACGCTCTTTACTACGGCGAAACCAGATTGGACGAGCGGGTCAAGCAATATTTGGCCGATGCAGAGGTGGCGATGAACCAAACGGTTCTGGGCACCGTAACGCCGGACACGAAGTTTCTTGGGATGAGTGCGCCGCTATTAACGGATTTAGATGTCGCAGTGGCCAGCTATGAGCGGAACGCTGCTAGCCAAGTCGATCATGTCAAGCGTGTCAGCGTGTGGTGTGCTGTTGCTATAATCGTTCTGCTCTTAGCTGAAGCTGTCTTTATCTTTCGGCCTGTTGGTCGACGGATGTACTTGGCGGAGGAAGAGCTACGCGCCTTGGCGCTCACTGACCCGCTGACCGGATGCCACAATAGGCGCGGGTTTATGACCGCTGCGACTGCTATGATCGCACTGATGCGGCGGCATGATAAGTCTGTAGCCTGTGTGATTTTTGACATCGACCATTTTAAGCGGGTCAATGACACTTACGGCCATGCAACCGGTGATGAGGTCATCATCATGGTGGTGCGCGCGGCTCTTGGCAATTTGCGGGAGTCAGATGTTTTGGGGCGTGTGGGAGGCGAAGAGTTCGCTATCTTCCTACCCAACACAGATGTCCAAGGAGCCCGTCTGGTCGCAGAGAAAATCCGCAAGGCTATCGAGATTACACCCTATAAGGATGAAAATTACGACTTTTACGTTACGGCAAGCTTTGGCGTCAGTGCGTCTGTGCCAACGACCAGCTCCTGCCCGGCGGCCTTTATGGATGCATCTGACGACCAGTTATATCGCGCGAAGAGAAGTGGGCGCAACAAGGTCTGTACCACGGATGATAATTTGATCGTTGTGCCGCCAGCGAATGCTGCCTAGTCGCTAGGTGTATTATGCTGTCTACCGCAGCATCTGACACCTTATCCCCCAGCCCCACCGACCGTAAGACGATCCACCTTAATGCTTGGTTGTCCCACGCCGACTGGCACCCCTTGGCCAGCTTTTCCGCACACACCAATGCCGGGGTCGAGGGAGAAGTCGTTGGCGATCATCGAGACATGCTTCATCACCGTTGGGCCGTCCCCAATAAGGGCGGCGTTCTTCAATGGCGCGCCAAGCTTGCCATCTTGGATGCGATAGGCCTCGGTACAGTTGAAGACGAATTTGCCCGAGGTGATGTCCACCTGTCCGCCCGCAAAGTTCACGGCGAAAACCCCATCCTTCACGCTACTGATGAGTTCTTCTTGTTCTTTGTCGCCCCCCAACATGAAGGTGTTGGTCATTCGGGGCAGGGGGGCATGCTCAAAGCTCTCCCGCCGACCATTGCCGGTGGGGGCGACGCCCATCAAGCGGGCATTGAGGCGGTCCTGCATGAAACCTTTGAGGACACCGTCTTCGATGAGCACATTGCGGCTAGTGGGGGTGCCTTCATCATCGACCGTGAGGGAGCCGCGACGGCCTTCAATAGTGCCATCATCAATCACGGTTACCCCGTCGGCCGCGACTTTTTCACCGAGGAGACCGGCAAAGGCTGATGTCTTTTTGCGGTTAAAGTCGCCCTCAAGGCCGTGACCTACGGCCTCATGAAGGAGAACGCCGGTCCAGCCGGAGCCAAGCACGACCTCCATCTCGCCAGCGGGGGCGGGCTCCGCGCGCAGGTTCACCAGCGCCATCCGCAGGGCTTCATCCACTTGGGCTTTCCAAAAGTCAGGGGCCATGACCCTAGAATAGGTTTCGCGGCCGCCCGCGCCGGTGGAGCCTGATTCCTGGTGATCCCCTTCTCCGGCCGTGACGGAGACATTGAGCCGCACTAAGGGGCGCACGTCGCGGACGATAAGCCCGCCCGGCCGCATGATCTCCACGACCACCCATTCGCCAGAGAGGCTGGCCGAAACCTGCCGCACGCGCGAATCAGATGAGCGCGCATATTCGTTGATTTCCTGGAGAAGGGCGGTTTTTTGCTCAAACGGGACAAGGTCCAGCGGATTATCGTCGGTATAAAGGGATTTATTTGTCCTGGCCGGTCCACCATCGGCCGCAACGCCGCCTTTGCCGGTTTTTACGGCTTGGACCGAGCTCGCTGCGCGCTTCAGAGCGGCTTCACTAAGCTCAGACGCATGGGCGTAGGCCGTGGTTTCGCCAAGCACTGCGCGGAGGCCAAAACCTTGGCTCACATCGTAACTAGCGGTCTTAAGCCGACCATCGTCAAATACGAAAGCTTCTGATTGCGAGTACTCCAAAAACAGCTCGCCATCATCACTGTCTTTAAGGGCGTCATCGACAATGGTCTGCGTGCGGGTGGCGTCGAGGTCAGTTTTGTCAAAAAAAAGAGAAGTCATACGCCTAAAGTAGGGGGTTGCGACGCTGTCGCATAGGTCAGAGCGCCTCCTTTTTACCAAATCAAAGGATCCGGGGCCCTAAAAATCGTCGCAACTGTACGATGCGGCGCCTCACCCTGTTGATGCCGCTAGCGTTCCGGCGCATAAGCCACCAAAAGTTGATACGAGATCTGCAAAGCGCTCTTCTATGAAAGCAATCATCGGCATAGCCACCGCTCTTTTTACCCTCATCGCGGCTGATGCAGCCCTGGCGCAAGAAGCCGCGTCCACAATCTCTGCTGGAGAGGATGTGCCGATTGATAAGGCCATCACCCTGCGAGAGGCAGCGTCGCCAATCGCGGTTGAGGTTCACAGCTTTCACAATGCGATCCTTCTTCCGGTGATGGTTGGGATCAGCCTGTTTGTCTTGGGGCTGCTGGTTTGGGTGGTCCTCCGGTACAATCGTAAGGCCAACCCGAATGCGAAGCAGTTCAGCCACAATACATTGGTCGAGGTGATTTGGACGGGTATCCCAATCTTCATCCTTATTATTATCGCTGTGCCGTCATTCGATCTTCTTTATCTCCAGGATAAAATGCCCGACGGCCAAGTGAATGAATATGAGGCCGGTACGCGCGCGGCTGCGTTCCCGAACGATTTTGCCCCCTCCCGAAAGGTGACCAAGGAGCGCCATTTGGAGGTATCCCTGGTGGACCAAGCGAATGGTGCTGTGACGACGCTGACGGCGGATGACTATGATGTGGAAGGGTTCGGCGACGAAGAGCTAATCATTACGCTTGCCAACCCGGTTCCCGACGGAAGCCGCCTGCGCATCATCGGCGGGCGAAGCCGGATGGGACAGAAGCCTGTTCTCGGTCTCTTCGGGAAAGACGAATCGCAAATCATTCCTGAGCCTACCGTCACGATTAAGGCGACAGGGTTCCAATGGGGCTGGACCTATAGCTACCCTGATTTCAACGATTTCGAGTTTGATGCGCTCATTGCTCCGCGCGATAGCGTCCCGTCTCACCTTTATCGTCTGGCCACTACAAATGATGTTGTTGTGCCCGCTGGCGAGACCATTCGTTTGGTCACAACAGCGCGCGACGTTATACACGCTTGGGCCATTCCGGCGTTCGCCGTAAAAATTGATTCGATCCCAGGGCGCCTCAATGAAACCTGGTTCTATACGGAGAAAGAGGGCACTTATTATGGGCAATGCTCTGAAATTTGCGGCATTGACCACGCGTTTATGCCCATCTCTGTGAAGGTGGTTTCCCGTGAAGAGTTCGAGGTGTGGGTGGATCAGCAATTGATCGATAATGGATTGGAGCCAACTTTCAGCGGCGCTGATCAACTCGCAGAAGCAGCCCCAGCGGCGCCTGCGGCGGTGAACTAAGGACGAGATGCAATGACGACGACAGCAGAAACCCATACCGGTCACGACGCGTCCCACGCCCACGATGACCATGATCATAAGCCGGGCTTTTTTGTTCGCTGGTTCTTCTCAACGAACCACAAAGACATCGGCATTCTTTATCTCATTTTTGCGATCTTCGCCGGGGTTGTTGGTGGTGCCATGTCCGGTCTTATCCGGGCCGAGCTTGCCGCGCCGGAGATCCAAGTTCTGACAGAATTCACCAGCGAGACTAAACTCGTCGATGCCGTGAACGGGACTTGCCCTGCTGACGCGGTCGTCAAAGGCGATCAATGCGAGGTGACCCGTACCGATACTGAGCGTGAGATATCAGCGAAGAACTTTTACAATGTGCTGATCACCTATCACGGCCTTATCATGATCTTCTTCTTGGTGATGCCGGCCTTGATTGGAGGGTTCGGAAACTTCTTTGTGCCGATTATGATCGGCGCGCCGGATATGGCGTTCCCGCGGATGAATAACATCTCTTTCTGGCTCTATGTCGCGTCTGGGACCCTTTTGATGTTGTCTCTTCTGGCGCCCTCTTACGGCTCTGAGCTGGGTTATGGCGGGGGCTGGGTGCTCTATCCGCCGCTGTCGACATCGACAACTGGGCCGGCGATGGATCTTTTGATCGTTTCCCTCCACTTGGCGGGGGCGAGCTCGATTCTCGGGGCGATCAACTTCATCACGACCATCTTCAACATGCGGGCGCCGGGGATGACCCTGCATAAAATGCCGCTGTTCGCGTGGTCGGTGTTGGTGACAGCGTTCCTCCTGGTTCTGTCTTTGCCTGTGTTGGCTGGCGCCATCACGATGCTTCTGACGGACCGGATGTTTGACACCGCCTTCTTTGATGCGACCCGCGGCGGTGATCCCGTTCTTTATCAGCACCTCTTCTGGTTCTTTGGTCACCCTGAAGTGTACATCCTAATCTTGCCTGCCTTCGGCATTATTAGTCATATCGTCTCGACATTCTCGAAGAAGCCAATTTTCGGCTATCTCGGCATGGCGTATGCGATGGTCGCGATCGGCTTCGTCGGCTTTATTGTATGGGCACACCATATGTATACGGTGGGTCTCAGCGTCGACATGAAGGCGTACTTCGTGGCCGCGACGATGGTCATCGCCGTCCCGACGGGGATTAAGATTTTCTCGTGGATTGCCACCATGTGGGGCGGTTCCATTGAGTTCAAAACGCCGATGGTTTGGGCCATCGGGTTTATCTTCCTCTTCACCGTAGGTGGCGTGACGGGTGTGTTGCTCGCGAACGCGGGCATCGATCACTACATGCACGATACATATTATGTGGTGGCGCACTTCCATTACGTGCTGTCCCTTGGGGCGGTGTTCGGGATCTTTGCCGCTTGGTATTATTGGCACGAGAAAATGTTCGGTCGTCCCTATAGCGAGTTTTTGGGACAGCTTCACTTCTGGACGATGTTTGTCGGTGTAAACCTAATCTTCTTCCCGCAGCACTTCCTCGGGATGCAGGGCATGCCCCGCCGATATGTGGATTACCCAGAGGGCTTTGCCTACTGGAACTATATCTCCACCGTTGGGTACGTGGTCATGGCGATTGGTCTTCTCGTCTGGGTGATTGTGGAGCTCGACGCATTCGTGCTTCGCCGGAACCGGAAGGCACAAGATAATCCTTGGGGGGAGGGCGCGAAGACCCTCGAATGGACCTTGCCGTCGCCCCCGCCTTATCACCAGTTTAACGAGCTGCCGAAAATCAAATAATGGCGAGCGATACACCCATTTCCCCACAAATTTCACAAGAGGGGGGCGCCACTCGGTCGGCGCCCCTTTCCTATAGTGAGGGTACCGCCCTTTCTCTTGCGGGACCGCAGGATTTCTTTGCGCTTCTTAAGCCGCGAGTGATGAGCCTCGTGGTCTTCACCACCCTTGTGGGAATGGTGGCGGCGCCCGGTGCCATCCAAAACTGGCCTTTGGCCCTTATGTCGCTTTTCGCCATCGCAGTGGGCGCGGGCGCGTCCGGCGCGCTTAATATGTGGTGGGATGCCGACATTGACGCCAAAATGAGCCGGACGAAGGATCGACCCATCCCCGCGGGCCGGATTCCTCGGGCTGAAGCGGCCGCTTTTGGCGGGTTTCTTTCCCTTCTTTCCGTTTGGCTTTTGGCGCTTACCGCCAACTATGTCGCAGCCGGATTATTGGCATTCACCATTTTCTTTTATGTGGTCATTTATTCCATCGGTCTGAAACGCTCGACGCCCCAAAACATCGTCATTGGCGGCGCAGCGGGCGCTTTACCCCCTGTTGTGGGGTGGGCGGCTATGACCGGCACGGCGCCGGTGGAGGCGTGGTTACTCTTCACCATTATCTTCCTTTGGACACCGCCGCATTTCTGGGCGCTCGCTCTCGTGAAGTCCGGAGACTATGAAGCGGCCGATGTGCCAATGATGCCTAATGTGCGTGGTGAAGCTCATACGCGTCGCCTCATCTGGCTTTACAGTTTAATCTTTGTGCCGATAGCCATCAGCCCCGTCCTCTTTCCTTTTGCCGGTTGGGTTTATGGCGGTGTGGCAACCCTTGGCGGGGTTTTGTTTCTTGCCCGCGCTTGGGCAGTGTATCGCGGTGGCGAGGAAGATCGTGCCGCCCGCGATAAGGTCGCGATGGGGCTTTTTGGCTTTTCAATCTTCTATCTATTCAGCCTTTTCCTGGCGTTGCTCGTCGAACATTGGATAGGAATGCATGGCTGACGAAACGCCGAAACCAGACCTGATAGAAGCGCGAGAGGGCCTTGCCACCGGCGAACATCATGAGGTGACGCCGGAAGAGCAAAAGGCGCGTAAACGTCGGAACATGGCGATAGCGCTCGGCGTCGTTACCTTCATCGTTTTGGTCTACTCAACAACATTGTTGCGTCTGACCCAGAATATCGAGGCCAATCGAAACGCTGAGACAATCGGGCAGGTTGAGATCCCTTGAAAATCTCATACTGATCAATTCTCTATAGTCTAAGCGTTTTTGA
>CALFRH010000693.1 GCA_937919225.1 uncultured Parvularcula sp.
TCCAGCGCTCCGACGCCGAGCAGAGGCGGGTGAGCTTCTGGCTGGCACCATCGATAGCTACATCGCGTATCGCTTAACCGGTGAGCATATCACCGATCATTCCAACGCCTCGCGCACGCTCTTATACAACGTTGAGACCGCGACGTGGGATGACACGCTGTGTGCGCTGTTCTCGATCCCGCAAAACATGTTGCCACGCATCGTGGATAGCGCAGGCGCGCTGGGCACGGTTAAGGCAGATGCACCCGGCGCTGGCTTGCCACTGACTGGTATTGCGGGCGATCAGCAAGCCGCGACTATAGGCCAGGCCTGTTTGGAGCCTGGCATGGCAAAGGCGACTTATGGAACAGGCTGTTTTTTGCTTGCCAATACCGGCAAAGCGCTCATTCGATCGAAAAACCGACTTTTAAGCACAGTCCTATGCAGCTTGGATGGGGTCCGCAGCTTTGCACTCGAGGGCTCCATTTTTGTGTCAGGCTCGTTGATCCAATGGATGCGCGATGGCTTGGGCCTCTTGTCGGATGCATCTGAAAGTGAGGCCTTGGCCAAGAGCGTCACCGATTCTGGCGGGGTCGTGATCGTGCCCGCGCTGACAGGCCTTGGCGCTCCGTATTGGAATGCCGATGCACGCGGCGCCATCTTTGGGCTCACGCGGGGCGCCGAACGCGCCCATTTGGTGCGTGCAGCGCTAGAAGCACAGAGTTTTCAAACACATGATCTGGTGCAGGCCATGGCTGGCGATGGGCAAACTATTCATAGCCTTCGCGTGGATGGTGGGATGGTGGCCAACACCTGGCTTTGCCAGGATTTGGCGGATATTCTTGCCATGCCGATAGAAAGGCCATCTATTGTTGAAACCACTGCCTTGGGCGCCGCTATTCTCGCCAAATATGGAGTAGGGCGCTCTGATGATCTGGCGGCAGCGGCAACATCCATGACACGTCTTGAAACCCGTTTCGATCCAACTCGTGGCTTACAAACCGAACGCGAAAGCCGGTTGGCGCGCTGGCGAGACGCTGTCTCGCGTGTCGATGGCCCAGCGCTAGGAGCGTTATGAGATATGCCGCTGTGGCTCCAAATCTTGTTTTCTATTACCGTCTTGGCAGCGTTGCTCTTCGTTGTTTTTGGCGTGATAGCTGCCTTTAAAACACGCGGAAAGCTGCTGCGACCTTGGCTTCTTATAATGGTCGGCGTGGTCACCCTTGTTAATGTTTATCTGCTAACTGCACCCATAGACACACAAACGCCTGCACCAGCAGTCGACGATGGAGGGCAAAACCCATGAACATATTTCCAAAGGCTTTTCTAATGGCCATTGGTCTTATGATCCTATTCCTAATTGCTGCAAACATTCTTCTAAAGGATGTTTAACCGATATATATCGGGTTGATAATATTATATTGATTTGATATATGGATTCTCAGTCACGTCTGAAGGATCTGTTCGGTCATGCTTTTCAAATCATGTATTTTAGCGCTGTGCCTGAGCGTCGTTCATTTGACCCACGCACACGTTCCGACTAAGCCATCCAGCATCTCGTCTGATGTAGCTTTAAAGACTAGCGAAAAATCCCAGACAAGTCCTGCCTCACGTCTCGGTCTAACCGGCCCGCACGGCTTTTAGGACACTGTCTCTTTATGCAGAGGCCTGAGCGGGCTTGCACCTTGCGCACCGCCAAGATAGATGATGCTTCCAGCGATGGATGGGTGGCCGAGTGGTTGAAGGCACCGGTCTTGAAAACCGGCAAGGGTTAGCGCTCTTCGTGGGTTCGAATCCCACCCCATCCGCCAGAAACTTGTATAACTGTTTGACTTTATTGTAAAATTTCTACGTCTCGTGACTTTACCCCACAAAATATCCCTACTTTGAGTAAGAGGTATTTTAATTTATTTGATCGTGGTCGATGCACTAAGCGTCTGGACAACTTTAGGCAGTGACCGAAACTCCGAGGCTGCGATTATTGCGACACTACGATTCGGGAGACGTTCACCGTTGTATTTGCTGCATCGCAGGTCCCATAAGCGGCCAATCTTAGCGCGCCGTTTGCCAATGCGCTTAGGGCCATGCTGACCCATGCATCATTCAGCCCCGCTGGTGGCGTGAGCTTGAGTTGATTAGCGCTGCAGCTCGTCTGATTGCGCCCCGTTAAAGTGATTGCTGCGCCACCCCAATCACGCATAAGCCAAATGTTGGACGCGCTGACCTCCATCCGTGGGAAGTCTTGGTCTAGGTCTAAATACCAGTCGCTTGTCTGGGCTAATGCAGGACATGGCAGGCCTGCAAGAATGAGGAGCGCGCTTAAACTCGTGCCCCATTTCGTTGGGTTAAGCGTGCGATATAAAGACTGATACATTGATCTGAGCATGAAAGAGGGTTCGAAGCAAGTTGACGGGCGTTATGGCAGTCCAAATGCAAAGGTATAGGGAACAGCTACCGGCGTGCCCCAATTACCCAAGGCGTTGCAGGACCCCAGGTCTTGATCGTGATAATAGACTTTCACGCGTTTTGCGGAGAGCTTCGTCGATAGAAGGCTTGAATAAATGAACTCGCATGACTGTGTTGGAATGCCATTTACGACGGTGGAAATGTTGCAAAGGTTTTGCACGCCGTACCCGAAATCAAAAAATATGCTGCCATTTGTGTAGAGAAAGAGATTGCTTATCTGCCCAACGCAGGTCTTAGCAGCATGTGCGGTGTTCGAGAAACTTAGCGATGTGATGAGCGCAAATGTAAGCGCGGCCATCGGGCGTTGTGCTGTTCGCTTTATTGTTTTTCTCCAATTAAATAATTCCTTCAACGAAGTATTTGCGGTGTCTGCGCCGCATCCGTCATTCGTATTCGATGTGGGAAACTGTCGCGCCGCCACACGATATGGCAGTGGTTGTATCTACTGAAATCATTGTCTGTGTTGTGAAGGCCGTAATCAACATGCTCACAATTTCGTCATAACCCACATGGCTCTGTGGAACGGCAAACCATGGGTTCCCGGTACGACCGGATCCGCCTGAGTTACGCCATCCAATTTAAAAAACGTGCAGGGACGTGTATCTGGCGAGTGAATTGCGGATACTTGCTTGCCCACATGAGAGTCTGCAACTGCGGGCTGTGTTGACGGCAATGCTAAGACGGCGGCCACCCAAAGCCATCTATTGAAAAGAACGTACATAACCAACCTCACAGCCAATTGAATTTTCGATGATACGGATCTGTGTTTTCTTGCCAGCCATGTAGTGAGACAGCAGTATTGAAAACACTGCGTCGTAATTTGCGTTGGTTATGCCCAGTCTCATACGGAGGACCATTATTAATACCGAAGTTGAAATACCCGGGCATGCCCACATGCTAGGTTTCCATTCGTGGCGACGGTTATCTGTCTTTGGCTCGTTGTTGCGGTGATCAGCATGCTAACGATTTCGTCATAGCCGATATGATCGTTTGGCACTGCAAACCATGGGTTGTTGGGGTTCACTGGGTCAGCTTCCGCAACCCCTTGAAGCTGAAAGAACGTACAAGGTCGATAATCGGGTGCGAGGAGATCCGCTACTTGCTTGTTGGTATGCGAAGCGGCGTTCGCTGATGATATTGATGCTAACCCTGCCAGCGCCACTGCAAAAACATGCCTATTGAAGGTGGCCAGCATTGCTGATTTCTTCTTCTGGAGCGCTCGCAACGCTTTGAATTCGTATGCGGTTGCGAATCGAGGCCCTGCGCTCCTGATTGATCGAAAGGGTATTTGCATGTGTCTTCTCCAAAGTGTTCTGAATCAAACATTGTGTTCGGCGGGGATGGATCGATTTCCTTGATCATTCGATTGCCGGGGCCCGTTAAGTCGTTAAGGTCGACCTAGCCAAACATAATCCACGTCTTCGAGATTATTCAGAATTGTGCATGCGCCAGTGCCAATGACGGAAATGGATGTGCCCGATGAATACGCTGTCAGGATCGCGCTGAGCTGTGCTTCGCCATCCGGCGTATCCAAACGAAAGGCGTAGTTCAGTCCCTCTGAGTGTGTGCCGCTACATGGCCATGTGTCGGCCGAGCCACCGGTCACTGAGAATAAAACCTGGTTGGTTAGGCGCCCGACCAAAACTTGAGTAACTATGCCGTTATAATAGGTTCCGGCTGAGACGCCGCTGGTCATCGCCAAAAACAGTAATCCAATAAATAGGAAAAACTTTGTATTGCAGGAGCTTAGGCTCATATCTTGTCTCCAGATCGACTGTCTTCAGTCAGAAATGTAGAAGTAACTGATGCTCTCCGTGTCACCAAAGACCGAGCAATCTCCAGCGCCGATCACAGAAATCGGTTTTTGAAGGGAATAGGCTGTGAGCAGCACAGACAACTGGGCGTGGCCATCAGGTGTACTTACATCCAAGGCCCACTTTGTTGTCGCAGTTGCGCAAGATGGAAGCGTGCCTGTACGTGTCCCGGAATGGGTGAAGATAATGCGTCCAAACTTCAACGCGTTGATAAACGAAATTGTTCCAGGGCCGCCGTTGCTTGCTAAGGCATGAGGCGCCACTGGAACTATGCTGCAGATAGCCAATGCCATAATCCCGGCAGCTTTTTGAACGAGATTTTTCATCCTCTACCCCTCTAATTGCGTCAGGTCATGGCTGAATGCGAACATACCGGAATGTGTGATGGTTTATGTCCCCGCAGGTTGGTTTGAGCGCCATTTTGACGGGTCTTTGTGTTGATAGTGCCGTTAACAAAATGGCGGCCACGCGATTAAGATGGTCGGTATTTGAAGTCGTCAGTATCCAATGGTTCATCATGCAGCCGGGTGACGTTGTCTGCTGCCCCGTAGTATAGAAAATGATCCTATCTTCTTCGGAATAGATGACGACATCAGATAGCTGCAGATACGCGGTCTCTGCCGCTTGGGCCTCGGTTGCGATCAGATGACAAATAAGTGGGGCCAAAAAAGCCATCAGGTGCCTAACAGAGGATCTCCAGTGCGTGTTTTCGTATTGGCTCATAGTCGGCTCTCTCATGGCTCAATCAGATAAAAGAAAGAGTCGCCCACCGTGCCAAAGTTGGGTGTTGACCCAATGCATCCGCCAGGGCGGATCCGGACCGATTTGCCGCTCGTAAAGGCGGTCATGGCTATTGCAAGTATTTGGTCTTTTGCTGGGTGATTGGCTGCAATATCCAATCGGTCTTCGGTAGAGCATCCCGAAATCGCACTTGCAAAGAATATGTATATTGAACCGTCATCATATGTCCCTGTTCCGGTGATCGTTGTTGTTACGCCGCCTTGGGGGTTGACGGTTTCGGCATGGGCGGTGGAAACGCTCATCAGGGCTGCGACCGCGATAGGGAATAAGCTGAAAAGATGGGAGTGCTGGTGGTGTCTTGTCATCGTCATGCCGTTTCTAAATTCGTCGACTCATGTCCATGGCGCTCTCTAATCCAGCCAAATTTTATCGATCTTGATCCGAGAAGCTGTGGTGCCGCGAAACTGCATGACGACTTGTCGATTTGCTGTTTTAGCGGTGAGAAGAGTGGAATAGAGGTATTCGGCAAAGGTTGCGTTGGCGACGATACCATAAGCGCCACTATCGTTTGCGGTTACACCTGTAATGCCAGCCGTTGCCAGTAATGACGTGTCATAGGGACTGTCGAAGTAGACTAAGATCAGATTCGATTCATTGACATAAAGACGTTTGACGGTGCCGACGTACTGGCAATAGCCTCCATGTGCGGCGTAACAGTTAAAAGACCCTGCATGTGCGGCGCTTGGCAGCCCCGCTGCGATGAATGTGACGCCAGCGATTGACATTTGGAGGAGGTGTGCAGCGATTTTTTTCATTGCTTGATCAATCAAAGACGTCAATGCGCGTGATGATCGGATGCGTCGTTCCCCAACCAGATGCACATCCGCTAAACCAAAGGCTAATCTCTTTTCTTGCTGTCAACGCCGTGAGGGCCGCGCTCAGGAAATACTCCTGAGACGGTGTTGTCGGCTGCACCACACCGAATGTTGAAACTCCGCATCCGTCTGGATTACCCCACGCGCCGTCAGCGTGGATGTAAACACGACCATTCTCTACAAAGACACGGCTGAGGAAGCGTTGCCCGCTTCCGCCAGCTGCACTCACTGCTTCAGACCAACAACCTATTATGGTAGCAAAAAGAAGGGTCAGCAGCTTCCCAGATTTTGATATCGCAGCGTGTTGCATGGCTTGCCCCCCATTTATGTGCTGAACACGCCTAAGCTGCTTTGTGGTCGAAGCAGCGCACGATGTTTTGCGTGTTGAGCAGCTAAAGAGCATCACGCATTTGGAATGCTGTCAATGACTTAAAAGCGTCAATTCAAAATATAGTACGAATAGAATACTCCTTATAAGAGCGTGTGATACTATTGAGACGTTACAAAATTGTCTATTCGAGAGCTTTTATTCAAAATTTTGATATATAAAAAATATCTTTGAAGTTTTTGTGAAGGGGGCTTGCCAGAAAAGCCATTATCTGAAACGCTGACTAAAGTAATCACGCCAAGAGCGGCGGCTATCACCATGTCGGGGGGCAAGGCAACAGGTGCCGACCTTTTCAATCCGATCTGCAACCTTTGAACGAGCCCAGCGCGGGGCGCGATGGTCTGATTGGAGCCAGAAACTGCAGGCAGACTGCTGGCTGATATGGCCAATTACACTTAAATTTCCTGACCAAATTCGGACTTTAAATAAAGAGGGTGGAGACATGAACTCTTCGGACATGCTGGGTGCTGAGCGGAGCATTTTGGCTGCGGTGATGGGGGCCGCGCTGTGCATGGGCCTTGGCGGTAATGCTGCCCATGCTCAGGAAACTCATACATACAAATACGACGTTCTAGGGCGCCTAATTGAAGCGGACCACGGTACTAAAGGATCTGCGACGTATACCTATGACGAGGCGGATAATCGCCAGTCGGTATCGATTACGGAAACTACCGGTAGCCCGCCTATCACCGGCGTGATCGTCTTACCGCTGAACGGGGTTACTAGTATTCCGCTGAATTAACGTGCCTGCTGTTCGAAACTCTCTTCTGCGTTTTGTGGTTTGGATAGGCCTAGTTTGTCATCCGATTTGTGCTTTCTTTAGGGACAATTCTGCCATGAACTCTGTGTTCTCGCGCCTTAAATTCGTAATCTGTTTGTTTGCTGCACATATCACGGTGTCTGTCGCAATAGCGCAGGCACCACCGCCAGGCGGTCAGCAGAATTCCTTGCTTTCCGACGATGAGATGTATGTCCCGCCTAACTTTTTGTTGGATCGAAACAACTTCGACCTCTTGACC
>CALFRH010000694.1 GCA_937919225.1 uncultured Parvularcula sp.
GGCTTCGCGTCTCAATCGAATTTGTCGTGTCCGTTATTGTCGGGGCCGTCCTTGGATACGGTTTAGGCGATTGGGCCGGGAATAAGGCGATCGGGTTAGTGCTCGGCATGGTGGTTGGATTTGCCGCAGGTTTAAGGGCGGTGCACCGAACATTAATGTCAGCAAACGCCCCTAAAGAGGATGAGGACGACAATGGTCCCCACTGACCTGGCAGCGCTGCTGCGCTCTGTCTTTGGATCACTCTGGCAGTCTGTCGAGCGTTTGCCGCTCCAGGTGGCCGGACCTCTTGATCAATTCGAGATCCAACGGGTGATCCCGCTGCCTAACGATGCGGGCGCGATTGACCTTTCCATCACCAATTCTACCGTGTGGATGGCGATTGGTGTCGGCACGGCCGTCTTGTTCTTGATGGGCGCAACCCGGAAGCTAACCCTTGTGCCTGGTGGATTACAGTCCGTCGCCGAGATGACTTACGAGTTCGTGGCGAAAATGGTGCGCGACGCCATGGGCGATGAGGGACGTCCCTTTTTCCCATTCGTTTTCACCCTTTTCCTCTTCATCTTCTTATCGAACCTTCTGGGTCTTTTGCCCACGATCCCGGGCACGCCCGAAAATCTCCAGGTCTTCACACCGACCAGCCACATTATTGTGACCTTTATGCTGGCGGTGATGTCCGTTGGCCTGGTCATCGTGATTGGCTTTTTGAAGAATGGTCTTGGGTTTTTGCGCCTGTTCGCCCCCGCTGGGGTGCCGCTTTGGCTGATGCCCCTTATTGTTCCTATTGAAATTGTCTCCTTTCTTTCCCGCCCTGTGAGCCTCGCAGTTCGGTTGTTTGCGAACATGCTGGCCGGTCACATTGTCTTGAAAGTGTTCGCCGGGTTCGTGGTGAGCATGCTGGGCGTCGGCGGTATGGTAGGTGTTCTGTCCATTCTCCCCATGTTGGGAATGGTAGGCGTCTTCCTGTTGGAATTCCTTGTGGCCTTTTTGCAGGCCTTCGTCTTTTCGGTGCTGACTTGCATTTACTTGCATGACGCCCTTCACCCCGCCCACTAACAAAGGGCTTTTCTTTCACCGGTGTTCGCGGCAAGCGGCACCACAACACGAAACGCGGATGATCGGAGAAACAAGATGGACGCGGAAGCAGCAAAATTTATCGGTGCAGGTATCGCGGTTCTACCGCTCTTGGGTGTGGGCCTTGGCCTTGGCATCCTGTTCGGCAACTTCATGCAGGGTGCATTCCGTAACCCATCTGCGACAGCTGGCCTGACAGCAAACTTCTACATCGCCTTCGCCCTGACCGAAGCGACCGGCCTTTTCGCCCTCGTGGTGGCCGTGCTGATCCTCTTCAGCTAAAAAGTAGCCCTTCGATCTTACGGTGAGACCCGGCCATTGTCCGGCGTCTCATCGTCCCCTTAGGGTCCTTCATTTCAGAGTCGCCTTATGACCAAGCTGTCCCTTACCACCTCCTTCATTGCGCTCAGCGCCCTCGTCCCCGCCCTGGCGGCCGAAGGGGAAAGCAGTGGTGGCCTGCCGCAGCTGAAGGTAGAGACCTTTCCCAGCCAGATTTTCTGGCTTCTGATTTTCTTCCTGCTTCTTTACTGGCTGTGCGCGAATGTCTTCCTGCCCCGCCTTGGCGGTGTCATAGAAGAACGTCGCAATCGCATTGCTGATGATTTCGATCAGGCCGCTGAGTTCAAGCGTGAGGCCGAAGCTGCGGAAGCGGCGTACAATAAAGCCCTCGCCGATGCGAAAGCGAGCGCCGCGCAAATCGCCGCCGAAACCCGCACGCGCCTCGACGCAGAAATTGCTGAGATGGAAGCGGAAACCGACAAACAACTCGAAGCCGACATTACGGCTGCGGAAGCGCGGATTGCTGAAACAGCATCCAAGGCCGCGGAAAGCGTGATGGAAGCGGCCAAAGACACCACCAAGGCCCTCGTCGCCACTTTAATCGATGAGACGCCCTCTGACGAAGCGGTTGACGCTGCGCTCAATAGCGTTAGCGCGTGACGCCGGGAGCTGAATAATGAGCCTTTACGCCACCCTTCGCGATCAAGATATTGCGTCCCTTGAGACCTACACCGCTGCCGATACTGATTATAAGGGCGGTGCGGAGTACTCAAAACCATTGATTGAGGACACGAACCTTTGGGTTTTCGTCGCCTTCGCGATCGTTGTGGGGATTGCGCTTAAAGCGGGCCTTCCAAAGATCATTTCCGGCATGCTGCAAAAGCGCGCTCATGAGGTGCGCACACAGCTCGACGAAGCCAAATCCATCAAAGAAGAAGCCCAACGCCTCCTTGCGGACTATCAAAAGCGGCAACGGGAAGCCGAGGATGAAGCCAAAAGCATCATCGAGCAGGCCAAAGCTGACGCCAAAATCCTATCCCAAGAGGCGCGCGCGAAGCTCGACGAACAGCTGACCCGCCGGAAAAAAGCCGCTGAGGACCGCATTGCCCGCGCTGAAGCCCAAGCCATCGCCGAGATGCGGTCAAAGACGGCCGATCTTGCTGTCGCGGCGGCTCGCGAGATCATCGCAGGCCGGGTGGATGATAAAGCCCAAAGTGCGCTTATTGAAAAGTCCATTGCAGATGTCCGCGGTCGGTTGAATTAATTAATGGCCCTGAGTCAGAGAGCCCAGCACCTCGCCATTCAACCCTCTTGAATCTCTAAGACCAGTAAGCCACATCTAATTACAAGATGTTGCTGTGGAGGTTTTAGGTGGGCAACGCATCGGAACAATCGGTTATTGAGCGGCTTAATACACTTGAGAAACATAGCGATCGTTTAGAGTCTGAAAATCGCCGTCTCTTCGAGCAGTTATCATCGGTGAAGGCATCTTTTCAGCTTGACGAAAGGAAGCTGTTTTTTGGCCGACTTTGGATTGGTATCATTGGCGGTTTAATTGCTTCATTGGTACTTTTTGTCGCGAGCTGGGTTCACCAGCAAGGCAAGACTATCGCCGAACAAAGGCTGTTGTTGGACAGCATGGAAAACGACATTCAATCCTTTACAGATTTTTCTGCTAACCTGGATGCAAATTTTTCAGATGCTATGCTTGAGTTCAGCGAAGCGGTCGAAAATGCAGTCGACCAGGGACAAAAGGATATATCAGTATACTACAAAGAAAAACTACAGACTCTTTCTTCAGATCCAAACCTACCTATTCGCGCAACAATAAAGTCGGTTTTGAACGAAGCGACGATAGATCAACTTGTCGTATCCAAGCTTGTTACTCAGCAAGTCCACATCGTTAATAAGGATGGGACTACCGTCGGCGAATTCAGCGCAGATATCGGGGGTGACGGTTATTTTCAACTATCTGACGATAGAGGCGCCGCGAGAGCACGCTTATTTTTAGGTAACAATCAGCCCATTTTCGAGTTCCTCAGTGAAGAGTCGGTCACTCTCCTGAATATGGGTATATTCACCAATGACAAAAATCACAGTTTTGTGAGGCTGTTCTCAAGTAATGGCAAAAAGGGTGTTGATCTAAAAATGTACGATTCTTTGCCAGAGATCAGACTCTTCAACACCAAAACACAAAAAGAGGCGTATGCGACAAGGCCAAACGGATCACACGGCTTTGGAAGCTACTATTATTCAGACAGTGGCGAACTTGCGATCTTTAACGGTGTAAACAAGTCATCGAGAGATGGACTTATCCAAGTATTCTCTGAGGAAAACACAAAGGTCTTTCAAGCTTTCAGGTGATGGCGCAACACCGCTCCCGCCTGCACCACCAATAAAAGCGTCAGGGGAATAGCGCCGGTCACCGCAAAAGCGCGGGTGACCGATTGTCCCCCTTCCGACAAAAGAGCGGCGCCGGTCAGCACCGCCAACACACCGCCCCAATAAAGCCGTTCGGCAATTTCAGGGTCCGGCTTAGCGCTTGAAAACATAGCCAGCACATAGGCGCCACTATCCGCACTTGTCAGCAGAAAGACAAAAACGAGCAATAGGGTCAACAATTGGGATAAGGCCGCCAGCGGCAGCTCGGCGAGGACCACATAGGTGGCGGACTGCGCCGTGGCAAAATCTGTCACCCCCAAGTCAATACCGGCACTATCGAAATGAAGCGCAGCGCCCCCAAGGATGGAAAACCAAACGAGGGTCACAAAGGACGGCACCAGCACAACGCCGAGGATAAACTCGCGGATGCGCCGTCCCCGGCTGATCCGGGCAACGAAAACGCCAACAAAGGGCGCCCACGCCACCCACCAAAGGAAATAAGTCAGCGACCACCCGCGGGTCCAGGCCCGCCCCTCCCCCTCTGGCCGAATGTCCGTGGACAGACGCCAGAATGCCTCTCCATAGGCCAAAAGGCTCTCCCAAAAGGTGTGAAAAATCGCTCCCGTCGGCCCCACCACCAGGATGAAGGCGGCCAACATCAGGGACAAAACCATATTGAGGTTGGATAAAACAGCGATCCCCTTACGCAGGCCCATGGCCGCTGAGGTCATGAACGCCACCGTGAGGAGGACGAGGATGGCCATCTGGGTGCCAAGGCCATCGCCCAGCTGTATCTTGGCCAAGCCCAGGGTTTGGCTAAGCTCACTGACCCCCGACCCCATTTGGAAGGCCCCCTGGCCAAGGCTCGCCACCAACCCGAAGATAACAGCGATGAGGGTCACCCAATCAATAGTCCGGCGGACCGGCGTCGGGGCGCCCTGAAAGGGCGTACTCGGTAAAATGGCGCTGCCCTTTATCGCGCCCACCGCGACCGCAAGGGCAGCCACCGCATAAATCGACCAGGCGTGAACGGACCAATGGAATTGGGTGATGGCCAGCGCCTCCCGCCGGGCGGCATCACTGCCCGCCTCCCCAACACCGGGCGGCGGCACGAGGGTATGGATGAGGGGTTCAGCCGCCCCCCAGACGACCAGGCCCGCCCCCATGCCCGCGGCGAACAACATGGCGAGCCAGGTCACCGTTCGAAACTCCGGCCGCGCCTTCTCGCCACCGATCCGTGTATCTCCTATCGGCGAGAAGGCAAGTCCAGCACAAAAGATGAGCGCACCCGACGCCACCAAGAGGGTAAGCCAATCAAAAACTCGCAAAAACCAGGTTGCTGCCGCCTGAACGGCCCCGATGGTGAGGGATGGTGTCAGAATACCCAGGAGCACGAACGCCCCGATCAGAATATGGGGAAGGAAACGCCTAATCCCGCTCGCTATGATCCCCATTCTGTCGCATCACAGCAATGTAAACGCATATGAGGCCGAATGCCAACCCGTACCAAGTAATGGCATATCCCAAATGATTGTTAGAGAACTCAATACGGGTTGTACCCCCTAATGGAATGGCACCCGGCTCAGGGTTCTCTAGACTATCAAGGTAAAAAGGGTGAAGGGACTCGCCGACGGCTACAGTGAAATCCGTCTGACTACGGCGGTAAAAAATCGGCTTTCCCTCGTCCGGGGGCGGGGCCATCTGGGCGGCAAGGCCCGTTTCAGCATCAAAGGTCCGCACAAGCCCCGTAAGGGTAACGAGCCCCTCAGGCACGTCGAACTGGTAATCCTCCGGCAACGCATCAATGGGCACAAAACCTCTATTTACCAACAGCCGGCCTTCCCCAGCCAATGGATCGGCGAGGCGGAATGGCGAAAAAGTGTAGTAGCCCGCCGCGCCCTCATAGGTGCCGGTGACGAAAAGCGAGGGCCCTTGACCCCACTGCCCGACGATTTGCGCTGGCGCATATTCCACATCCACCGCGCGGGCGGGGTCAGCTACCAGCTGGGTCAATGGCGTTGGCGAGGAGACGCGGCGTGTCTCCACCGTCGCGATCAACTCTTCCTTCCACTGAAGGCGCTGGACCTGCCATGTGCCGAGGGTGAGGAGCACAAGAACCCCTAGAGCCGTAAGGACGGACAAGACCGGTCGCTGAAGAGGGTTTATCACTGATCAAGCCGCCCTTCCGCCGCCTTGTTTCGGTATTGCATGGCAAAAAGAACCGCCTTCATTGGCCGCAATAGGAGGGCCGTGAGAATGACCGTCAGCCCAATGGCGAGGAGGATCACCAGCCCCGCCGGTACCTCCAACCCAAAACGCAGGATGAACGCAAAGGCAACGGATACAAAGCCTGTGATGAAGATGACAAAAACGGCCGGGCCGTCCCCGGCATCAGCAATCGTGTAATCAAGCCCGCAAGACGGGCACTGAGGTTTAAGGCCTAAAAACCCTTGAAAGAGATCACCGCGGCCACAACGGGGACACTTCCCCGCTAGGCCCGTCTGCATCGGACTTAAGGGCGGATAATAGTCGTCCGCCACGTGCCCGCGGCCCTTAGCTGAGGAGGCCCTGATTACCGAGGATGTAGATCATGGCGAACAGGAACAGCCACACCACATCGACAAAGTGCCAGTACCAGGCCGCACTTTCGAACCCAAAGTGGCGATCTTTTGTAAACTGCCCGGCCAACCCTCGGAACAGGCAGACAATAAGGAAGATCGTCCCCACAAGGACGTGGAACCCGTGGAAGCCCGTCGCCATAAAGAAGCTCGACCCATAAATGGTGGAGCCGGAGAAGGCGAACATGTCGTTGACGAACACTTCGTAATACTCAACCGCCTGCAGGAAGCTGAAGAAGACCCCAAGGCCGATAGTCGCCACCATGCCCCAGAAAAAGCCTTTATGATCATCCACGGTGATCGCGTGGTGGGCCCATGTCACCGTCGTGCCAGATAAGAGGAGGATCAGCGTGTTCACGAACGGCAGCTGCCAGGGGTTGAGGGGCTCGACACCCGCCGGCGGCCACTCGCCACCCAGCGCATGGAACTTTGCGTCATTTTGCAGATAAGCCGGCAATCCCTCCGCATTCAGCATTTGGGTGCCGTCCGCCAGGATGATCGCCCCGCCCGCTTCAGGGTAAAGGGCGCCGGCAAAAAAGGCCCAGAACCAGGCGACAAAGAACATCACCTCTGAAACGATGAACAGCACCATGCCATAGCGCAGGCCGATGCGGACCACGGCGCTGGTGTTCTCACCCGTTTGTGATTCGCGCGCGACATCGCGCCACCAGCCCGCCATGGTGAAAAGAACACCCGCAAAACCGACCATGAAGAGCCACGGCCCCGACAGACCGAAAAGCTGAATATCAGAATAGCGCCAGACCACCGCGCCCAGCATCATCACCATCGCGGCGGCAGAGCCGACCAACGGCCAGGGGCTGGGGTTAACAAGGTGATAATCGTGTTTAACGTCGCCGGCCATGGTGCGGGATCCCGTAGGTCTTGATGAATGACACCCTTATAGGTGCTTTAGGTTGTGGAGGGGTTAGCG
>CALFRH010000695.1 GCA_937919225.1 uncultured Parvularcula sp.
AGACGGCATACGAGATTGGTCAGTGACTGGAGTTCAGACGTTGCTCTTCCGATCTGGTAGAGCGGATTATTTTCGGCGCTTTCTACCAATCCGGTCAAAGCTGCATCAGCGTACAGCGCGTATTCGTGAACCAACGACTCTATGACGAAGTTCGGGACAAGCTTGTCGCCGCGACCAAAAGGTTGAAGGCAGGCGACCCTAAAGACGAAGAGACCTTCGTTGGACCCATTATCTCCGACAAGGAAGCCAACCGACTGGAAGGATGGATCAACGAGGCCGCCGATAAGGGCGCAACGATCCTGTGCGGCGGAGAGCGGGAGGGGAATGTCATTACCCCCACCATTTTGGAAAACGTACCCGATGATGCGGCAATCGCCGCCGAAGAAGCTTTCGGCCCTGCCCTTACTCTTTCATCCTATAACAGTTTTGACGAAGCACTGGACATGACCAATGACAGCGTCTTCGGGCTGCAAGCTGGCGTCTTCACCAGAGATATTTATAAAGCGCACAAGGCGTGGGATACGCTGGATGTCGGCGGCGTGGTGATCGGGGATGTCCCCTCCTGGCGGGTTGATCATATGCCCTATGGCGGGGTCAAAGATTCAGGCCTCGGTCGTGAGGGCATTCGCTTTGCAATCGAAGACATGACCGAAATCCGCCTTATGGTCATCCGTACCCCCTAATGGCCGATGCGTTACCGCCGGGGGTAATACTGCATAAAGATTATCTGCCCCAAGATACGCAAAAAACCCTCATGGATCTCATCCTAAAGGGCGCAGATGAAATGAGTTGGATTTCTCCCGTCACCCCAGGGGGCAAGCCCTTTTCTGTAAGACAAGTAAATTTCGGCTCTCTTGGATGGATCTCAGATCGGAAGGGCTATCGATATAGCCCAACCCATCCCCATACGGGCCAGACATGGTTGCCCATACCAGAGCCTATTCTTGCCATCTGGGCTGACCTGCTGCCCACAGCCCCTTCCCCCGAATGCTGCCTCGTCAACCACTATCTTGATGCGGCGAAAATGGGGATGCATCAGGATCGGGATGAGGACGATCAGACAACGCCCATTTTATCAATCTCACTGGGACAATCAGCGAAATTTCGGATCGGTAAAACAGACCGCCCGACACCGACCCAATCCTTTCCACTCAATAGCGGAGATGTCCTGATCATGGGCGGCGCCTCACGCCTCGCCTATCACGGCATCGACCGGCTCATAGAAGCGGATCCGCTATTTACGCCGCACACCGCAATATTAGAGGGGCGCCTCAATATTACTTTACGTCGAGTAACAAAGTCGGTCCTGTCCCCCAACGAGGGGGATTGATTTCTTGCGTCCTTCGCGTGTAACAATTCCTAATTCAGTTGTGTACAGATTTATATCTGCAATGTATTGCAGATCTTAAGGCATTTAATGGGGAGTGAGTGCAGCGTGCTAGAGCCAGCACGTTTGCTATTCCTCTGGTGATGATTGAGGCCGGTGGTGAGGATCCCAGGATGGGACATCTTTTCGTTGGTAGGGGTGGAGTAAACGCTGGAATTCTCTAGCAACCTAGTCTTCAGCACCCCTCACTGAACCGGTCTCTACCGATTGAGGGACGCGATGAAAGACAAGGACGTCTCAACAGCAGCGCCGACCTGGGCCAATCGCCGAGGTAGCCATCGGTATACCCACCAATGTGCGGTTAGCCTCCAAAAAGGAGGTAAGCGCTATGGCGCAGGTCAGTTAATCGACATCTCCCGGGACGGGGCGGCGTTCATGAGCTTTTCGCCTATCCAAGTTGGGCAATCCTATACGAGCAGCATAAAAGGCTTCGGCTCCTTCGAAGCGACAATTGTCCGAAGCTTTGATGTGCACAGCTATGGGGTCTTGTTCAAGATGAGTGAGGATCAGAAGCGCCGGCTTGAGAAGCGCCTCGAAGAGAAGCTTACACCGACCGATCAGCCCTAAGCATCGGCTACCAAAGCGACCCAGCGCACAACCAAAGAGCATTCTTACCTGTCGTAAGGGGTCATCAACCCTATTTGCGTACACCTGCTGCGATAAAGTTGACAAACGCTCGGTAGGGGTGGGCTTATGGCACCGGTACGAACTCTCATAGTTGATGACTCGCCCACCATGCGCGGCTTGATCAAGGCATGCCTTAGCAGTGACCCAGATATCGATGTGGTGGGGAGCGCAGCCGACCCCTACGAGGCGCGCGAAGCCATCAAGGCGCTGTCCCCCGATGTCATCACCCTTGATGTGGAAATGCCGCGGATGGACGGTATTAGCTTTCTCGAAAAGCTGATGCGCTTAAGGCCGACACCGGTCATTATGGTTTCTACCCTGACCCACAAGGGTGCAGCAGCCAGCATTCAAGCGCTGAGCATGGGTGCCTTTGAATGTGTAGGGAAACCAAACCCGGCGGAAGGGCCCGAAGGGTTTGCCCGCCTTCGCACATTGGTAAAGCAAGCCGCCCAATCCCGCGCGTATAAGGCAAGGCCCGCCATCGGCGCCAGCACCGACCGCATCGCGATGACCCCGAACCGGAATGTGATCGCGATTGGTTCATCTACCGGCGGGGTCGAGGCACTGGTCACCGTTCTCAGTCAATTTCCAGAAAATTGTCCCCCCACGGTTATCACCCAGCATATGCCCCCGAATATCACGAAAAGCCTGTCGGAACGGCTAAACCGGGCATCCGGTGCCGAGGTTCAAGAGGCCCAAGACGGCATGCCGTTGGAAGAGGGAAAAGTCTACCTGGCCCCCGGTGGTACACAGCATCTAGAGATCACACGCCGAGCGCAACTGTGCTGTCAACTGACAGAAAGCGCGCCGGTCAATGGCCATTGTCCATCAGTAGACGTGCTTTTTAATTCTGTTGTAAAAGCCTGTGGTCGTCACGCTGTCGGTGTGATTCTCACCGGCATGGGAAAAGATGGGGCAGCAGGCCTGAAAGCCCTTAAGGATCTTGGCGCGACAACCATCGGGCAGGATGAAGACACCTGCGTTGTGTACGGGATGCCGCGCGCCGCATTCGAACGGGGCGCGGTCAGTAAACAACTCCCCCTGGGGAATATTGCGCGAGCCACCCTAATGGCGTGTGACAAAGGGTCGGCGAGGCCGGCCGCATAATGACCATACCCGCCGCCATTCCCCCCTCCCCTTCACCGCCGAAACCAAGGGTCCTGCACGTGATCCAGGGTGACTGCGCGGTGTCGAAGGATCCAAACACCATTTGTTCAACCATTTTAGGGTCGTGCATTGCCGCGTGCCTATGGGACCCCACCACTGGGATGGGGGGGATGAACCATTTCCTTCTGCCCGAAGGCGATGACAGCCAAACAGGCAGCCAGAAATTTGGCGCCTATGCGATGGAATGTCTGATCAACGGGCTGCTCCGAGAGGGAGCGCACCGGGGCAGCCTACAGGCGAAGGTCTTTGGCGGTGCCCGGATGATGCAAGGCTTTGGCGATATAGGATCTCGAAACGCCGCCTTCGTTCAACACTTTCTGCGGGCAGAAGGTATCCCCATTGTGGCCCATGATGTGGGCGGGGACAAAGCGCGTCGCGTTAAGTTCTGGCCCACCACCGGAGCGGCTAAACTCAAATGGCTGGACAGCACCGCCGCCGTTCGAGAGGTGGTCGCACCTGCCCCGGTACCACCGGCCGACACGGGCGAGGTGGAACTGTTTTAGCGTCAGGATCGGCGCGCCATACCAGGCGACGTAAGCGATTCTTAATCATGATCAGGCACAAACACGTCTGACAATACAAAAAGCCACTTTTCAGTTGGCTGGGCGTGTAGCGCCTTTCATTTGGCGGAGGACGGGATGACCCAAGCCCCTACGATTGCTGACGGTACCCTCACCCTGCCCCGCACCCTCACTTTGGCTGAGGCGACGCCCCTTGCGTCCGTACTCAAAGAAAATGCCGGTGCCCCTCTGTCCGTCGATGCCAGCAGTGTCGATCATTTGGGGGCCCAGTGTTTACAAGTCTTGTTGGCTGCCGCTCAAAGCTGGCGCGCCGCGGGACATCCGCTCACCCTCACTCATTCATCAGCGGCCTTCACTGAAGGCCTGACGCGCCTTGGGGTTTCTCAAGACGCCCTTACTGCATAGGAGCTATTCCTTGGCCCTCACCGTTCTTGCCGTTGATGACTCTCGGACCATGCGTGACATGCTCCGTCTTGCCCTTACCAATGCAGGCTTCGATGTCCACCTTGCTGAGGATGGCGTGCATGGGCTTGAGGTCTTAGAGACCCTCACCCCTGATGTCGTGATTACAGACATTAACATGCCGCGGATGGACGGCTTTGGCTTCATTGACGGGGTCCGCGCGACTGACGACCATCGCGCTGTCCCTATCCTCGTCCTCACCACCGAAAGCGCAGCGGAACTAAAAACGCGTGCACGGAACGCCGGTGCCACAGGATGGATTGTAAAACCCTTTGACGAACAAAAACTCGTCAGCGCGATCCGCCGGGTCGCGGCATAGACGAGAAGGCGGGAAGGGGCATTTCCATGGACGCAATGGCGGAAATTAGGGAGACATTCTTCCTTGAGTGTGACGACCTCCTAGAGGCGTTAGAAGCTGACCTCAACACGATGAATGACGGCGAAGGCGACGACGAAACGGTGAACGCCGTGTTCCGCGCTGTCCATTCTATCAAGGGAGGAGCCGGCGCATTCGCGCTTGAGGATCTCGTCCGTTTTGCCCATAAATTTGAAACCACCCTCGACGAAGTGCGTGCTGGCCGATTAGAGCCTACACCTGATGTTATGGGGGTCTTCTTACGCTGTGGGGATATCCTTGCAGACCTTGTGCACGCCGCCCGCGATGAAACCGACGTCGACAATGCCGTCGTAGACGGGCTGTTGGCAGAGCTTGAAGAGCTATGCAACGCCGGCGGCGCGGCTGCACCCGCGGAACCAGAGCCCAAAGGGGCGGATGACGAGGCTCCAGCAGACGATCTGGGGTTCCAACCCATCAGTCTTGATTTTGGCGATGACGACGACGCGGATAGTGGCGCAACCACTTTCCGTATCGAGTTCAAAGCCGAAAAGACACTCTACGCCCACGGCAATGAAACAGCCCTTCTCTTCCGCGCGTTGAACGATTTAGGCGCACCTGAAATATCTTGTAATACGGATAATCTCCCCGCCCTTGATGAAATTGATCCTGAGGGGGCCTACCTCGACTGGACCATTCGCTTGGAAACGGACCAAGGGGAAGAAGCCATCCGTGAGGTTTTTGAGTTTGTTGAGGGCAATTGCACACTGACAATTACTGAGGAAACGTCAGAGTCGTCTTCATCCGAAACACCGCCCGACGGCGGCGAAGCAGATGAAATGGGGTTCACCCCCATTGCCTTTGACGCTGAGATCTCACTTGGCGACGAACCGGCGGTAGCCGAGGCAGAAGATAGCCCGGCCCCAACCAGTACGGACCCCGCGCCAACACCAACACCCGCCGTTGAATCCAAGAAACCAACGACGGAAAAACGAGCGGAAAAGAAACAAGCAGCCTCTCCAGCAAAGGCAACCGTCCGCGTCGACCTCGACCGCGTCGACCGGTTGATTAACCTGGTGGGCGAGCTGGTCATCAATCAAGCCATGCTGTCCCAAAGCGCCCAGGAATCCGGTGCCGCCGCCCATTCAGGCGTGGCAGACGGCCTGGAAGAGTTCAAACAGCTGACACGCGAGATCCAAGAAAGCGTGATGGCCATCCGGGCGCAGCCGGTCAAACCTTTGTTCCAGCGCATGTCGCGGATCGTTCGGGAAGCGGCATCGGCAACTGGTAAATCCGTCCGCCTTAAGACAGAAGGCGAAAGCGCCGAGGTCGATAAAACCGTCATTGAGCGCTTATCAGACCCCCTCACCCATATGATCCGCAATGCGGTCGATCACGGACTTGAAACCCCTGAGAAGCGCGAAGCCGCAGGGAAAGAGAATGAGGGCACCGTCCGCCTGTCCGCCGCCCATCGGGCGGGCCGTGTGGTGATCGAAGTGGCCGACGACGGCGCTGGCATCAATCGGGAACGGGTGAAGCAAATTGCGATTGATAAAGAACTCATTCCAGCTGATGCCGAGCTGTCAGACAGTGAAATCGATAATCTCCTCTTCATGCCTGGCTTTTCGACGGCATCATCCGTGTCGGACTTGTCCGGTCGCGGCGTCGGTATGGACGTGGTCAAAAGATCCATCCAAGCCCTCGGCGGACGAATTTCTATTGCCTCCGAACCTGGTAAAGGCAGTACTTTTACGATTAGCCTTCCTTTGACCTTAGCGGTCCTTGATGGAATGGTCATCAGAGTCGCCGACCAAACCCTGGTGGTTCCGCTCAACGATATTGTTGAGACCCTCAAACCGTCGGCAGACGACATGCATGAGATTTGTGGTGACTCGCCAGTTATTTTTGTCCGTGATCGTTTTGTACCATTGGTCGATGTCGGGCACGCATTGGGCTACCGCGACCGCCTTGAAAACTGTCTTGGTAAGGTGATTATCCTTATCGAAAGCGAAGACGGAACGCTCACTGCCCTTGTTGTCGATAATATCCAAGATCAACGCCAGGTGGTCATCAAAGGCCTTGAAGACAATTACGGATACGTTCCCGGGGTCGCCGCTGCCACAATTCTTGGGGACGGCCGCATCGCCTTGATCCTTGATCCTGATTCACTTCTGTCCACAGCTATTGCCGCGCCTCCGCCGATCCAGGCGAGCCTTGCGGCCGCAGGAGGAGCTTATGTCTGAGATTGAACAGCTCGACGTGCAAAGCGACACTCAAGAAATGGTCGCCTTTCGAATTGGCGAACAAGAATACTGTATGGATATTATGTCCGTACGGGAAATTAGAGGATGGACACCGGCAACCCCCCTCCCCCACTCCCCAACCTATGTCAGGGGAGTAATCAACCTTCGTGGGGCCGTCTTGCCGATTGTCGATTTATCTGGTCGTCTTGGCTATGAGCCGGTGGAACCATCCGCCAGACATGTGATCATCGTTGCCCAAACGGTCAATCAGGTCGTTGGGCTTTTGGTGGATGAAGTGTCGGACATCCTCACCCTGCTAGAAGAAAACCTTCAGCCCACCCCTGATGTTGCTTCTGAGCAGGCTAAAGAATTTGTTCGTGGGGTTGTTGCCATCGAGGATCGAATGATCCAGCTGGTGGAACTTGACCGTGTCCTTCCCCCACTTGAAGTGGCAGCCGCTTAATGAGCGCGCAGCTCCAACGTGCCCCGACGCAAGACGTTGTGATGGCGGACCAAGAGTTCAAGCGGATTGCCAGCATCATCCATCGCGAAGCGGGTATCTGTATTACCGATAACAAGCGTTCGCTTGCCTTCTCGCGACTGTCAAAGCGGCTCAAAGCTCTCCACCTCACATCCTTTAGCGATTATTGCGATCTGGTTGAAAGTCGTGACGGCGCCGATGAACAGCTGAACATGGTGGCCGCCCTGACCACCAATGTGACATCGTTCTTCCGGGAGCCTCATCATTTCAAAACCTTGCAAGAGGACGTCCTGCCGCCCCTCATCGCGCGAGCACGAGAAGGTGGACGCGTTCGCATTTGGTCCGCTGGCTGTTCAAATGGTCAAGAGCCCTACTCCATCGCCATGACTGTATTGGGGATGGCGTCTGATATGCTGTCTAGGGACTTTAAAGTTCTCGCAACGGATATTGACCCCTTCGTGCTACGCCATGCCAAGGGCGGAGTTTATCCAGAAGCGGCGATTGACCTTGTACCGGCTGAGCTCAAGAACAAATTTCTCACCCGCGGCGGCGACAAGGACGACCCACAATGGACAGTGGGACCAGAGCCTCGTCGCATGGTGACATTTAACCGCCTTAACCTGATGGGAAACTGGCCCATGAAAGGGCCGTTTGACATCATCTTTTGTCGCAATGTCGTGATCTACTTTGACGATCCCACGAAAGACAAAATTTGGGGTCAGTATGCATCCCTACTTAATCCGGACGGATATTTATTTATTGGTCATTCGGAAAGGTTAAGTGGGCCGGCATCGAGCCTCTTTCAGAGTGAAGGCATCACGACGTACAAAAAGACGGTATAGCAATTTAGGATCAGAGCAAGGGGAGATCCGAGCGAGGTAAGAGGCCTCAGCAAAGGTGGAGTGAGAAAGTGGCGTTAAGAGAAACAATTCGTATCATGATTGTCGATGATATGTCGACGAGTCGTGGGATTTTGATGAACTCTCTTTATGAGATTGGCATCAAACAGGTGAGCTATGCAACCGATGGCAAGGAAGCCCTTGATAAGATTATGGGCAATCCGGTGCATATGATTTTATGCGATTATGAGATGCCGGGAATGGACGGGCTTGGATTGCTAAAAGCCATTCGTGAGCACAAGCAAACCAAAAAACTGGGCTTTATCCTTGTTACGGGTACAGAGAACCCCGACGTTATTAAGAAAGGGATGGAACTTGGGTTGAATAACTACCTAAAAAAACCCTTTACCCCTGCTTCACTTGAGCAGTGTATTTCTCGGGTAACAGGCCCCCTTTAGGCGTTATTTATGACCACTCCCTCCTCTTCCCCTAAGTCCGTTCCCCTTAGAAACGTCATGGAACGCCTCGGCAGCGAGATGCAATCGGCAGCCAGTGCGTGTGAGACGTTGCAAGATACCGTAAGTGAACTGCTCGTCGCCAAAACAGCCGAGAACACCGATGCGGTGACTGAGCTGCAGCGGCTCGATGCTCTTACGCAAACTCTCTGGAACCTTAACGCCTTCGTTGCGAAATTAGCTGTGGATGCTGATGAAGACGCGTCGATTGACGTTAGTCGAGCCTTGGCGCTGGTCTCCTTACGGGATCTCGCACTGCGGCTTGATCGACCTGAGCCTGCCTCTAACACCACAGCGTCTGACGAAACCAGCGGAGACGTTGATCTGTTTGCAGAGGGGTAAAGTGGGGTCGGCGCGCGCTAAAACACAATCGCGTCCACTGCTCAGAGGCAAGAAGCACCACCGCCTTCGCATCTACGGTGTATCGCAAACCACGACATAGATTATCATTAGCTCAATCAAAACTTGTGTATATCAGCGGGTTCCCGACCATCTGTTGGCGCCAGAATTAACGCTCCCGCGACAATAAAAACGCCAAATATCAGCAGTCAATCCCGATCCTATAAACCATATTTCAATAGGCATTTTATATAGTCCTGCGGGAGAGAACGATAACCGGGGCTGAACTCATGTCTCTTAAATACCGACTGTTAATCATTGCGGCCATTCCACTTGTCCTCCTGACCATCATGGCGGTGAATACTATTCACTCGTCTTGGGTTGAACGATCAATGGCAAACACATTCGTAAAGGATGTGGCGCTGGCAAGCGATATTTCTAACCTTGTTCACGAAATGCAACGGGAACGCGGAGCATCTGCAGGCTTTATCAGTAGTCGTGGGAAGAGCTTTGCCAACGATCTTTCCCGTCATCGCCAAGATGTCGATGCGGCGATTCAAAATCTTGCTGCCACTGTAACAGATGGTCGGGCCATCCACGGCGAAAAATTTGCACCGATTAAAGCAAATCTTGACCGTCTACGGAATTTTCGAAATCAAGTTACAGATCAATCTGCTTCAGTCCCTGAAGTTGCGAAGTTCTACACCGATATCATCGATAATTTGATGACATGGTCTGGTTCGAACCTCACGGAACAAGCACCTACAAATATCGCTCCTTCCGTCGCAAGCTACCTATACGTCGACAGGGCAAAAGAGAAGGCCGGCCTTGAACGTGCAATGGGCGCTGCTGGCTTTGGAGCAGGAAATTTTAATAACACTGTCTACAAACGGTTCGCATCCCTCGGCGCACAGCAAGATGCCTTGCTCACCGAAGCGGAAGCCTCGGCAAAGCCAACGCAAGCAAGGCTCATTAATGGGCTCATCACCGGTAGTGCAGAAACCAAGGTACGCAACTTACGGTCTGAAGCGGATCAAAACGCTCTTCGAGCCACGCCTCTGAACACAAGCGGCAGCGTGTGGTTTGCGACAGCAACCGCACGCATCGATGAGATGTATCAGGTTCAATCCCGATTGGTGGACGGCATGCGTAGCGACGCGGCCAGTGTTGCGAGTGTGGCTGGACGTCAGCTTTTCATCACCTTGGGGATGGGCATTTTCTTCATCGCGGTAACGATGGGGGCTACCATTTACTCGGTGCGGATAATCTCATCACCTCTTGAGTCCCTTCGAAACACGATGGTTCAAATTGGCGAAGGCGACTACAATGTCGAGATTGAGAACGACGGCCGTACCGATGAAATCGGCGCGATTGCCACAACGTTGAAAGATGTAGCGTCAAATCTCAAAGCAGGCGTAGAAACCACCCGGACGGCCGTCTTCAAAGGGTCAGCGTTTGAAGGCGCTTCTAAAGCCATGATGATGGTGGATCGTGATTTCAACGTCACCTTCATTAATGAGGCAACAGTCGCCCTGCTAGGCAAACATGCCGACGCATTTCGGGAAATGTGGCCAAGCTTCAATCCTGATAATATGGTTGGTACGAATATTGATATCTTCCATAAGAATCCGGGCCATCAGCGGAAGATTCTATCCGACCCATCTAACCTTCCCTACACAACTGACATTTCATTGGGTGATCTGCGCATCTCACTCCATGTCACCGGTGTTTTTGATCAACATGGCGAGTATGTTGGCAACACCCTTGAGTGGGACGATGTCACGGAAACACGGACGAATGTGAGTATGCTGGAGGCGCTCGATGCATCTCAGGCGATCATTGAATTCGACCTTGACGGTAAGATCATCAATGCGAATCAGAATTTCCTGAAGGCGATGGGCTACCGCCTCGACGAAATTGCCGGGCGCCATCATCGGATGTTCGTTGACCCATCATTTGCCGAAAGCGTTGATTATCAAGGCTTTTGGGAGTCCCTCGGGCGCGGTGAGGTCAAGGATGGTAAGTTCCTTAGATATGATAAGACGGGGAACGAAGTCTGGATCCAGGCGAGCTACAACCCTGTTCTCGATGGCAATGGCAAACCGTTTAAAGTTGTGAAGTTTGCCGCCGATATCACCGAGGCCGAGGAGAAAGGCCGAGAGGCTCTCTTCAAAAGTGCGGCCTTTGGTGGATCATCCATCGCCATGATGATGATCGATCGCGACTTCCAAGTCACGTATGTGAACGATTCAACACGAGCAATGCTCAGTACCCATGCTGATGCTTTCCGGAAACTATGGCCGACCTTTAATGGGGATCAAATCATTGGAACCTGCATTGATATGTTCCACAAAAACCCCAATCACCAGCGCCAATTGCTTTCCGACCCTAAGAACCTTCCCTATCGGACAGATATCACGGTGGGTGATCTGAAATTTGCCCTCAGCGTTAGCGGTGTCTTCGACGGAAAGGGCAACTATGTCGGTAACGTCCTTGAATGGGATGATGTGACGGAGGCACGAACGAACTCCGGCATCTTGAGCGCTCTTAACAAAGCTCAAGCTGTGATTGAGTTCGACGTTGACGGCCGAATTCTCAACGCCAACGAGAACTTCCTTGCCACCATGGGCTATCGTGCCAGCGACGTCATTGGACAGCACCACAGCATGTTCGTTGATCAGAAATATGCGATGTCTAATGAGTATCGCGAATTCTGGGATAGGCTTGGCCAAGGCGAAGCGGCCGCCGAGAAATTCAAGCGGATCGGCCGCGGCGGTAAAGAGGTTTGGATCCACGCGATCTATAACCCCATCATCGACGCGAACGGCAAGGTCTTCAAGGTCGTAAAGTTCGCTTCGGACATCACCCAACAGGAAATCGACAGCAACGAGAACTTCTCGAAAATCGATGCGATTGCCCGGTCTCAAGCGGTCATCGAGTTTGAATTGGACGGCACGATCATCGACGCCAACCAAAATTTCCTCGACGCTATGGGGTATCTCAAAGACGAAATCGTCGGCAAAAAGCACGCTCTATTCGTCGAAGAGGATTACGGAAAGTCAGAGGAATATCGTCAGTTTTGGGATGGCCTAAGACGTGGGGAGTACCGCGATGGCACCTTCAAACGTCAAGCAAAAGGTGACCGTGACGTTTGGATTATGGCGTCTTATCACCCCGTGCTCGATCTCAATGGTAATCCGTATAAGGTTGTTAAGTTTGCTTCCGATGTAACGCAAGCTGAACTTGACCGGCGTGCAGTGGAAGAAGAACGCAAGGCGCACGCCGCCGAGCAGGAGCAAGTGGTACAGACGCTCGCTGACGGCCTCCAGAAACTGTCCGTGGGCAATCTGACAGCCAATATCGAGCAAGAGTTCCCTGGCGAGTACAAACAGCTGCGAATGGACTTTAACGCCGCGGTGACCCAGCTGCGGGATGTGATGTCCACCGTGGTCAACAATGCCAACGGTATTGAACGGGGCGTGAACGAAATCAGCCAAGCCGCTGACGACCTCTCCAAACGGACTGAAAATCAAGCGGCTTCGCTCGAGGAAACAGCCGCCGCGCTCAACCAAGCAACAACCGCGGTGAATGAAACCGCTGGTGCCGCTAAGCACGCTTACGATATTGTTGGCAACGCCCGTAACGAAGCCACTGAGAGTGGTGAGATCGTCCGGGAGGCGGTAAGCGCGATGAGCGAGATTGAACGCTCGTCCGGCGAGATCAATCAAATCATCAGCGTGATCGATGAAATCGCCTTCCAGACGAACCTCCTTGCCCTTAATGCCGGGGTGGAAGCCGCACGGGCTGGTGAAGCCGGTCGCGGATTCGCGGTGGTCGCCTCTGAGGTGCGGGCGCTCGCCCAACGGTCCTCCGATGCGGCGAAAGAGATTAAGCAACTCATCTCCGCCAGTACTCAGCATGTGGATTCTGGTGTGGACCTCGTCGGCAAGGCCGGCTCCGCCCTTGGCAACATTGTTGAGCGCGTGGCGGAGGTCAGCCAGCTGGTCTCGAACATCGCCTCCTCTGCCGAGGAGCAGTCGCGCGGTCTGGGCGAAATCAACTCAGCTGTGAACCAGATGGATCAGGTCACCCAACAAAACGCGGCAATGGTGGAGCAGTCCACCGCCGCCTCCCACGCGCTGAAGCAAGAGGCCAATGAGCTTATCCGTATGGTGAGCCATTTCTCTACCGGCGATGCGGGCGCCGCCCCCATCCCCCAGGCGTCAAACCCGGGTGTCGTGGAGCAGCAACAACGGGTAGCGAGTTTTGCCGCCACCAACGGAAACGCTGCGATCAAAATAGATGGTACGGATAGCGATGATGATTGGGCGGAGTTTTAATCCTTCATCCTCTTATCGCCAACAATAAAGTTAAAGAGCCCCGATCCCAGGACCGGGGCTCTTTTATTTGAGTGTCTCCAAAAGGAAATAGGACTTGCCCATGGCGAAATTTTCTCAACCTGAGACCAATCCACTGGATTATTTTTCTGCCATAGCCAACTGGAACGCCAAATCGCCTTTTCGTAGGCAACCCATGGAAAAAATTTATACTGATCATTGGCGGTGATCCCCTCAGGAAGTGGTAACAGCAACCAATACCCCCAGCCGAAAATAAAAGCCTCCGGCGGGAAAATCGCAAATTGGCCACATCTGCGACAACATTTTTTTGAAAAATGAAGCACGTCTGGACCATCGACACGGAACGTCAAAAGTCGACGCTGGGGACCTACACATGCACGCTCTTTGCGAGCAATTGCCATTGCGCCACGGGCACTGTCCGCGAGACTTTCACTCGCCCAAGAGTACAGCCAAGCTGCCCCAAGGTCTCGCAAATATGGACGCCCTCAATCGCTTGGCGATCTCACCATAAACGTAGTCAAATCCCACACTAGTATGTATTGTGCCATGATTTAGCTCTTACCCCTATAATCGCTTCCCTGCGGATGTGAGGTACATGTCGTGTCGAACGATAAAGTGAAAATGGAGCAAATTGCGAAGCTTGCAGGCGTATCGCTATCGACAGTCTCACGGGGTCTGTCCGGCTCGGGGCGCATGAGCGAGAAGACACGAGAACGTATTCTCGAGATCAGCCGGGACGTAGGGTATAATGTCAATGCGCACGCCTCCAATCTTCGGCGACAATCATCTGGCTCCCTTGGGCTTGTAATTCCCCTTGCTGGCCAAGAGGGGCACACTGTCCATGACCCATTCTTTACAGAGATCATCGCGAGCGTGACCACAGCGGCGACAGAGTATGGCTATGATGTGATCGTCTCACTGCCCAGTACGTCTGGCAGTATTTCCCAGCGACGCCTTCTATCTTGCGGGAAAGTCGATGCACTGATCGTCATTGGGCAAACGGGTAACCATGACCTACTGAACGCCCGCTTCAAAGAGGGACTGACAATTGTTGTCTGGGTGCGACAGATGAACGATCAATCCTATCCCCCCAATGTCGGAGATTATTTCGA